>JBBQXC010000001.1:0-92931 GCA_038210005.1 Gemmatimonadales bacterium
AGCCAAGTCATCTTCCCCCGCGCTATCGTTCCCGCGTACTACCGCACAGGCGGTCGCGCATCTACCTGCGACGAAATGGCACAATGATGTCTCGCGTACGGTACGTCGCCACGTCGTAATCGCTGACAAAAGGAAGCCAAACCTTCTCCTGCGCAATCGGGTACATACCATCCGCAAGGCGGTCACCGCCTTTTGCCGATTGCGCCGTCACCGACACGAGCGCGGAATCTGCTAGACCTGGGGTAGCTCGCCCAGGGCGCAACGAATACGTGCCGGCGCTCGACGTCATGACGGAAACCACTAAATAGACTCCCGTAGAATCCGGAATCGTCGCGACAACCCGACACGAATCGAGCGGAGTGCCGTTGAGATCTACCACGCGACCGCGGACGGTAGCGAGCGCGTATATCCGAGCTTCGGCGGTGGAGCCGAGCGGGGCCTGCGCGGAACAAGCTAAAAGCGCTACCAACAACGTCACACTCGCCAAAACCCAGTGAACGTATTTCTCGGAGCACAGCATCGACGTGGATGGATTAACAGGGTGATGAAAAACGCTGATCTGTGGGCGAACTGCTCGATATTTTCGCGTTGAATGAGTTCAAACGGTGGTGTGAGAGGCGCGGAGTGCGCCGTGCGCGGCTCGGCGGGGCCCCGTCAGGGGCCGTTTCGACGTATCCGCCGCGGTGGCGGCGGGGACGGGCGCGCTCACGCGCACACCCCGGCGCGGATGAGCGTGCGCAGGCGGACGAGGTTGTACGCCGCGTTCACAAAGCTGAAGATCCACGCCACCTTCTCGCGCCCTCGATGCTGCAGTTTGCGGAGTCCGCCAATCGTCTTGCCCCAGCCGAATCCTTCCTCGACGAGCTTCCGCTTCCGTTGACTGATCTCGTAGCCGGCGTGCCGCGTCGTGCGCCCATCAATCGCGCTCCTGGATTTGTTCACGTGGATGTTGCGGGCGACGTGCGGCGTCACCCCGCACGCGCAAGCCCCCTCGACCAACGCGGCGGTGTCGTACCCTTTGTCGGCGCCCAGCGTACGGCGGCGTTCGCGCGGTTCGAGCGTCGTCAGCATTTCGAGGGCCGCGTCGCGTTCCGCGTCATAGCCCGGGGCGCGTACATCGGTCGCGACGATCAAGTCATGGCGATTGTCCAATAACACACTGCCCAGATGCCCGATGATGCTCGCCGTCCCATTGCTCTTCCGCGCCAGTCGTGCGTCGGGATCCGTGACGGATTCATGCGTCGTATTCGAGCGCTTTTCGCCGCGAAAGTCGACGGTGGGATTCTTGGGATCGCCATCCGACGGCGGGGGCGACGGATCGTCCTTGGGCCGGAAGCTCTTGTGGCTCGCCCACGCCTCGAGCAACGTGCCGTCGACGGTGAAGTGCTCGTGCGACAAGAGCGCGCGGGCGTCCGCCGCTTTCAGCACCTCCTGCATAAACGCGTCCGCGATGTTCCCCCCGATCAACCGGTCGCGGTTCTTGCTGAACACCGTCGGCACCCACACGGCATCATCGGGATTCAAGCCCACGAACCAGCGGAACAGCAGGTTGTAGTTGAGCTGCTCCATGAGCTGCCGCTCGCTCCGAATCGTGAAGAGCACCTGCAGCAACAGCGCGCGCAACAGACGCTCGGGCGGAATGGACGGGCGCCCCATCCGCGTGGCATAGATGGCATCGAACCGGGGGGACAGCGCCGTCAGGATCGGCTGCACCAGCGCGTGGATTGCCCGGAGCGGATGGTCCGCCGGAATCCGGTCTTCGACCGAGACATAACTGAACATCGTTGTCTGCGGTTGATCGGCACCACGCATCGACAGGCTCCATTTGAGGATGCGCCAACATATACGAATCCTCGGCGCACGCCAGGAAAAATGCCGCCGACTTTTCCATCACCCTGTTAGAGATCACGACACGACACCGAACTGCCTCGGCGTTACAGGAGACTCGTCTTCGTAAGGCGTTGGAGTCAATGTCAAACGCACGCGGCTGTCCCCGAACGTTGATGCTCGCGTGGTCCGGCTGCTGTAAGAGAATGCCAAGGCGCAGCCTCGTCAGCCGCCGCGTCATTCCTTGCGGCGCCGTCAACAACGGTGTTACTGCTCGTCATGCCTGAACTTCCGGAAACCGAAACCATTGCCCGCGACCTGCACGCCATGGTGGTGGGTGCGATTATTTCGGACGTTCAGGCGCCGCGCCCGGACGTGCTGCGTGAGGGCGATGTTGCTCACTTCGCACGGGCGCTTATGGGGCTTCCGATCCGTCGCGTGTGGCGCCGCGCGAAGCTCATTGTGCTCGACCTCGATACGCGCCCCGAGTTGGTCGCGATCGAGCCGTCGTGGCGCGTGGTCGTGCAACCGCGCTTCACCGGCGGCATGCTGGTCGACGACGGCTCGCTCTCCGCAGCGGACCGGGCCTACGTGGCGGTCACGTTTCGCCTGCACGATGGCCGAGCCCTGCACTACCGCGACGTCCGGCGATTAGGCACGGTCGCCCTGATGTCGCCCGAACGTTTTATCCAGTATTCGACCGCATTAGGTGCCGAACCTCTTGACCCGCAGCTCGGCGACGCCGAGTTTTCGGGACTTGTTCGGGAGTCGAGTCAAGCCATCAAGGTGTTCCTGATGGATCAGAAGCGACTCGCCGGCGTCGGCAACATCTACGCGAACGAGGCTCTGTGGCTGGCCGGAATCGATCCGTCGCGCGAAGCGCGCACCCTCTCCGTGCAGGAATGCGCTACGCTGCGCGAGCAGCTGCGGGCCGTGCTCACGGCATCCATTGCCGCGCGTGGTACGAGCTTTCGCGACTATCGGGATGCACGCGGTGAACGAGGCTCTTTCGTCGAGCAGCTGGCCGCCTACGGGCGTGCCGGCAAACCCTGTCTCGCCTGCAGTCGCCGCTTGGTCGGGACGCACGCGATCGACGGCCGCAGCACGGTCTTCTGCGCGCACTGCCAGCGGTAAGGCACGCGGTCCAGCGCGCGCCAAACTGGCCACGCAGCTCGATTTGTCGGTTGGCTCGCCCGACGCCGATGTGCAGCGATTGCGTACGCACGTGCGCGAGCAGATACGCAACGAGCCCGGCGTGTACCTCATGCGCGGCATTCATGGCGAAGTGTTGTACGTGGGCAAGAGCACGCAGGTGCGCACGCGGTTGCTGTCGTACTTCCGACTACCGTGGCCCGAACACCGGCATGCGCGATTACTGCGCGAAACGGCGCGCATCGAGTGGGAACCCATGCCGAGCGAGTTTGCGGCCCTGTTGCGCGAAGTGCGACTCATTCGGGCGCATCTGCCAAAGTTCAACATCAAAGCCGCGCGTCCACTCGATAAATGGTGGGTGATTACAGTGGCTGGCGGCCCGGCCCCACGACTCCGTATTCAGCGGGCCAGTGCCGCCGCCCGCGCCAAACAGGCGGCGCAGGTGATCGGCCCGTTCGCCTCGCGTCGTCCACTGGTCGAGGCGCTGCGCGTACTCAACGATGCGCTCGGGCTTCGCGACTGCACCGATCGCGTGAAAATGGTGCTGCACGATGCCGTCGACCTGTTCGACGACATGGTACATCCGTCGCTCGTCCGCACACCGGGGTGCCATCGCTACGAAACGCGTCGTTGTTTGGGGCCGTGTGTGGGCGCCACCACCGAGTACGCGTATCGCGCACAGCTGTCCCGTGCGCGCGCCGTGCTGGAAGGACGCGACGATTCGCCGCATCAGCAGCTCGTACGCGAGATGTCCGCCGCCAGCGCCGCGCTGTCGTACGAGCGTGCCGGCTGGCTGCGCGATCGACTCACGGCGCTGCAGGAACTCGATGCGCAGCTGGCGCGCGTACGCGAGGCGATCACCAAGCCCAGCTTCGTGTACGCGATGCCGGGGCGCGACGGCGACGATCGGCTGTATCTCGTGCGCCATGGACGCGTGGTGGCCGAGGCGCGCTGCAGCGAGGTGGAGTCGGTCACGGCCCTGCAAGCGCTGGAGCAGCGCGGTGTACAGGTCCCTACCGGCGCCGTCGTCGATCAGCTCGATGAATTGCTGATGATCGAATCGTGGTTTCGCACCCGTCCGAGTGATGCGGTGCTCAAGGCCGATACCGTCGTCGGCGCGCTCGAGGCAATGGCACGGCAGGCGAAAGATCGGTCGGAGTCGTTCGCGTACGGGCGGTTGCCGAATGACTGAAGCGGAGATTGGTGTGATGCCGAGGCACGCACGTGGGTTTCGCGTATTGAGTTCGAGTTTCGAGTTGTAAGTTGGACAACCCATGACTCGAAACTCGAACTCAATACTCCAAGCTCACGTGAGTCCGTCAGCCCTCACCAATCTCATCGTCGTCAACCACCACATCCTCCGGAATCCCCAGCGGAATCAACTCCACATCCGCCTTCCCGTTCAGGATGTACAGCTTCGCCACGCTTGGCTGCAGCTTGAACCGGCGCGGTCCCGCGGCGCCAGGATTGACCACGATGCGGCGCGCCGCCTTGGTAATCAGCTGCTGGTGCGTGTGCCCGTACACGATCACGTCAGCGTTCATGTAGGCGCTGACGAGTCGCGGCGGGTTGACGCTACCGATTTCGTGGCCGTGCGTGACCACGATGCGCACGCCATCGATCACTTCCTCGATGCGCTCTACCAGATCCGGTCGGCCCGGCGCGTCGGTGTTGCCCCAGACGGCCTGAATCGGCGCAATCGTCGCCAGCTCGATCAGCACCTCTGGCGGCCCCACGTCGCCCGCGTGGAAAATGCGCGACACGCCGTCGAGCGCCGCGAACACCTCGGGGCGCACCAGTCCGTG
Organism: Gemmatimonadales bacterium; assembly: GCA_038210005.1. Lineage (GTDB taxonomy): Bacteria > Gemmatimonadota > Gemmatimonadetes > Gemmatimonadales > Gemmatimonadaceae > Gemmatimonas. The sequence goes on from JBBQXC010000001.1 coordinate 4,785, forward strand.
CGTATCGGAAATCAGGCCGATGATGATGGCTTCCTTCATAGCTGCGTCTGGTCCTGTGCGAGATGGTCGCGTCGGCGCCGGAGTTCGGCGAGCGCGCCCTGTCCATCGGGCGTGTCGGGAAAGCGATCAGCCATGCGCCGGAGTTCCACCATGGCGCGCCCGGGATCGGCCAACACTCCAAGATACAGATCGAGCAGCCGATGTGTGGCATACCGCTCCACGGCCCCCGGTACGTTGGGCACCCGGCGCAACTGATGCAGCAGCTCAACGGCGAACTGGGGATTGCTACCCACGCCGGCGTGGAACTCGGCTTCGACGCGCAGCAGGGAGATGTCGTACGGATACTGGGCCCGCAGCGCCGCGAACTCGGCCGCCGCGGTATCGTACTGCCCGCGCGCGACCAGCGATTCCGCCCGGCTGGTGATCACCGCCGGCGCGCGGGACCCACGGGGATTCAGAAACGCCTGGAAAGCCTCGGAGGTCATCCACTGTACCGCGAAGATCGCTGCGAAGAGCGCCAGCGCCATCGGCAGCGCCAAGACCGGCATCATCAACCAGCGCACGATCGAGTCGTAGCCCAGCAGTCGACCCAACAGATTACCGAACGGAAAAAAGCACAGGTACGTCAGCACGAACACCGTCGCCTTCGTCTTGAAGACGTGGCGGTACTTGTCCGGCGTAAGGGTGATTGGCTCGATCGTGATCTGCGGCATTCAGCCCCCGGGGCATGGACTCCACACGCAATAGAAGCATCTGCCTGTCGACGACTCAGCCCGCCCGGTAGGTACGACGCACAAGTACCGCGATCACACCGAGCGCTACTCGACCTCGCTGCCCCAGCGCTTGCCGAGCGTGTGCTCTACATCGAGGTGATCGAGCACGCGCGCCACGACGAAATCCACGAGATCGTCGATGCTGGCCGGCTTGTGGTAAAACCCCGGTGCCGCCGGAATGACCGTGGCACCGGCCCGCGTGACCTGTGTGAGATTCTCGAGGTGGATCAGCGAGAGTGGCGTTTCCCGTGGAACCAGAATCAGCGTTCGCCGCTCCTTCAATGCCACGTCGGCAGCACGCTCCACCAGTGAGCGCGACGTACCATGGGCGATCGCACTCACGGTGCCCATGCTGCACGGGCACACCACCATCCCGCTCGACCGCGCCGACCCGGATGCGGGGGCCGCCCCGCGGTCGTTGTCGTCAAACACCGTGACGCAGGCGTCAAAGGCATCGGCACCGACGTGCGCACGCAGCGTGGGCAAGTCGGGGATCTCGCTTTCGGTGGCCAGCAGGCGGAATCCGTGGCTCGACACAATCAGCCACGTTGGCACCTTCAGGGCCACCAACTGCTGCAGCAGGCGCACCGCGTACGGGGCGCCCGAAGCACCGGTGATGGCCAGCACCACGGGATGTCGAGCCGCCACCTGCGTCATACAACTGATCCGGAAGCGAGCACACGGCCAACGACGAACACAGTGAGGAAGCCGAGCGAAATAATGCCGTTCATGGTGAAGAAGGCCGCGTCGAGCTTGGTGAGGTCATCGGCTTTCACCATGCGATGTTCCCATACCAACATCGCAGCCACGAACACGACGCCCCCCCACAGCACCGTCTGCACCAGTGGCACCCCGGTCCCCAGCGGATGCGTGGACACCACCACTGACAGGCACGTCACGGCGATCACGTGCAGCGTGCGCGAGAACAAGATCGCATTCGGCACGCCGATCGCCGATGGCATACTGTGCAAGCCGTTGGCGCGATCGAAGTCGGCGTCTTGTAACGCGTACAGCATATCGAAGCCGCCGCTCCAGCATACGACGGACAGCGCAAGCACGCACAAGAACCACCATGGATCGCTCCACGCGCCGGTGACCGCGAGATAGCCGCCGACCGGCGCGATAGAAAGGCCGAGTCCGAGCCAGAGGTGCGAGTAGCGGGTGAAGCGCTTGGTGTAGCTGTAGCCCAACACCCAGAGCAGGGCGACGGGCGACAGTACGAGACAAAGTGTATTCAACTGCCACGCCGCCACCACGAACAACACACTGGCCATGGCCACCGACCCCTTGGCCTGCGCCAAGGAGAGCGTGCCGGCTGGCAACTCCCGCTTGGCCGTGCGCGGGTTGATCGCGTCGACATCGCGATCGACGATGCGGTTGAATCCCATACCCGCGAAGCGCGCCGCCGTGAATGCCAGCAACACCCAGCCGACCATGGCGACCGTAACCGGTGCCACCACGCTGGCACACAGCACACCGACCAACGCGAAAGGCATCGCGAATACGGTATGCGGAAGCTTCACGAAGTTGGCCAGACGCACCAGCAGCGACTCGCCCGTCATCACCTGCCCGTCGCGGGCGCCCTTCGGCGGCACGACGCGGCTCATGGCTTGCCCATTGGGGGCAGACCGAGCTTCGACCACTTCGCATCGACGGCGCGCTGGGTGGCTGCATCCATGGTGATCACCTTGGGCCACGCGCGCGTGAAGCCTTCTTCCGGCCACTTCCGCGTGGCGTCGATGCCCATCTTGCTGCCGTACGTGAACGCGCGGCTGGCGTGATCGAGCACATCGACCGGACCCATCGTGAATCGCACGTCGCGTTGCGGATCCATGTTGTTGAGCGCCACCCACCACGCTTCGACAGGATTGCGCACGTTCACTTCTTTATCCACCACCACCAGTACCTTGGCCAGCGACATCAGTCCCTGCCCCCACAGGGCATGCATCACCTTGTCGGCGTGCCCGGGATACTTCTTGTCGATACTCACGAACACGAGGTTGTGGAAGCCACCCTCGGCCGGCATATGGTAATCCACGATCTCCGGCGTGGTGAGCTTGAGCAGCGGCAGGAAAATGCGCTCGGTGGCGTGGCCGAGATAAAAATCCTCCATCGGCGGACGGCCCACGATCGTGGTCGAATACACCGCGTGCTTCCGCATCGTCACCGCCGTGACGTGCACCTTGGGATACAGATCGGCCTCAGAGTAGAAGCCAGTGTGATCACCGAACGGTCCTTCCACCACCAGCGCTTCGGCCGGATCGATATAGCCTTCGATCACGAATTCGGCGTCGGCCGGCACTTCGAGATCACACGATACGGCCTTCGTAAGCTTCACCGGATCGCGACGGAGGAACCCAGCGAACAGAAACTCGTCGATGTTCGGTGGCAGCGGTGCGCTGGCCGAAAACATGCTCGCGGGATCGGCGCCCACCACGATGCACACCGGCATCTTCTCGCCGCGTTCGGCCATTTGCCGCATGTGCTCGGCGCCCGTCTTGTGTCGCTGCCAGTGCATCGCCACCGATTTTTTGTCGAGCTGCTGCACGCGATACATCCCGACGTTGCGGATGCCCCGCACGGGATCCTTGCTGATGACGGCCGTCATGGTCACGAACGGGCCACCGTCTTCCGGCCAGCAGTGCAGCACGGGAATCTTGTCCAGATCGATCTCGTCACCCTGCCACACGATGTCCTGACACGATGGCGTACCGCTCTTGGTGCGCGGCGGAAACTTCGACACCTCGAGCAGACGCGGCAGCAACGAGAGCTTGCCCAGAAATCCATCGGGCACTTTCAGGTCCATCAGCGCCGTGATGCGATCGCCTATGGCGTCAAGATCGTCCACGCCGAGCGCCATCGCCATGCGCCGCATGGAGCCGAACAAGTTGATGGCGACCGGATACTGCGATCGCGTACCGTCGCGCAGGACCGGGTGCTCGAACAGCAGCGCCTTGCCGCCGCCCGGCATCTTGGACACGCGGTCGGCGATTTCGGTGATCTCGAGATGCACCTTCACCGGCTCGGCGATGCGATGCAGTTCGCCAGCGCGATCGATGGCGGCGATGAAGTCGGAGAGCGTATCGAGAGACATCAGAATCCAACCGTTCGGGTCGTCATGTCGTTCCTCACGCCGTACCGACGTGAATCGCCGCAATGCCGAGGGTGAGTCGTTCCCACGTGACCGTGGTGAAGCCGGCGCGGCGCATGTGGCCGGCGAGCGTCTCTTCGGTCGGGAAATGCGACACGGACATCGGCAGATACGTGTACGCGCTGCGATGCCCGCTCACGAGGCGCCCGACGAACGGCAGGACATGATAAAAATACAAGTGATAGCAACTGCGCACGATCGCCAGCGGCGGCGTCGAAAATTCGAGAATCACGAAGCGGGCTCCCGGCTTGAGCACGCGGTGTACTTCGCGGAGCCCCGCATCGAGATCGGCCACATTGCGGATGCCGAAGGCGACGATCGCACCATCCAGGGATGTGCTGGCAAATGGCAACGCGAGCGCATCGGCACCGACGGGGGCCAGCACGTCACGTGACGCCTTGCCGTGTCCGTAACGGAGCATGGGAACCGCGAAGTCGGCGCCGGCAACGAAACCCGTGAAGCCAGGCTGTTTCACGAGCGCGGCGCCGACATCCAGCGTGCCGGCGCAGAGGTCGAGGTAGCTCCCCGCCGGTCGCTGGGACCACTGCAGCGCGCGCAGGGCCTTCCGCCTCCAGCCCTTATCGATGTTCATCGAGAGGACGTGATTGAGCAGGTCATAGCGTGGCGCGATGTCCGAAAACATCTGCTGCACGTACTCGCGCTTCCCTTCCCCACGGGCAGCTTGCTCGGCCCGGCCGGTGGATTCAGCGCGTTCGGGGGCCTTGTTCGGAGGCGGGGCGACTGGCATGCGCGAAACATCGACAGGCGGGGGAGTGCGAGCAAGCGCACGCCCATGCTAGGTTATGCGATCCGATGCAGACTCTCGACGAGCTGGGAACACTCCCCGATGCCGATGTCGTTCGCCTGGCGCAGCAGGGCCGAGAGCTCGCGTTCCGCGAGCTGGTGCGCCGCTACGAACGGCCGGTGTTTTCGCTCGTCTTCCGCATGGTCCGCGACCGGGAGACGGCCGAAGACCTCGCGCAGGATGCGTTCGTCAAGGTGCTGAATCACATCGACAAGTACAGCCCCGAGTTCAAGTTCTCGAGCTGGCTGTTCAAGATCGCGAACAACGTGGCCATCGATCACCTGCGGCGGCGGCGGCTGGACACGATCAGCATCGACGGCTCCCCGCACGCCTCCACGGCCAGCGAGGTCGAGGCCACGACGCTCAACCTGGAAGCCGAACAGGAGAACGCCCTCGACGAACTCGAGGCCAAGGAGCTGGGGTCGGCCATCGAACGGGCCATCGCCCAGCTACGCCCGGAGTATCGGGCGTGCATCATGCTGCGTCATGTGGAAGGCCGTTCGTACGAGGAGATTGCGGCGACGCTCGACCTGCCGTTGGGCACGGTGAAGACCTACATCCATCGGGCCCGCCACGAGCTCCGTAAGGCGCTCGAGGGGCTTCGTGACTGATGGATCGATTCATGACGTGATCTTCGTCAAGATCGCGGAAACCCTGTGAAACCTGACGGCGGGCAGGCCGTAGTTCCCCGTGGAGGCCACCAATGCATGACAGACACCTGAGATCAGACGAAATCGAGCTCCTGCTGGATGGGGAGGAAGGCTTTGGCGTCGCTCCCCTGAGAGCGCACGTCAAATCGTGCATTCCGTGCCGTCAGGAACTGGAAAGCGCTCGGGAGCTCATGGTGGCCCTCGAGGCACTCCCCGACTTTGCCCCGTCTCTGAACTTCTCCGATCGGGTCATGTCGCAAGTGCAAGTGTTCGAGCCGTGGCACGCCGCCGCCACGCGTACCGTGGCACAGTACGTCCCCGCCACACGACCGGCCCGGATGGCGGCCGGTGTCGGCGCGGCGATCACGGCAGGACTCGCGACCGCCGGTGCCACCTGGGTGGTTGCGCGCGCCGACATGGCGTTCATTCTCACGCAGCTTGGCGCCGAAGGGGTGCGCGACCAGATCGTGGCCGCCTCCAGCGACGTGGCGACTACAGTGCTCGGTCAGCCGGGGATCGCCGCCATGCAGAGTGGCTCGCCGGAGATGGCGGCCATCGCCGCCGGTGGCTTTGTGGCGATCGTCGGGATGGGGGTCGTTGGGCTTCGCGCCCTCGCCACCGCCTCGCGTCGCGCCCGCTGAGGTCGTGACATGCTGATGGCGACCACCAATCTGCTCGCGGTCGCCGGTGTGTTCGGCATCGGCCTGATCATTGGCCTCGTGGTGCTCATGACCGCCGAAGAAGCGCTCACCGCCGTCGCCAAGACCGCTGCCCGCGATATCTCCGGCAGCTTCTGGGTGGGGCTGCTCTGGCAGCTACTGGCGGTGCCCTTGCTCGTCGTGCTGCTGGTGGCATGCGCCATCACCCTCATCGGCATTCTGGCGATCCCTATCGCCGCCCTGGCCTGGGCGTTGGCATACGCCGGTGCCTTTACGTTGGGCATTCTGGCGGTGGCCATCGTGATCGGCCGGGCGCTGGCCGGGCGCGGTGCGAGGAGCAGCGAGCGGGGCGCGGCATTGCGCGGACTCACCGTTGGGCTGGGCACGCTCAGTCTGATCTGGTTCGGCGCGGCGATTGCCGCGAAGGTGCCGGTGGCCGGTGCCATTGCCCGGCTCATCGCGGTCGCCTTCACGTGGTCTGTGGCCACGGTTGGCCTCGGGGCCGTGGTGAAGTCCCGCCTCGGGGTGGCGCAGCTCTCGGTCCGTTTTGGTGGCTCGCGCTTTGGCGCCTCAGGCTTTGCCTCGCGTTGGGGCGCTGCGTCGACCACCACGACCACCGAAGTGGCCGCACCGGGCTGGCAGACGCCCACACCGGTACAAGGGGTAGTGGCGGCCCGACGGCCAGTCCACACCGACAGCGGCACCGGGAACGGCGCTGAATTGTAAGCGGCGCCGCCATGGGCATTCCCGTGGCTATCCTTCGATATGGTTGAACTCTCGGACGTCGCCACACGGTTGGACCTGACGACGGCATGGGTGGGCATTGCCGCCCTGGTCGTGTTCCTGTTGGCCTACTTGGTGGTGATCGGCGAAGAATTCCTGCACATACGCAAATCGAAGCCGGTGCTCATTGCCGCCGGCGTCATCTGGGCGTTGATCGGATGGCGCTACGCCAACGCCGCCGACGCGGCGACCGACCCGGAGACCAAACTCGCGCTCACCCGGTTTGCCGAAGAGATGGTTCGGCACAACCTGTTGGAGTACGCCGAGCTGTTCTTGTTTTTGCTGGCGGCCATGACGTACATCAACTCCATGGAAGAGCGCGGCGTCTTCGACGCGCTCCGCGGATGGATGGTGTCTCGCGGCTTCAGCTTGCGAAGCTTGTTCTGGATCACCGGCGGGCTCGCGTTCTGTATCTCGCCGATCGCCGACAATCTCACCACGGCGCTGCTGATGGGCACGGTGGTGCTGAGCGTCGGCGTGGGCAATCCGCGCTTCGTGACTGTGGCCCTGATCAACATCGTCGTGGCCGCGAATGCCGGCGGGGCCTTCTCGCCGTTCGGCGACATCACGACGCTGATGGTATGGCAGAAGGGACTCATTCCCTTCGCCGGGTTCTTCGCACTGTTCTTGCCGTCGCTCGTGAACTGGCTGGTCCCAGCGGTCATCATGAGCACGGCCGTCGGCGCCGGCCGTCCGGCGCCGATCACCGAGCAGATGCGGCTGCAGCCCGGCGCCTTCGTCATCGTCGGACTCTTCCTGCTCACGATCGCGGCCACGGTGGGCGCGCATCAATTCCTGCACTTGCCGCCGGTGCTCGGTATGATGACCGGTCTCGGTGTGCTGAAAGTCTATGGCTGGACGCTGCAGCGCTCCGCGGTCCGCTTGGCTGAACGCGAATCGGTCCAACGTGCGGAGTTGCACAGCGTCGACTCGGACAACCCCTTCGAGGTCGTGTCGCACGCGGGCGCCGATCGCGAGCCGTTCGACGTGTTCAAGCATCTCGAGCGGGCGGAGTGGGACACGCTGATGTTCTTCTACGGCGTGATTCTCTGCGTCGGTGGACTCGGCGCCATCGGCTATCTCGAGGCCATGTCGCACCTGGCGTACGGTGGCTTTGGTGCGACGAAGGCAAACATCGCCATCGGCGTGCTGTCCGCGCTCATCGACAACATTCCGGTGATGTTTGCCGTGCTGTCGATGCAACCGCCCATGGATGTCGGACAGTGGCTGCTGGTGACGCTCACCGCCGGAGTGGGCGGCTCGTTGCTGTCTATCGGCAGTGCGGCCGGCGTGGCGCTCATGGGTCAGGCGCGCGGCACGTACACGTTTGTGGCGCACCTGAAATGGAGCTGGGCGATCGCCCTCGGCTACATCGCGAGTATCTGGGTGCATTTCGTGGTGAACGGCGCGCTGTTCACGGGCGCCGCCGTCCGATAGGTCAACGCAACGGATTTTCGCAGCGCAGTCCGCGAAACCGTGTGACGTCCCCGTCGGCGCTGTGCAACGTGGCTCCGCGATCGACGCAAAGCGCCGCGAGATGCGCGTCGGTGGTGAGGTTGCCGCCGCGGCCGGCTTCGGCGAGCAGTCTGCGCATGATCACCAAATGCTGCGCACCAGGTTCGAGCGTGCTCACCACAAGTTGAGCGAACCATTCGTCGACGTTCACGAGGACGTCGACCATCGCGAGTGGCGAGCGGAAAATCCCTCAGCGTCCCTCGTTCATCTTGCGAATGATTTCCTCATCCTCGAGATCATCCGCGATCCAGCGGGCCCTCACAAGTTCGTAGCCCTCGCGAACGGGGCCCATGCTGTACGATCGGGTTTTGTAGCGCGGTATCACGCAGGCGCTTGAGCAGCGCGTCATCGAGATCGATCGTGGTACGCATCAACGATGCTTTCGCATCAGTTCGCTGATGTCACCGCATCACCGCTGTGAGCACGACCGCCTGACCACGTGCCAGGCGCAGTCGTGCCGCCGCATGGCCGTCGCGCACGGCGATCTCCACAAAGCCGCTCGAACCCACGAGCGCGACAAGTTCGCCGGGGGCCGCCTCGCCGTACGTTCGCACGAGGCGCACCTGGTGGCCGCCGACCTGCAGCGCAACGCCGTCGCGGGCCGCGAGATTCGTGATCGCATTGCCGAAGCGATCAATGGTCAGGATCTCGCCGTGCAGCGTGCCATCGGGTGTGCGTCGCGGCTGTGGTGTGCGCAGCCGTACGGGATCGGCGAACGGCTCGCCGAGCATCTCCAACGAGACACCGCGTGCCAGCTGCGCGGCGGCGGGCGCGAAGACATCACGCGCATGGAACGTGGGCGACGCCTGCGTATCGACGGTGAACGAGACGACGCGCGCATCGAGCGCGAACAGCGCTGGCGACAGCACCCCGTTATCGGGTCCCACGAGCATCCGTCCCTCACTGCACACGGCAATCGCCTCGCGCGACGTGCCGACACCAGGATCGACGACCACGAGGTGGACAGTGCCCACGGGAAAGCGACGCCAGTAGCGCGCGACAGTGAGCCGCGCGAACGCGACATCCTGCGCCGGCACGTCGTGCGTGAGATCCAGCAGCGGAACGCCCGGAGCCAGCGTGGTCAGGACACCCTTCATTTCGGCGACGTAGCCGTCGGCGGTGCCGAAGTCGGTGAGCAACGTGATGGCGGGAGCGATCATGCCGAAACGTGCGTCAGACCCGCACCCGCCGCCACCGTCCACTACCCCACAGCGCGGCCATCAACAACCCGCGCGCTGCGGCAGTGAGCGCCAGCGTCCACCACAGGCCGCCGGTGCCCCACTGCGCCGCAGCCCATGAACCGATAGGAAGCCGCAACACCGTGATCGTGCTCGAGCCGATCATCGGCCACAGCGTCCAACCGGCCCCGCCCATCGCGCTTTCCAGCACGACCTCCGCGCCCAGAAACAGCTGCGAGAACGCGGCAATGCGCAGATAGCGCGCCGCCTCCGCGATGACGGCCGGATCGGTGGAGAAGATCGCGGCGAAGTCTTCGGCAAAGAAGACCGACGCGCCCGCCATGATCGCTCCGACGACCGTCACGATGCCGGTGGCGGTCCACCCAGCCCGCGAGGCACGATCGGGGTCGTCGGCGCCCATGCTCTGGCCCACGATCGCCGCGACCGCGGCACCCATTCCGACGGAGACGACATACACCACACTCTCGATGCGAAAGCCCAGTCCGAGTGCGGCCAATGCCGGGGTCCCGAATTGCGTGGTGACGCGGGTGAGTAACACGTAGATCGCACTGAATGCGACCCCCGTGAGCGCCGCCGGCGCGCCGACGCGCGCGATGCTCGCGATCACATCCCATCGCGGCGCTGCCCATCGAAGCATTTCGCGGCGCTGCAGAATGATCACACCGGCAATGCAGCCCAGTCCACGCGGGACCAACGTTGCGAGCGCCGCACCGCGTATGCCGAAGGCGGGCACCGGACCGAATCCGCGAATCAGAATCGGGTCGAGTACCAGCCCGAGCATCGTGGTGACGGCGAGAATATAGAGCGGTGTGCGCGTGTCACCCTTGGCGCGAAACGCGGCATCGACGGCGAAGAAGCCGAAGATCAGTGGCATGCCGAGCAGATACGTGCCCAGGTAGTCACGACCGATGGCACTGACGTCGGCGCTCGTGTTCATCACGGCGAAGAGCCAGTGCAGCACGAACGGCGTGGCCAGTGCGATCGATCCGCCCAGCAGGAGTGCGAGCACGAACCCCTCGCTGATCGTACGCGCCGCTTCGGCGGGGCGACGCTCGCCGTGACGACGCGCCGCGATGGCATCGAGGCCGATGCTCACCATCTCGCCAATCGAGATCACGAGCCAGATCCAGAAGATCGAGCTCGTGGCGGCAGCGAGTGCATCCGGGCCGAGCGTCCGTCCGATCCAGTACGTGTCCACGTTGTGAAACGTGGTCATGAGGAGGTTCGCGACGACCGCCGGCAGCGCCACGCGGCGAATCGTGAGGGCTAACGGCTCCCCGACGAGTGCACCGTGTGGAGCGTCGACTTCAGGCGCCGTAGATGCCAGCAAGGCGCTCCACGACACGATGGGCGATGGCGTCCAGTTCCTTCGCAGCGCGCGACGTGGGCTCGGCATCCACGATCGGACGACCGGTGTCGCCGCCTTCCTGAATACGCGGGTCGAGTGGCACCTGCCCGATGAGCGGCAGGTTGCACTCCTCAGCCAAGCGCGCGCCACCGCCCGTGCCGAACACGGCGATCGGCTTACCCGTCTCCGGGTTCTCGAAGTACGACATGTTCTCGACGATACCGAGCACGGGTACGGCGGTGCGCTCGAACATCTTCACGCCGCGCAGCGCGTCACCGACGGACACCTGCTGTGGCGTGGTCACGATCACGGCACCATGCACCTGTGTGGCCTGCACGAGCGACAACTGCGCATCACCGGTGCCCGGCGGCATGTCGACCAGGAAGTAGTCGAGCTGTCCCCACGCCACGTCCTTGAGGAACTGCGTGAGGATCTTCATCACGATCGGGCCGCGCCAAATCGCCGGCTGTTCCTTTTCGATCAGGAAGCCGATGGACATGACCTTGATGCCGTAGGCCTCGAGCGGGATGATCTTCTCGTCGACCACCGCGGGGGCGGCATCAACGCCGAGCATGAGCGGCAGGTTGGGACCGTAGATGTCGGCGTCCATGATGCCGACGCGCTTGCCCATTTTGGCGAGGGCGACCGCAATGTTGACGGCCACGGTGCTCTTGCCGACGCCGCCCTTCCCCGACGAGACGGCGATGATGCGACCGAGTTGCGGGTAGGCGACCGGTTCGGGAACCTTCGGCGGCGCCTTGGGAGCGGCGTCCATGACAGGGAGGGCGCGTCCCATCCCTGCAGTCGCACTGCCTCTGGCTGGTGCTGGCGGCTGATTCATTGGCGAAGGCGCTGTCGTCGGCGCGCGGCGCGCCGGCGTGGGTTCGGTTTGCGCGGGATCGCGCACGTCGACGCGGACGTCGGTGACGCCCGCGAGCGCCTCGATAGCCTGTCGGACGTCGCGTACGAGGGTCGCGTCGTCATCGGCGGCCAGCAGGAGCGTGAGGCGCACCTTGCCGTCGACCGTGGTGGCGATATCCCGTACCATGTCGGCGGCCATGACATCGGCGCCGGCGCGGGGGTTGCGGACTGCGGCGAGGGCGCCGGTGATCCGCTCCATGAGAGGCTGCATTGGAGAGTCGGGTTGTCGGGATTAGTGCGTTCCGAAAACTAGGCGGCTGGGCGGGGCGCTCCAAGCGGGGATTGCCGTTCCGGCGTTGGAATGGCGATGGCTGCACGAATCGGGTGACAGTGCGCTGACGCACGGGTGGTATAATGGCTCCGTCGCGCGGATCCGGGCCGCCGCGACCGGTGCGACGCACTCCGCGGCGCGCCACTTCACGGATAGATCCCGAGGTTTGTCATGATGATGACCATTCCCCGCGCCGCGTTCGGCGTGTTTGCGTTGCTGTTCACGGTGGCCACCGTCGATGTGTCGCGCGCGATGGCGCAGGCGACGACGGTGACGCCGACCGTGTGCGGCGTGGGTACCATATCGCACTGCGGTACGGAGCCGACGCTCAAGTGCGGAAACAGCTTCAGTATCGACTTCAGCGCGTTGACGCAGAGTGGTGGAGTCCGGTGGAGCAATGAACAGTGTGTGGCCGGCTCGAAGTCGCTCTACAAGGACGTGAAGTCACCGGCGAACAAGGGCTCCTCCGATCCCAGTCTCCAAGGCTGCGGAGCGCCCAGCTCCACGGTGGGCGGCGGTAGCACAGGCAGCGGACTGAGCGGAATGCGCGGATCCGGTGAAGACGAGCAATCCATCGAGCTCTGCGACCTCTGATGTCTCGCGCCCCTACGATTGCACACTGGGTGCTCGCGGGGCTCGCGGTGTCGTTCGCCGGCGTCGTATACGACGCCGCGCGGGCGATCCCGCAGCGCACGCTGCGCGAAGCGCTTCAGCAGTATGAGGCGGCGGCGGTGGACAGCGCCCCCCCGCCAGCACACGTAAGTGCCGCCATTCTGCTGCAGCTACGAGACTGTTCGAGCAACCTGCGTATGCTGCATGTGCTGCATCGCGGATCGACGCGTGACCGGATTCGCCTCGCGGTAATCTGGTACGCCGGACCGGTTGGCGACTCCGTCTCCATCCGTGCCGAACTGCCGTCGTGGACGGCGAACACGCCACTCCGCCACGCACCCATGGCGGTGCTGACTCAGTTCGCCGATCTCGGCCACACCACCACACCCGCCTTGGTCGTCTCGGACTTGGAGGGCCGCGTGCGCTTCACGACACAGAGCCCTCGCTCGTCGCGCGAAGTCGCTGGCCTCCGCCGGGTCATTGAAGGACTCACGTTCATCGAGGAACTCTGAATGCGACGCCATGGCCCCACCCTGCTCGCGTACACTGCCGTGCTCTTGGCGAGCACCGTCTGCGTGGCCGCGAGGGTTCACGCCCAGCGTGGCGCGACGAACCGCCAGTTTCGTGCGGATTCTTTCTATATACGCGAGTGGGTACGTGGCGGCTCGAAAGAACCGGATCTGTTGGTTGAACCGCGAGAAATCGCCACCACGCAGCACGTCGTGGTCGTGCTCGACCTTGGCACGAGGGAGGTGCACGCCCTTGACCTTGAAACCGGCGCCACTCGCTTCGTCCTGAAGGCCAGCGGCGAAGGGCCGGGTGAGTTCAGACAACCGATACGCATTGCGACCACGCTGCAGCTGATTGGTGTACTCGACGCGGCCACCAGCCGCCTGACGATCTTCTCGGATGCCGGCCGCTTCCTCTGGACCACGCCGATTGCCAGCGGAGCGGCCGTCGAGTCCATGTGTTTGCTCCCACGAGGCGTACTACGCGTCAAGTATATGGGCGCAGAGAATGCGATCGCGACGATCGACAGTAGCGGCACGGTGCTCTCACGTACGTCACTCCCCGTGCGTCGCGAACTCCTGAACGCACCATCATTCGCGAATTCCGCCTTCATCGCCGACGGATGTACGAACACGGCCATGGCCGTTGCGCCGTTCTTCGGCGGCGTGTGGTACAGCGTAGCCCCGAACGGAAGTGCCAAACAATTCCCCTATCGCGAGGCTGGCCGTGAAGCAGTCGTGACCACCAAGCTCAAGCGACGGGAACGCGTGGGTTCGAACCAGATTGTCCAGTTCTCCATGACGACCGATGTCGATCCCATCACGCGCGGCGCACAACAACACGGCGATACCATCATCATCGAAGCCGGCATCACGAAACGCGTGCCGAGCGCGCTACTGGACTACTATCGCGCCGCGACCGGTGAGTACCTGTACTCGAGGCGTCTGCCGTTCACGCCGAACGGCCTCGTGTTCTCTGCGGGTGGGCAGCTGTATCTGAGTACGATTGGAACCGAAACGTCGGCCATCGTCCGCCTCTCCACCACGCCACTCTCCCCCCGAGAAATCGCCAAGCAGAAACCGCGCAAATAGCACGCTGCTTGCCGGCCACGGCAGTGCTACGCCGCCGCGCCGGCCGTCAGATACGTGCGCGCATCGGCAACGACTTGATCCTGTACTTCCGCCAGATCGCCCGTCAGCAACGCGCCCGAGGCCTTCGCGTGTCCGCCACCGCCGTACCGACGCGCGAACTGCTGCACGTCGACCGAACCGGTGCTGCGGAACGACACCTTCACTTTGCCATGACCCAGGTCGCGGAAGAACATCGCCATGCGCGTGCCGGTGATCGACCGCGGGTGCTCCACGATCCCGTCGAGCTCTTCGCTGGTGACATCGAAGCGCTCCATCGCACCGGCGGCCACCGAGATGTACGACAGACCGATCTCGGGGTCGGCATGCAGCGTCGCCAACGCCTCGCGCAGCAGCTGCAAGCGGCCCACGCTCACCTGCGCATAGATGCGCCGATACATCTCTTCGGGATTCACACCGGCCGCCAGCAAGGCGGCCGCGATGGCGTGTGCCCGCGGCGACGTGTTGCTGAAGCGAAAGCTGCCGGTGTCGGTCAGGATCGCCGCGTACAGCGACTGCGCCACCGCTGGGGTGACATCGAGGCCGAGTGTCATGGCGATGTCGAACACCAACTCGCCGGTGGCGCAAGCGGCGGTGTCGGCCACCGCGACGTGTCCCACCGGTTCGTCACCGGCCACATGGTGATCGACCACCGAAATCGGCACCGTCAGCGATCGCACCGTGTCGGCCAGTTGCCCGAGTCGACGGATGTCGTTGATGTCGAGCACGATCAGGGCATCGATGCCGTCGAGCGCAGCGGCCCCGCGCGCGCTGGCCTCCTCGATGTCATCACCGAGGAGGAAGTTGAACATCGTCGGCCACGGCGTGGGATTCACGATACGCGCATGAATCCCACGCTGCGCCAGCAGGCGCGCCAACGCCGTCTCCGAACCACACCCGTCGCCATCCGAGTTGATGTGCGTCGACAGCGCCACGGTCATACCGGGTCGCAGCGTCGCAAACCATGTCTCGATTGCGTCGCGACGTGTCGTCGACGCCGTCAGCACGCCATCGCTCATTGGGCGCCGCTGGCTTTGTCCTGCTTGCCGATCTTCGAGTTCCGCATGCCGTACACGAAGTACACGGTCATGCCGATCGCGGTCCACACACCAAGGAGCGTCCAGGTGAGCTTGGGCAGCTGGTACATCATGTACAGGGTCGCTCCCGCACCCATGATCGGCACGAAGGGCACCCAAGGCGTGCGAAAGGGTCGCTCGAGTTCCGGAGATCGCTTGCGCAGCACCAGGATCCCGATGCACACCGTGGCAAAGGCGGCCAGTGTGCCGCCCGACACGAGCTCGCCGAGCAGGCCGAGGGGAAAGAAGCCGGCGATGATGATCGCGATGATGCCGACGATCCACGTGGAAGCCGCCGGCGTCTGATACTTGGGGTGCACCTTGGCGAAGATCTTCGGTAACAGCCCGTCACGCGACATCGTGTAGAAGATGCGCGGCTGGCCCATCAGCATCACCAGCACGACCGACGACAAACCGGCGACCGCGCCGATGTTCACGAGGTATTCGAGCCATTTGAGCTGCGGCACCGCTTCGAGTGCTGCCGACACGGGATGCGGCACGCTGAGTGCCTGATATGGCGCCAGACCCGTCATCACCAACGACATCAAGATGTAGAGCACCGTGCAAATGAGCAGCGATGCGATCATGCCGATGGGCAGATCTCGCTGCGGATTCTTGGCTTCCTGCGCAGCCGTGGATACGGCATCGAAACCGATGTAGGAGAAAAACACGATCGGTGCCGCGCGCAACACGCCGGACACTCCGTATTTCGTACTGCCGTCGGCGTTCGTCACCATGTCGGGGATGAACGGATGCCAGTTGTCCGTGTTGATATAAAAGAAGCCGAAGCCGATCACCAACAACACGATGGTCATCTTGATCGTGACGACGACGTTGTTGAAGGTGGCCGATTCCTGCACGCCGCGCACCAACAACGCGGTCAGCGCCAAAATGAGCAGGATCGCCGGAAGGTTGATCAGGCCGTTCACGACTTCGCCGCCCGCCGCCGTGCAGGCGTCGCGGGTCGCGTAGGCGATCTTCGTCGCCGCATCCGCCAGGACGCCACCGCTGTTCGTATCCACGCACGTGAACGCACGGACCACCTGATGCCCGTTCTCGACGGTGAGCGGGGCCGAAGCGAACGCCGCCGGCACGTGAATGCCCACCGCGCCCAGCATCGCGCTGAAGTACCCCGACCAGCCGACCGCCACCGTGGCCGCGGCGAAGAGGTACTCGAGCACCAGATTCCAGCCGATGAACCACGCCACCCCCTCACCCATCGTGGCGTAGCTATACGTATATGCCGACCCGGCGATCGGAATCATCGACGCAAACTCCGCGTAGCAGAGTCCCGCGAAGAGACACGCGAGTCCGGCCAGCACGAAGGACAACGACACGCCCGGCCCGGCGAAGTTGGCCGCGGCGGTACCCGTGAGCACGAAGATGCCGGCACCAATGATGGCGCCGATCCCGAGCATCGTCAGGTTGAGCGCGCCAAGCGTGCGCTTGAGGCCACCCTCAGAACTCGCGGCCTCGGCACGGAGCGCCGTGATCGACTTCTTGGACCAGATTCCCATCGGTCGGGGGTTTGGGACAGGGTATGGTGGGACGCGGATGTCCGTGACAGACATGCGCGTTGAGCGGGACCTCAGAACACAGGCCGAGGCTCAGAGGGAGTAGTTCGGCGCTTCGCGGGTAATGGTAACGTCGTGCGGGTGCGATTCACGCAATCCGGCCGTCGTGATGCGCACAAACTCCGCTTCGGTGCGCAACTGTTCGATCGTGCCGCAGCCAACATACCCCATACCACTGCGCAGGCCGCCGATCATCTGGAAGATCACATCGCCCACCGCGCCCTTGTAGGGAACGCGTCCCTCGATGCCTTCCGGCACGAGCTTCTTGGGCGACATCTCCCCATCCTGGAAGTAGCGGTCGGCCGAACCGTCCTGCATGGCCGACAGTGAACCCATGCCGCGGATCATCTTGAAGCGGCGGCCTTCCAGCAGGAACGACTCACCCGGGCTCTCCTCGGTGCCGGCCAGCATGGAGCCCATCATCACACTCGAGGCTCCCGCGGCCAGCGCCTTCACGATGTCGCCCGAGTACTTCACGCCGCCGTCGGCGATCACGGGCACATCCCCCGCGCCTTCGACGGCGTCCATGACGGCCGTCAGCTGCGGGACGCCGACACCGGTCACCACGCGCGTGGTGCAGATCGAGCCCGGTCCGACACCAACTTTCACCGCATCCACGCCGCGCTCCACCAGCGCGGCTGCGCCGGCCCGCGTCGCGACATTGCCGGCCACGAGCTGCACGTCAGGGAACGCTTCGCGCACCTTGGCGGTAGCCTGCAACACGCCCTCGCTGTGCCCGTGCGCCGTATCGATGATCAGCACATCGACGCCGGCCTGAATCAGGGCACGGGCGCGATCGAGATAATCACCGCCGGCGCCGAGCGCCGCCGCCACGCGCAGCCGGCCGTGAATGTCCTTGTTGGCGTCGGGAAACTGGCGACGCTTGTGGATGTCCTTCACGGTGATCAACCCTTTGAGCACCCCGTGCTCGTCGACGACCGGCAACTTCTCGATGCGATGCTTGCCGAGGATGCGCTCCGCTTCGTCGAGCGTGGTGCCAACGGGGGCGATCACCAGGTCTTCTGACGTCATCACGTCGCGAAGCGGGCGATCGAGGTCGCGCTCGAACTGCAGATCGCGATTGGTGAGAATGCCGACCAGCAAACCACCGGCATCGACGATCGGCACCCCCGAAATCTTGAAGCGCATCATCAGCGCGACGGCTTCGCGAAGCGACGCGGTGGGCGAGAGCGTGATCGGGTTCAGGATCATGCCGCTTTCGCTGCGCTTCACGCGATCTACTTCGGCCGCCTGACGGTCGATCGACATGTTCTTGTGCAGCACGCCGATGGCGCCAAACCGCGCCATGGCGATCGCCATCTCGCTCTCGGTGACGGTATCCATCGCAGCCGACGCGAGGGGCACGTTCAACGTGATGCCGCGCGTGAAGCGCGAGACGATGCTGACTTCCCGCGGATGCGTCAACGAATGACGCGGGGCGAGGAGCACATCGTCGAAGGTCAGCGCGAGATCATCGCGCACGCGCGAATGCGACGGCGCGCCGTTGTTGGCGCCGCTGGTCTGGGAACGCGAAAGCCCGCTCGCCGACGTGGCGTCGGCTGCGGGCTGTTGCTGCTGCATCGGGTGGTCTGTCGTCGAGGGTGCCATCATGAAGAGTAGATGGCCTCCGCAGCGCTGTCCAGCGGTCAACGTCCTGCCATTTTCCGAAGGCGTCGACGCAGCCGCACCGGCAGGAAGAATCCGGCGGCACTGGCGAGACGCGCGAGGTTCACGTCTTCGAGTTCGTCCGGGTCCCCGCGCCAGTGATCCATCAGCACACTGCGCCCGGCATTGGCGACCAGGCGTTGCAGCGCGGTCATCAGCAGGAACAGGTCATCGACCTCGCCCAGGAACGGGATCACATCGGGAATGAAGTCGATCGGCGACACCAAATAGACGCCGGCGGCGAGCACGAGGAAGCGGTCGAACTTGGACACGCGACTGTCACCAACCAGCCCGACCAGCAGGCGCAGATACGACGGGATCTGTCGGATCGCACGCAGCACCGAGCGTTTCATGCCCGTTTGCGGACGGGCCGGCACGTCATCGTCGTCGAGCGGACGACGGCGGCGGGACCGGCGCGGTGCGTCCTCATCGGGTCGCGGCGTTTCCTTCGGACCGCGCCCCGTGAACAGGCCGCGCTGCGGGCGCCCGGCGCGACGGTCCTCGTCGCGCTCCCGCGCCAGTTTGCCGAAACGGCGCTCGCGATCGCCGTCGCGCGGCGGTTCCAGCGGCAGATCCTCGTGGACGTCCATAGTCATGCGTTCCCTCGGTTCGACAGGTTTCGTTGCCCTCGCGCGAAGTGAACGTGCGCTACGCAGCGGCACTGGGCGGAATGGGTGGCACACCGGGGGGTGCAGGTTGCGTGCCCGATGTCGTGCCCGGCGATGTGGCAGTGATCGGAGGGGCAGCAGTCGAGGACGCTGCCGGTAGCGGCGCGCCCACCTGGTCGGCGGCGGTCTTGGCGGCATTCACCACGTCGCCGGCCACGGTCATCGTGGTCTGGGCGACGCCGTTCAGCACGCCCATCGCCTTGTTCAGAAAGCCCATCGTCTCGGACACCGTGCTCACCGCCACACCGCCAGCGCGCAACTTGTCCTCGACGCCCTCGGCGAAGCGCGTAAACACATTGGCCACCGGGGCCGACTTCTCGGCGTACTTGGACTCCAAAAACTCGACGTAGTCGAGGATCTGATACAACCGCTCGTCGGAGAGCGTGTCGAGTTTGCGATTGATACGATCGCGGACGTACGGGTTCATCGAACCTCCGGCGTGTCTCGGACGCACATTCGGGCGGGACAGGATGGCTGCCCTGCCCTACGGGTCAGCCGCGCCAGCGTTTCCGTTCGCCGCGCGCGTCGATGTGGCAATATGGCGTCGCGAAGCGCTGGCTGCTGTACACACCGAGGCCGCCGGCCAGTTCGGGGTGCAGCCGCTCCACCCAATCCACCGCCTGTTCAACGCGGTACGCATCGAAAATCGTCAGCTTGCCGTCGCCGTCGGCGTCGATCGCCACGTCTGCGGCATCGCCGTACAGATGGCGCGAGTCGCGGGCCGACCCTTCGACGCCGGAGTTGTGGATCGGGGTGCGGAAGCCACTGTGCACCTCGACCTCGAAATCCATGCGCTCTTCACCGCGACGCCGCGCCAGTTCTCGCATCACCAGTTCGATCTTGTCGAGCACGCGAGGGTCGACGGCGATATAGCGTGGCCACACGGTCTGCCGATCGTGCGTGACGAAATCACGCACCTTGATGTGCCGCGTGAGCGGCAGATCGAGATCGCCCTCACGCACTTCTACAAAACCAGCCGGACGTTCGGCCTGCTCGTTTTGCGCCCACTCGGCGGGATAACGGCCGATCTGGTAGCCGTTGAGCGTGCTCCCGAGCTTGAGCTCGAAGGGAACCAGTACGGCAAGTCGCGGCTCGGTGATGCGCTGCACGACACCGGCGCGCGTGACCGCGAGTTCGTAGAATCCGGGCGTAAGTGGTACCAGCAACGTGTCGCCACGAAGCGGGCGCGCCACGTCGGCCGAGCTGTTGCTGCGGACCTCGATCCACTGATACGTGAATCCCTGCGGATTGCCACGCACGCGCACCGGGAACACGACACGTTCCCCGGCGCGCACGAAATGCATCTGCACATCGCCGCTGACGCCGCGCGACTCCGGTCCCGCTTCCACCACCGGCACAGCCCGCTTGGCGCTCTCAGCGGACGAACCAGCCAGCAGTTGAGCGGGCGGCTGATACAAGATCGCGGCGGTGATCGCCGCCATCCCGCTCAACACCAGTGCCGCACGACGACGGATCACATCGTCCCCCAACGCGCCCGCGTGCCGCGCACATCGATGTGCACGAAGGGGCCATGCGCCGAGGTGGCTTTGTAAATGCCGACACCGCCGGTGAGGTCGGGATGCGCGCGCTCCACGTTTTCAGCGGCCTGGGCCAGCACCTGAGCATCGCGCGTGTCGACGCGGCCATCACGATTGAGATCGCTCATCCAATCACGGTCGCCGTTCACCACGTACACATCGGCAGCATCACCGTACTGGTGACGACTGTCCTGCACGCGTCCGCCGGCGCCGACTCCCTGCTGATTGTATTGCGGCGTGCGGAAGCCCGACATGACCCGAAGCCGGTTGGCCGGCACGCCCATCCGACGGAGTTCACTCAACACGAGTTCGAGCTTGTCGACGAGCGGCTCGCGCAGCACGAGATACTTGGGCCACACGGTGGCCTGATCGTGCGTGAGAAAGTCGCGCAGCCGGAAGTGCTCGGAGATCGGCGTGTCCTGATTGACCGCCGTGACTTCGAGGAAGCCGTCGGGATTGTTGTAGGCGGCCGTGCGCGCGGTGCGCTTCTCGCTCGGGAAGAACCCGATACGGTAGCTGCCGATACGTCCCTGCACCTTGTCGGCGAAGGGTCGCATGGTGATGAAGTGAAACGAGCCGGCGGTATCGTTGGCGGCGTAGACGCCGGCCCGCGACACGGCGGAGTCGCCGAACAGTTCGCGGAGCAGTGGAATACCGGCGGCGCGGGTTGGGCTGAGGAACTTGGCCCGGAGCTTGCGACTGCGACCCTTGAGTGAATCGAGCAGCGGAATGCGCGCTGCTGCGGTGGCACTGGTCTTTTCCACGCGAGCTTCGGCGTGTCCCGGACGGGCGAACGCCATCATGCCGGCGCACGCAGAAGTCCCAGCCACCATGACGGCGAGCCGGGTCCATCGGGTCTGCTGACGGCGCCGCCGGGAGGATGCCTTCTCCTGAGCTGCCTGCGGTGTATCGAGAGGTTTCTGGGTCACGGAATCGGGTTTGGCGCTCAATCCAAGGACGATCGAGCGACAGTCAGGAAATATAGCCGACCCGGCGTCAGTAGATGTAGACCGGAGTGCCGACCGCGACTCGGTCATACAGCTCCGCATTGTCTTCGTTCCGTAATCTCACACACCCGTGACTCACGGCCTGACCGATCGAGGCCGGGTTGTTGGTGCCATGGAGCGCGTAGCCGTCGCCGAGGTAGAGGCGGTGCGTACCCAGCACGCCGGGGTACTTGCGCTGGTTGGTGCCGTAGGGCGGAATCACAATTCTGCCGTCGGCGACGATCTCGCGACCATCGCTGGCGGTGAGCGGACGCACAGTGCCATCGGCCCCGCGGCGCACCACGTCGTTGCCTTGCACCATGATCTGGGAGCCGTCGCGGAGCGTGAGGGGCACGCCACGAACAAGCTGCACGATGCCCAATCCGCGCTTGTTGGCCTGCTCCTGGTAGTGCCAATCGGGCGGAATCCAGGCCGGGGCCGAATCCCGGCGCTGCACCGTGAGGCGGCCTCGGGGCGTTTCGAAGCGAAGGATCTTGCTGTTGCCCTTGATCGCCAGCTGCTTGCCGGAGCCTGTGGCGACGCGCGCGGTGTAGAGCACGCTGTCACCGCGCTTGTACCAGACGCGGCGGTCGGCGATCGAGACAACCAGGTAGTCGGCGTCGACCGGGAGCGGGGCGGGCGTCTCGCTACGGGCAGTGCGGAGGCTGTCGGCGGTGAGACCGGCCTGCAGTTCGGCCTGCTCGAGCGCTTCACTGTTGTCATTGAAAACCATGCGGGCCACGTCGCGCGCGAATCGATCGCGCAGGGTGAGCCGCACGAGCCAAACGGCGTGCACCACGGCAACGGCGACCAGCAGCAGCAGCAGCCAGAGCGGGGCGCCACGCCAGCCGGTTCGTCGTCCGGCCCGCGCACTGCCGCGCGGATTGCTCGAAGTCGTGGTCATCAGAAGAAGTAAACCCGCATGCCCGAGGAAAGATTCTCACGAATGGCAGCGAGCTCGCCCGCAGGAACGCGGATGCTGCCTGGCAGCACCTAACTGCTGTCAGCCAGGGGACCCGACGTCGGCAGCGCGTAGATGAGCGTGCCACCGGTGGTAACGATGGCACCCTGCCCGACCCAGCCGCTATCGGCACGCACGGTCGGAACGGGCAGGCCCCGATCGACCCAGACCCAGGCGGGCAGTTCGTAGCGATCGCTTGCCGTGAGCAGTTGCTGCACGGCCCGGAGGCCGCGAGGCACCGCGACGTGCATGGTGTCCGGCGCCGTACCCACACGCCGTTCCGGGCCGATCTCGACGTTGATCTGCCGGAGGCGGGCCGGCCCTCGGTCCAGCGCCAGATACGACGAATCGGTATTGATGGCGAGGTGCAGGCCCTCGTCACCCTCGGCCTGTCGGCGCATGAGTTCAAGCATCAATGCGGCCCGATCGGCCTGCGCGGACACGATGGCATCGGCGCGGGTACGCTCGAGGCTGGACATCCCGGCCCGCAGACGCGCCGATTCCTCGCGGTAGCGCGCACGACGCAGCAAGAGGAAGCCGTCAAGGAGGGCAATCGCGAGGAGCAGCATGATCAGCAACAGCGTGCGTCGACGAACGCGCATCGGAGCTCGGTAGAGGACAGAACAGCGGGACAACGGTGGTGTCGCGGTCACGGCTTCCAGTAGATTCCATCAGTCCAACATGCATCAACGATCCCGAACCGGGTCGCGGTCGGTCCCATGCATCCGTGGCACCGCCGGCACTCTCCCAGCTTACCCCGTCGACTGATGACTGCGCGACCTGCACGTGCCGTAGCCCTCATCGTCCTCGATGGCTGGGGCTATCGGGAAGACCGTGAATCGAACGCCATCCTGCTGGCTGACACGCCGAACTGGAATCGTATCTGGGCTCACGAGTCGCGCACGCTGCTGACGGCTTCGGGCCGAGCCGTCGGGCTTCCTGACGGCCAGATGGGCAACAGTGAAGTGGGACATCTCAATTTGGGTGCCGGACGGATTGTGATGCAGGATCTGGTGCGGATCGGCAGTGCCATCGAGGACGGGAGCTTCTTCCGGAACGAGGCGCTGGTGCAGGCCTGCAATAGCGTGAACGCATCCGGCGGCACGCTGCACCTGTTGGGCCTTCTGGGCAGCGGTGGTGTGCACGCGCACGATGCGCACCTGATGGCGCTGGTGGAGATGGCGCAGCAGCGCGGGGTTCAGCGCGTGGTGTTGCACGCGATGCTCGATGGCCGCGATACCCCGCCGCAGTCGGCGATGGCATTCCTGGGCGCAGCACTGGAGCAGATCGGCAAACGCGCCCGGCTCGCGTCGGTATCCGGTCGCTATTACGGCATGGACCGCGACAATCGCTGGGAGCGCACCGGTCTGTGGTACCGTGCCGCCGTACAGGGCGATGCGCCGGTGGAAGTCGATGCACTGGCCGCGCTGCAGCGCGCCTACGACGCCGGCACCACCGACGAATTCGTGCTCCCGTATGTGATGTCGGGCCCCGATGGTGCGGCGCTCGCGCCGATGCGTGATGGCGATGCGCTGATCTGCTTCAACTATCGCAGCGACCGCATGCGTCAGACGCTGCGCGCCCTCGCCATGCCCGACTTCACGGGCTTCGACACGGGTGTGCGTCCGTCGCTGTCGATTACCACGATGACACGTTACGACGACGCGTTCCCCTTTCCTATCGCGTTCCCACCGCAATCGATGCGCCATCTGGTGGGCGAAGTCATTTCCGACGCCGGTCTGACGCAGCTGCGTATTGCGGAAACGGAGAAGTATCCGCACGTCACGTTCTTCTTCAATGGCGGACGCGACGAGCCGTACCTCGGTGAGGATCGGCAGATGATGCCGAGTCCCAAGGTCGCCACGTACGACTTGCAGCCGGAAATGAGCGCCGATGGCGTGTGCGACCTTTTGTGCACCGCGCTCGCCAATCGCACGCACGACTTCATGCTGTGCAACTTCGCGAACGCCGATATGGTGGGCCATACGGGCTCGATCCCGGCGGCGATCCGCGCGGTGGAAGCGGTGGATGCCTGCCTCGGTCGTGTTCTCGACGCGGCGGAACAGGGTGGAGCCCGGTTGATCATCACCGCCGATCACGGCAACGCCGATGTCATGGTAGATCCGATCACGCATCAGCCGCAGACCGCGCATACGACGAACCCCGTCCCGGTCGTCGTGCTCGACCCCGATGAGACCGCCCCACTGCGTCGCGGTGGGGCCCTCTGCGATGTAGGCCCCACGGCCCTCGCGTTGCTCGGCCTGACAATACCTCCAGAAATGACGGGTCGCGACCTGCGCGACCTGAGCGATCGCTCGCCTTCAGCCAACGTGTGATGTCCGCTTCGTCTTCCGTTCTGCATTCCGCTTTCGCTTCGGCTCTGTCTTCTGCTTCGTCTGGCGCCGCCGTGCGGCGCGCCATCGCCGGTGTCGGCGTGGTCGCGCTGGGCAGTCTGCTGCCCGCGCTGGCGTCCGCACAGGTCGGTCATCTCCCGGCCAACAGCCCGTTTGAAGACGTGAAGCTGGGCCAGAACCTGTCGATCATGGGCGGGTGGATGGCCATGAAGCGCGACCCGGCCGATGTCGCGCCGAAGTCGTCGCTGGCGGCGGCCGTGCGCTACGACATCGCGGTCGGCGGTCCGGCCTCGCTCTACGTGCGCTATCTCGCCGCCCCCTCCGAGCGGAAGCTGTTGGTGCCCACCAATCCACGCGCGACGCGGGTGATCAGCACCCCGGGTGTGACCACACATCAACTCGATGGCGGTCTTGATCTCTCGCTCACAGGCAAGAAAACGTGGCATCGGCTCATTCCTTCGTTGGTCGGCGGCGCCGGTATCGTGAGCGATTTCGCGGCGGCTGACACAGGGTCATATCAGTTCGGCACGAAGTTCTCCTTTTCCTACGGACTCGGCCTGCGCTACCTCCCGCGTAAGGGACCGATGATCCGGGTGGATCTCACGAACTTTTTGTGGCAGTACGATTTTCCCGACCGCTACTTCGTGAGGGCGTCGGACACCACGTCGGTGCTCACCGACACGCGTAACCGCTCGGCGTGGCGCGGGGCGCGCTCCGTCACGGTTGGCGTGACGCTGCCGCTGTTCCGCTAAGCCGGCATGCCACGCACGTCACTCACTCGCCGCGTGACGTTCGCCGCGGCCCATCGCTACCGTCGCGCGGATTGGAGCGATCAGGAAAACATGGATGTGTTCGGCGCGTGCGCGCATCCGAACTATCACGGTCATACGTATGTGTGCGATGTGACCGTAGCCGGCCCGGTCGATGAAGAAACCGGGTTCGTGGTCGACCTCGGCTTTCTCGACCGCGTGCTGCAGCGCGAAGTGCGTGACCGGTTCGATCATCGTAATATCAATCTCGATGTGCCGGAGTTCGGCGACGGCCGCCTGATTCCGACCGGCGAGAATTTGTCGCGTTTCATCTGCGAGCGTGTGCAAGGCGCGCTCGCGCACACCACGGCGGTCGTGATTCGCGTGCGCCTGGCCGAGGATACGACACTGAGCAGCAGCTACGAGGTGGACGCATGACGTTGCCGTCGAGACCCGGGACCACGGTGCTGGCGCTGACACTCGGCGCCGCACTGGTGGCAGGATGTGCGCGCGGCGCCGTGCCGACCGTCGACGCGCCGCGTCCGGAGCCCACCCCTCCCCTCCTGATGCCGGCGGCGATCGTCCCGGCGCCTACGACACAGTCGGTGCTGCAGGGCATCGTGGATTCCGTGCTCGCCGCGCCGATGTGGCGCAATGCGCGCTGGGGGTTGCTGATCGTCGACGCCGAGCGTGGGGACACGATCCTGAGCAACGATGCCGACAAGCTGTTCATGCCCGCGTCGAACGAAAAACTGCTTACCGGTGCGATCGCGCTCCAGACATTGGGGCCCGACCATCGCTGGCGCACCCCGGTGCTGCTGCACGGACGTCAGCGTGGGAGCACGTGGCGGGGCGATCTGTTGGTGTCGGGCAGTGGTGATCCGGGTGTGAGCGATTCGCTCAGCGGCGGTCAGGCGATGCAGGCGTTTGCGCCGGTGCGCGACGCGCTCGTGGCCCGTGGCATCACGCGCATCACCGGTCGCGTGCGTGCCGTCGGCGATGCATTCCCGGGGCTCACGACCGGCTTCGGCTGGGCGTACGATGATTTCGATGCCGCGTACAGCGCGGCGGTGGACGAGTTGATGTTCAACGAAGGGGTGCTCGTGCTGAAGGCGCGGTCGGCGACGCGCGTGGGCGGCCCGGTGGCCGTGACGAGTGCGCCAACGCGGTCGTATCCGCGCCTGCTGGTGCAGGCCACCACGCGCGACTCGATGGCCGTGCTGCCGGGTGGCGTACGACCGCCGCGGCTCGAGGCCGTGTACGACAGCATCGGCGACCGGGTGGTGGTCACGGGCACGTTGGCGTTGGGTGACAGCGCGTCGATCACGCTGTCGTATCGTCATCCGAACGACGCGTATGTGGCGGCGCTCACGCAGTCCCTGGACGACGGCGGTATCTGTGTCACCGGCCGAGCCGTCGCGAAGGCGGACACGCTCGGTCGCGCAGCCGACACCGTGGTCGTGCTGCAGTCCGCGCCGCTGTCCGATGTATTGCGCCGCATGCAGAAGCCGTCGCAGAATCAGATCGCCGAACTGTTGTTCCGCACGTCGGGACTCAGGGCGAGCGGCGACGGATCGGCCGATAGCGCACGCGCGGTGGGTGTGCGCACGCTGGCGGGATGGGGCATCACGACCGCCGACGCGGCGTATCGTGACGGCAGTGGATTGTCGCGCCACGACTACGTGACGCCGCGGGCGATCGTGAAGGTGCTCGATGCAATGCGACGATCGCCGTGGTTCGCGACCTATCGCGATGCCTTGCCGATCGCCGGCGTCGACGGCACGATCGGCAACCGCATGAAGGGCACGCCGGCAGCGGGCAACGCACGCGCGAAGACCGGCACGGTGGACAAGGCGCGCGCGCTCTCGGGCTATGTGACCACAGCCGATGGTCGGTTGGTCATGTTCTCGATGCTGAGCAACAACTTCACCGTGCCCACCCGTGAAGTGGAGCGCGTACAAGACATGCTCGTGACGACGCTGGCCGGTCGTCCGTTGGGCAGCATCGCGCCGCGAGCGCCGCGTTGAGCCACGCGGTAGCGCCCACGTTCACGCAGGGAGGTCACGTGCCACTATCGTTTGACGAAGCGCTCGACGCTGTTCTGCTGCAGGCCGACGGTCGCACCACGTCGCCGGAGCACGTCGCGCTCGCGCAGTCCCTCGGACGCGCGTTGAGTGCGCCGGTGCGCAGTCGTGTGGCACTACCGCCGTGGGACAACGCCGGCATGGACGGCTATGCGGTGAAGCGGGCGGATATCCTGGGCGCGACGCGCGCCGTGCCGAGGGTGCTGCCGGTGCTCGGGGTGAGCGCCGCGGGGGCCGATGCGACCGCGCTGCCGTGGGTGCAACAGGGTACGGCGTTGCGCATCATGACCGGTGCGCCGATGCCGCCGGGCGCCGACGCGGTGATTCGCATTGAAGACACCGACGAAGGGCTCGAGCAGGTCATCGTGTTCGACGAACGAGACGCCAACGGCCGCGCGAACGTGCGTCCACGCGGCGAAGACGTGGCTGCGGGGAGTGAGTTGTTTGCGCGCGGTACCACGATCGGCGCGTCGCATCTGGGCGTGCTGGCCAGTATCGGCGCGCACACGGTGCCGGTGTATGGTGCGCCACGGGTCACGATCGTGTCGAGCGGCGACGAACTGGTGCTGCTCGACCGATTCGACGAAGTGGAGGCGGGACAGCGCATCGTGTCCTCCACGAGTTACGCGCTGCCGGCGCTGTTGCGTTCAGCCGGTGCCGACGTGCGCACGCTGCCGCTGGTGCCTGACACGCTGAGCGCGCTCACCGACGCGCTCTCCGGTGCGCTCGACGACGGCTGCGATCTGTTGATCACGACGGGCGGCGTCTCGGTGGGCGCGCACGACTACACCCGCGACGCGCTCGCCGCGTTGGGGGGCCGGCAGACGTTCTGGCGTGCGCGCATTCGTCCCGGCGGACCGATCGGCACCGGTATGGTGCGCGACGTGCCGTGGCTCGGTTTGCCCGGGAATCCGGTGTCCACGATGGTGACCGGCTCGCTGTTCGCGTGGCCGTTGATCCGCCTGCTGGGTGGGCATGCCGGTTGTCGTCCGCTGCGCGTACCGGTGCGCTTTCTGGATAGTGCCGACACGCCGGCGGCGCTCACGCATTTCCTGCGCGTCGTCCTGACAGCGGGTGCCGACGGCATGCCCGAAGCGCGACTGGCCGGCCCGCAAGGCTCCAACCTGCTGCGCACGATGGCCCTCGCCAACGCGCTCCTGATGGTTCCGCCCGAGGTATCCCGCGCCGACGCCGGCATGCTCTTCACCGCGATCCTGTTGCCCGATGTTCCGCTGACGACCACATGACCCGTCCGATCCTGACCGACCTGCATGGCGAGGCGCTCGACGAGGCGCTGGGACGCTGCTTCTCACTCGCCAAGGAAACGGTGAACATCGGAGGACGCGCGATCACGCTCGTGAAGCCGGAGAACGCCGATCATCTGATCAGCGAGGCCGATTACGTGATGGACGAACGCCTGCCGTATTGGGCCGACCTGTGGCCGTCGGCGCGCGTGTTGTCGGCCACGATGGCACAGGAAGCGGGCGCGGGACGTCGACTGCTGGAGATGGGCTGCGGCCTCGGTCTCGCCACGGTCGGTGCCATGCTCGGCGGCTTCGACGTGACCGCGACCGACTATTACGAGGACGCGCTCCACGTGACCCGGGGCAACGCGGCGCGGAACCTCAGGCACGAGCCGACGGTGCGGATGGTGAACTGGCGCGAGTGGCCAACGGACCTTGGCGTGTTCGACGTGGTGATGGCGGCCGATGTGCTCTACGAGAAAGAGTACGCCATTCTCGTGGGCGAGTGCATGGCGCAGTCGCTCTCGCCACACGGGGTGGCCATGGTGGCCGATCCGGGGCGACTGGCGCTTCCCATGTTCCGCGACAATCTCGTGCACGTAGGTCTCGAGATCTTCGACACGGCGACCACGAAATTCGAGGAAGGGCCGGTGAAGCAGGAGATCCAGGTCATGCGCCTCCGGCACCGCCGATGAACTTCCCGAATGGGCTATCGCGCGGTAGGTAACACCGATAGATTCTGTCGGAGAAGGGGAGTAGCGCCGCGGACGCTTGTCCGTGTGGTCGATTCGTCAAGACTGCGCCCGCGAGAGCGCACGGATCGGTTGGGCTCTGCATCGAGGCGGATGCGCAGAGTGTGCGAGACCTTCGCGACCCGGACACAGACGTGTCCCGGATTTGCGAAGTGACTCGCGCTTCGCCCAACTCCCCACGGTGAGTGTGTTATGTCAGATCATTCCAGTCGCTCCCGCCACTCTGTTCTTCGTCCGCTGTTGTACGCGGCGCAGGCGGCGTTGCTGATGCTGGCACTCGGTGCCTGTGCCACCATCCGCCAGGACGAGATCGGCCTGAAGACGCGTTTCGGGCGCGTGACCAGCGGTCCGCTCAATCCCGGTGCGCAACTGCTCATACCTGGTGTCAACTCGGTACTACGCGTGCCGGCGCGCGTGGTCAATCGTGAAGTGCTCTTGGAGATGCCGACGCGTGAAGGACTCAATGTCTCGGCCGAGGTCTCCATTCTGTATCGGGCCAAGCC
This sequence comes from Gemmatimonadales bacterium, assembly GCA_038210005.1. GTDB lineage: Bacteria > Gemmatimonadota > Gemmatimonadetes > Gemmatimonadales > Gemmatimonadaceae > Gemmatimonas. The sequence goes on from JBBQXC010000001.1 coordinate 35,263, forward strand.
CGAACATGTGCGGCGCATCCTCGAAACCAGCGGATTGCGTTACGAGGAAGATGTGATCATCCCGGTGTTTCGTTCGGCTGCGGCCGATGTGAGCTCGCGGTATATGGCGAAGGACCTGCATTCCGGGACACGTGCCGGAATCGAGACCGCGATCAAGACACAGATGATGGAGACCCTCGAGCAACGCGGCTTCCAGGTCGAGAACGTCTTGCTGAAGAGCATCCGCCTGCCGGTGGACCTCGCGCGATCGATCGAGGAAAAACTCGAGGCGGAGCAGCGCTCCGAGCAGATGCGGTTTGTGCTCGATCGCGAGAGACAGGAAGCGGAACGGCGAACGATCGAGGCAGTCGGCATTCGAGATGCCTGGGCGATCATTGCGCAGGGGCTCACACCTCAGATCATCTCCTATCAGTCGATCGAGGCGTTCCGCGAGCTCGCGCGCAGCCCCAACGCGAAGGTGATCGTCACCGATGGAAAGGCCCCTATGCTGCTGACCACCGATACAGCGACCGAGACACCCGGAGCCCGCTCGTCGACAACCAGCGAACAAGAACCGAGTGCCGCACCGGGGCCGCGACGTCTGGTACGCCCCTCGCTACCGCCCGCCTCGACTCCACGCACGCCGTAACCTTGTCTCACCTTGAACACGGATCATGTGGATGATGCCGCACCAAACGAGACGTCTTTCGACGCGATGGATGCTGGCGGTCGTGATCGGGCTATTGGTACCCGAACACGCCCACGCGCAATGGTCGGCGTCGCCTGTCATTGGCGTCGGACCGGTGATTCCATCCGGGTCGCTTCGTGACGCGGTGCGCGAGGGTGTCGCTCTGAAGCTGGGTGTGTGGTGGCGCGCGCCACGCGTTCCCGTCGGAATAACGACGGAGGCGATGCTGGCGCAGTTCGGTGGCGGTACCGCGACTGATGGACTTCGCGGGGCGCGAGTGGGCGCCCTCACGGCCAACGTGACGACCAGACGCCATGATCGGCGGCTCGATCTGTACGGGGTCGCCGGCGCGGGGTGGTATTGGATGGATAACATGGCCCCCCGATATCTCGAGCGACAGGCACCGGGATTCAATGTGGGAATCGGAGAAGTTGTCTCGCTGGGGCACACCGATTACTTCGTCGAACTCCGCTTGCATGCGGTACGCGCCACATCGCAGACGGGGGGGAGCTGGATGACCTTCGTGCCGTTGCTTCTCGGGGCGCGGTTCTGATGTCCGGCGAGCAGAATCCGGTGAACCGCGCGATGTGAATCGGGGCCGTCCGCGCCTGCGACACCACGCGGGCGCGGGCGCGCACGAGCGTGCACGAGCGTGCACGCTATCGCGCCGCGGCCAGCGTGGAGGCCAGCACGCGCAACAGGCCCGCCGTGCTGAACGGCTTGGCAATAAGGGGAATACTGCCCATGCCCTCCCCGGCGTGCTGCTCCAGCTCGTCGTAGCCTGAGAAGAACACGATCGGGAAATCGACGGCGATGTGCCGGATGCGCAGTGCGAGTTGCACGCCATCCATCACCGGCATACGCAGGTCGCTGAGCACAATGGCGATCTGGTCGCGATGCGCCGTGAATTGCGCGAGCGCGGCCTCTCCGTCGCCGGCTTCAAGTACGCGCCACCCGTGACGCTGCAGCAGCCGACGGGTGGTACTCCGCACCGCCTCGTCGTCATCAACCAGCAGGACGCCGTCGGCCACGTCGTCGACCGTGGTGGACATGGCGCTGGCATTGTCGGGCGTGCGCATGGACAGCGGCAGCACAACGCGCATCGTGGTGCCCTGCCCCGGCGCGCTCTCCACGTGCACGGTGCCTCTGGCCTGCGTGATCACGCCGTACACCACGGAGAGCCCGAGCCCGGTGCCGCTACCCATCGCCTTGGTGGTGAAGAACGGTTCGAAGATGCGCTGCTTGGTGGCATCGTCCATGCCGACCCCGGTGTCTGTGACGCTCAAAATCGTCGAGGCGCGTGCCGCATCGACCGCGACCGAGATCAGCAGACTTCCTCCATCGGGCATCGCGTCCCGTGCATTCAACACGAGGTTCAGCAGGACCTGCTCGAGTTGACTGCGATCGGCAATGACCATCGCGTCGGCCACATCCGCATCGATCCGGACCAGCACGGTCGGCGGGATCGACGTGCGCAGCAAGGGCAGCGTGTCGCGCACCAGGGCGGCGAGGTCGATGCACTCGGTCACGAGCGTCTGGCGTCGACTGAACGCCAGCAGTTGCCGGGTAAGACCGGCGGCACGTTCCGCAGTGTGCAGCGCGCTTTCGAGATCGTCCCGACTGTCCGTGTCGTCGGGCAGCTGGTACAGCGCGAGCTGGACGGCATTGCGTATGGCCGCCAGCAGGTTGTTGAAGTCGTGCGCCACACCGCCAGCGAGTTGCCCGACGGCCTCCATTTTCTGAGCCAAATCGAGCCGTTGCTGCACGATGGTGCGTTCGCGATCGAGCTCCAGACGACGCGACTGATCGCGCCACGCCACCACCGAGACGCGACGTCCCGTGAGCATGGTGTGTCGCACACTCACTTCGACCGGTACCTCAGTGCCATCGGGCTGCCGATGCACCCAGTCGAACGTGTGCGCCCCCTGTTGCAGCGTCACGACGCCGAGCGCCCGCGACTTTGTGTCGGACGGCGTCCCATCCGGTTGCACCGGCGGCGAGAACTCGGCGGGCCGGTGGCCGATAAGCTGCGACTTGTCGGTAAGCCCGAGCATGCTCAGCGCCGCCGGGTTGCAGTCGACGACGCCAGACTGATCGGAGATGAGCAGACCGTCCTGCGCATGTTCGAAGACCAGCCGGAAGCGTTCTTCGGCCTCCTTGCGCGCCGTGATGTCCTGCCCGACGGCGACGATGCCGACCGGCGCGTTGGTCTCGTCCAGCACACGGGTCACGTTCCAGAGCAGCGTGCGCCGCTGACCATCGGGGAGGATCGAGTCGTCCTCGAAGTTCAGCGTGCGCTTGCCAGCCAGGACGGCCTGAATGTCGGCGGTCACCGCGGCCTGATGCTCGGGCGCGATGAACGTCGCGACGTAGTTCTTCCCCAGCGCCTGACTGCGCGGCGTCTGGTACAGGTCCTCGGCGGCGCGGTTCCACGCGAAAATGCGGTGATCCGGGTGCAGGCCGAGAATGACACTTCCCGACGCCTCCACGATGGCCGCGAGAAACGGCTCTTCAGGTGCGTCACCCAACGTCCACTGCGGCATGTCGAACATCGGCCTCTGCACTCTTGAAGATCTCGCGAGCGATTCACCCCACAGGAACGTAGGATGAGTGAAATCAATGCGGGAAGACGGCCTCGGAAAAGCAGGAGTATGGTGGCAGCGTCTACCGCACGGCGTTGACGGGTCGGTCCCGCACTGACTGTTGCACCTACCCCACAGTCACGGCCTCGCTGGCGCGTCCTTCCCTCTGAGGCGCGGCTGGCACCATCCTTCCAGTAGCGCGGGGCATGAACTCGCCAACGCGTATCCACTGGCTTCGCGCGCCCCTCATGGCGCTCGTGATTCTGCTCCTCGCGCTGCTTGCCCTGCTACCGGCGGCAGCGATCCGCGCGCAGACTGCGCCGACATCGCCGCTAGTGACCGTCGACGGCGAAGTGAGCGACATGTTCGTGAAGGGCAAGCTGCTGGAAGTGCGCTATCGCAACACCGGCACCACGACCACCGAAATCATCGGCGAGGTGCAGGTGCGCGTCGGCGAAGACTCGCTGGTTGTGGCCGTGCCGCTGGTGGAAGGCAAGCGAATCCAAGCAGGCCGGCGCGAGACGTTCCGCGTGGCGATGCCGGCGCTCCCACCAGGCAAGTACACGATCTACGCCGTGGTGAATTTCGGCGGTGACGCGTTTACCGCGGCGCAAGCCGAACTCGAAATCCGGCCGTAAGCGGTCGCTACACCGGCACGATCGGCAGCAGCCGCGAGGCGACCACTTCGGAGATATCGAACACCGGCACGGTGCTTCCGGCTCCCGCGACACCATCGGTGATCATCGTCATGCAGAACGGACAGGCCACCGCGATCTGATCGGCACCCGTGGCCAGCAGCTCTTCGCTGCGTTCCACGTTCACGCGCTTCCCCACGTTCTCTTCCATCCACATGCGTCCACCACCGGCGCCGCAGCACAGGCCGCGACTCTTGGTGCGCGGTGGCTCGACGAGCTCCATGATCGGCAGTGCGCGCTTGAGCGTGTTTCGCGGCGCGTCGTAGATGTCGTTGTAGCGACCGAGGTAGCAGGAGTCGTGGTACGCCACCTTGAGCCGCTGACCATGCTCGGTGTCGAGTGGCACGCGTCCCGCTTCGAGCAGCCGTTCGATGTAGTCGGTGTGGTGAATGACTTCGTAGTTGCCACCGATGTCCGGGAACTCGCTGCCCATCTGATGGAAGCAGTGCGGGCAGAACGTGACGATCGTCTTCACCTTGTAGCCATCGAGGGTTTCGATCACCCCCTTGGCGAGCATCTGATACAGATACTCGTTGCCCATGCGACGGGCCGGATCGCCGTGACAGGTCTCTTCCTGTCCGAGGATCGCGAAGCGCACGTGGGCCGCCTGCAGGATACGCGCGAACGCCACCGTGATCTTCTTGGCGCGATCGTCGAACGATCCCATGCAGCCGACCCAGAACAGGATGTCGGCCTTCTCGCCCTTCTCCACCAGCTCGGCCATGGTGGGGATATCCATTCCTTCAGCCCACTGCGCGCGGTCCGACGCGCTGAACGCCCATGGGCTTCCGTTTCGCTCCAGACTCGTGAGCGCGGGCGCCAACTCTTCGGGGAAGCGCGACTCCATAAGCACCAGGTCGCGACGCAACTCGTTGATGATGTCGAGCTGATCGATGCTGACCGGGCACTCCTGCACGCAGGCGCGGCAGCTGGTGCACGCCCAGAGTTCTTCCTCGGTGATCCAGTCGTCGAGGAGGTTCTTGGCGAGGACCGCCGTCTGTTCTTCGGTGGCCGTACCGCCGCCGGCCGCGATCGCGTCGAGCGTCGTGGCTTTCTCCGTAAGGCGCGCGCGGGTCTTCACCACGATCATGCGTGGCGAGAGCAGCTTGCCGGTAATGTTTGCCGGACATACCGCGGTGCAACGACCGCACTCCGTGCACGAGTAGCCGTCGAGCAGATTCTTCCAGCTCAGGTGCTCCACATCGGACGCACCGAACTGCTCGGCGTTCTCCGCTTCGAGGTCCATCGGGCGCATGGCGCCGATACGACCGGGACCACTCGTGTTCGAAAACCACACATTGATCAACGACGTGAGCACGTGCAGGTGCTTGGAGCCCGGCAGGTGATTCAGGAAGTACAGAATCAACACCGCATGAATCCACCACGACACGCGTGCCACGACGTGCGCGGTCTCCGGCGACACCCCGCTGAACAAGGGCAGCAGCAGACCGGAGATGATGCGACCGTCGGAGGATGCACCCGTACGCAACTCCATCACGAACAGCAGCAGCAGCGTGATCATGAGCGTGGCGATCATGCTCAGAATGAACACGGCGTCGGCGCCACTGACTTCGGCGAAGCGCTTCGGCTTGATCACCAGGCGACGGTACAGCAGGTACACCACGGGGATCAGCACGAAGACCGCGAAGATCTCCTGCGAGACCACGTACGGCAGATACAGAAACCGGGGGAGAATCACGTCCCACGTGAAGGGCGTGTAGAGCCCCTGAATCATGATCTCGATCGTGCCGAGGCCGAGGATGCAGAAGCCCCAGAACACGAGGGCGTGCATCATCCCGCCAACCGGGTCGCGCAAGATCTTGCTCTGCCCGAGCCCGATCAACAGGAAATTCTTCGTGCGCTGATCGGGGTGGTCGGTAAGGACTTCATCGCGGCCGATGTGCAGCCAACGATTCAGGCGCTTCGCGCTTCGAGCGAAAAACCCGAGCGCGACGGCCAGAATGACCGCGAAGACAAGATTCGAGACCCCCATGTTGCCGATCAGCCCTGCGCCTTGGCTGCCTTCACGGCAGCGGTGAGCGCCGGCATGATTTCGAACACATCACCCACGATACCGTAGTCGGCAATCTTGAAGATCGGGGCGTCCTTGTCCTTGTTGATGGCCACGATCGTCTTCGACGTGCGCATGCCGGCCAGGTGCTGAATGGCGCCGGAGATACCGACGGCGACATACAGATTCGGACTCACGTTACGTCCCGTCTGTCCGATCTGATCCGAATGCGGGCGCCATCCTTCGTCGGTGACGGCGCGCGTGGCACCGACCGCCGCGTTCCCGAAGGCATCGGCGAGATCTTCGCACAGCTTGAAGTTCTCAGGGGCCTTGAGTCCGCGACCACCGGCGACGATCACCGGCGCATCATTGAGATCGAGCTTGCCGGTGTTGCCTTGCTTGAGTTCGACGACCTTCACACGCGACGCCGACGGATCGGCGGCCGACGTGATCGACGTCGTGGCCAGCGCACGGGGGGCCGCCGCCGGCTGGAACGCGGCCGGACGGACCGATAACAGCGCCGGCGTGCCCGCAAGCGCCAAGGTGGCGATCACCTTGCCGTTCATGTTGAAGTGCTGACCCAGCACCGTACCGCCGTCTACCGTGAAGCCGGTGAGATCGGCCGCGAGTCCCACGCCCATCTTGGCGGCCACTCGCGGCGAGAGATCGCGTCCCTGCGCCGTCGCGCTGAACAGCGCATAGCCGTAGGTCCCGCTTCCGAGCTGCTGCGCAACCGTGGCCGCGAGGGCCTCGGGATTGTACATCGCGAATCCGGCGTGCTCGAGCACGAGCACCGAGTCGGCGCCGTACTGCGCGAGCAGTTCGGCTTTGGCACCGATACCAACGTCACCGGCGAGCAGCGCATGCACGCTGCCACCACCGGAGAGATCGGCGAGCGCGCGACCGGCCGTCACGGCCTCGAGCGCCACCTTGCGCAGGTCGCCGCCACGTACTTCTGCGAATACGAGAACGTTGGCCATCTCAGAGCACCTTCGCTTCGGTCTGGAGGAGTCGCACCAGCTCGGGCACCGCGGCCGAACTGTCGCCGAGGATGCGTCCGGCAGCGCGTTCGGGGGGCAGCGCCATCTTGTGGACCGTCACCTTCGCGTCGCCGAGCTGGGCCGGCTTCACGTCGAGCGGCTTCTTCTTGGCCGCCATGATGCCCTTCAGCGACGGCAGCCGTTCCTTGTTCAGGCCGTCGTCGATCGTGAGCACCGCCGGGAGCGGGAACTCCACGACTTCAGTGGCGCCTTCCAGCGCACGCTCGGCACGACCGGCGGTGCCGGTGATGTCGAGCTTGAAGACGTTGGTCACGCACGGCAAGTCGAGCAGCTCGGCGACCATCGGGCCCGTCATCTGATTCATCGAATCGATGGCGATGCGTCCGAAGAGGACGAGGTCATAACCGCCCTCCTTGATCTCGGCGGCCAGCGCACGCGCAATGGCGAGACCGTCCGCCGGGATGCTGTCGGCCTTCAACAGCACACCGCGATCGGCACCCATGGCGAGCGCCTTCCGAATCTGCTCCGAAGCCGCATCAGGTCCGAGGGAGATTACGGCCACCTCACCGACGTTGCCGTTCTTCTCCTTCAACTGCAGCGCGGCTTCGATCGCCCACAGATCGAAGTCGTTGATGTCGTACTTGAGGCCCGCTTCATCTACGCGGGAGCCGTCAGCGGTAATGGCGAACTTCACTTCCATCACCGGGACGCGCTTGATGCACACGGCGATCTTCACCGCGGACGCTCCGTAAAAGAGGCTGAGAGGTTGGAACTACTTCGCAGGGGAAGCTAGGCGCGGACCCCCCCGCCGGCAATGCGACGGGAGCGTCACCTTTCAAACACGCCGCTCAACCCTATTTGAACGCGCTCAGTCCCGTGATGGCCTGACCGAGGATGAGCGAGTGCACGTCATGGGTGCCCTCATAGGTATACACGCTCTCCAAATTCGCCATGTGGCGCATCGCGCTGTATTCGGCGAGGATGCCGTTGCCGCCGAGCAAGCGACGCGCTTCGCGAGCGATGTCAGTGGCGATGCTCACGTTATTGCGCTTGGCCAGCGACACCTGCGTGGGTGTGAAGTTGCCGGCGTCCTTGAGGCGTCCCAGGTGCAGAGAGACCAGCTGCGCTTTCGTGAGTTCGGTGAGCATATCGGCCAGACGAACCTGCTGGATCTGGAAGCCTCCGATGGGCTTGTCGAACATCACGCGCGTCTTGGCATACGACACCGCTTCTTCAAAGCACGCCATGGCGGCGCCGAGCACGCCCCACGAGATACCGTAACGCGCTTGCGTGAGGCACATCAACGGGCTCTTGAGCCCCTTCGATTCGGGCAGAATCGCGTCGGCGGGCACATGCACATCCGTGAGCACCAGCTCCGATGTGTGGCTGGCACGGAGCGAGAGCTTGCCGTGCTGATCCTTGGCATGAAAGCCCGGCAGCGACGTATCCACGACGAAGCCGCGGATACTGCTGTCCTCATGACTGTCGCCAGTTTTCGCCCAGATGATGGCGACATGCGCCTTGGATCCGTTGGTGATCCACATCTTGCCGCCGTTGATGATCCAGCTGCCATCGGCCTGCTGCTTGGCGCGGGTGATCATCCCCGACGGATTCGACCCGTAGTCGGCTTCCGTGAGTCCGAAGCAGCCGATCATCTCCGCCTTCGCGAGCTTGGGCAGATAGTGTTGCTTCTGCGCCTCGGAGCCGAAAGCGAAGATCGGATACATAACCAGCGCGCCCTGCACCGACGCGAACGACCGGATACCGGAATCTCCGCGCTCGAGCTCCTGCATGATCAGCCCATAGGCAACGCTGGAGAGACCGGCACAGCCGTACTCCTCCGGGAGGTTCGCGCCGAGTACGCCGAGTTCGGCCATCTCGGTCACCAACTCGTCGGGAAAGCGGCCCTGCACGTAGCAGTCGCCGATGATCGGCAGCACGCGTTCGTCGACGAACTTGCGGATCGTGTCACGGATGGAGCGCTCTTCTTCGGTGAGCGCGGCATCGATGTTGAACAGATCGGCGGGGTGCGCCTTGAGCTCGACGGAGGGCAGCGCGGGGATCGCGCTCACGGACAGGAGATCAGTCGACATTTCGGGAGCCTTTCAGCTGGAGGAGCGGAGAGTAACGAGGGAAATCTAGTGCGTTGCGAGGTGAAGAGGGCCGGATGGCCGCGCTTGGTTGACATGAATGCAAGCCGGACGTCGTTTCCCTTGTTCCTAACCGATGTTTTTTTCCTTTATGAGAACACCATGCCACGCTGGACGTCGTTTTTATCTACCGCAGCACTGGGGTTGGCCGTATCGGCTTGTTCCGGCGATGGCGGCACCACGCCGCCGCCGCCGCCGGTGCAAAGCATTGGCGTGCAGCTTTCGTCCGCGTCGGGGACTGTGGCGCGAGGGGCGTCCGGCAACACGACCGTGACGGTGAGCCGCGTTGGTAACTACACCGGCTTGGTGTCGCTGACGGCAGAGAACCTGCCGACGGGTGTGACGGCCGCGTTTACGCCGGCGCAGCTGACCGGCACGGCAAACAGCGCGACGGCGGTGTTCTCGGTGGCTACGACGGCGGCAGCGGGCACGAGCACCATTACCGTGCGCGCAGCCGGTAGCGGCGTCACGGCCGCCACGACGACCTATGCCCTCACGATTCCGACGCCTGCGGTGACGCTCACGGCCGGCAGCGGCGCGAGCACGATCACGGTTGGTGGATCAGCGACGGTGCCGATCACCATTACGCGTTCGAATGGGTTTGCCGAGGCGGTGACGCTCGCCGTGACTGGTCTTCCCACCGGTGTCACGCCCACGTTTACGCCGGCGACCATCGCCGCGGGCTCGACCACGAGCACGCTCAGTTTGGTCGTTGCGGGCAGCGCGGCGCCCGGTGTCAGCACGGTCACGATCAGCGCCTCCGGTACTGGTGTGACGACCCAGACCGCATCGCTAGCCCTCACCCTCACGGCGGCGGCGACGCCGGCCATCTCGCTGACCTCCACACCGGCCGCGGTCAGCATCGTAGCGGGCGGGAACGGCACGACGGCGATCGGGGTGTCGCGTACCGGTGGCTTCGCCGGTGATGTGACGCTGGCGATTGACGGTGCACCGGCGGGTGTGAGCGGCAGCTTCTCGGCCAATCCCGTATTGGCGGCGGGCACCAGCAGCACACTCACGATCGCGACCACCGGAGCGGCGCTGCCCGGCATCTACAATCTCACGGTACGCGGTACCGGGACCGGGGTGACCGCGGCGACGACCACGGTTGCGGTGACCGTTGCGGCGGCACCGGCGATCACGGTGTCGGCCACGCCGGCGGCCGTCTCGGTTGCGGCCGGTAGCGCCGTCACGACCGCCGTGACGATCACCCGTGTGGGCGGCTACGCGGCGGACGTCGCGCTGGCGGCCACGGGACTCCCGGCCGGCGTCACCGCGGGCTTTGCCCCGGCCACGCTCACCGGCGCCACGCTCACCAGTACGCTCACGTTGACGTCGACGACGGGCGCCACGCTTGGCGCGGCGGCAGTGACCGTCACGGCATCCGGAACGGGTGTGACCGCGCAAACGGCGATGGTCAATCTCACCGTAACGGCGGCGCCGACGTACACGATGGCGGCGACCACCGTCACCGCGCAGCAAGGCACGAACGGCACGAGCACGGTTACGCTGACGCGCGGCGCGGGGTTCGCGGGTACGGTGAACCTTGCAGTGACCGGCTTGCCTGTCGGTGTGTCGACGTCGTTCAATCCATCGGCCGTGTCGGGCGTGACATCGACGCTTACGCTCGGAGTGGGCGGTACGGTTGCCCCCGGCAACTATACCGGCGTCATCACCGGTACCACGGCGGGCCTGGCCAACGTGACGGCGAACGTAGTGCTTACGGTGACCGCGCCGGGTGGTGGTACGGGGAACGTGAACTGGCAATTCTGTGAGACGGCTCGATTCCCGCTGTGGTTCGCATTCCGTGACGGAAACACCGGTGCGTGGACGCGGGTTACTGCCGGCGCGAATCAGACGTATTCGTTTACCATCAACAACGCCGTTGGTGGCGTGGCGTACGCGCAACCGCTCGCGGGCGGTGTGGCACAGGTGAGCGTGAATTACTACACCAGGACCGAACTCACACAGCGCGCGGTGAGCGAGTGCGCGGACAACCGTGCGACCAAGCCGCTGACCGGTTCGTTCTCAGGCCTGAGCGCTGGGCAGACGGGATCGGTGAACGTCGGCAGTTCGTTCGCCCAGGCCGCGTTTCCGACCACGGCGTTCTCACTCACCGCCGATGACGGCGCCACCGATCTGCTGGCGTTCCGTACCACGCAGACGGTTGCGGGTAGCACGGTGGCCATCGTGGCCGATCGCGCAGTGCTTCGGCGCGACGTGAACTATGCAGCCAACAGTGCCATTCCCGTGATCGATTTCAACGGCGCCGAATCGTTCGCGGTCGCCACCGGGCAGCTCACGGTGAACAACACCAACGGCGACGTCACGCAAGTGTATGCGAACTTCCAGAGCTCGAGCGGAACATTCTCTGGATTCTCGTTCGGTTCGTTGTTCGGCGGCGCCTCGCCGTACCCGCTATACGGCGTCCCTCTCGCCCGTACGCGGGCCGGCGACTTCCATGTTCAGATCGCGCTCGCCACGACGCTCAGCGGCTCATCCGCGTCGCAGTTTCGAATCGCGACGCAGTACAATCGTGAATTGGGGAGCCGAACGCTGACGCTCGGACCGTCACTCACAATGCCGACGGTCACGGTGTCGGCCACGGCTCCGTATGCCCGGCTGCGCACCGTCGGCACGTGGCAGGCCGACTACGGGGAAGCGATCGGCATAACGTACAACCAGTCTGCCGGCGGGGTTCGGTCCTGGACGGTTGATGCGTCGCGTGGCTACCTCGGTGCCGGCGCTGGTTTCGACCTCGATCTGCCGGACTTCAGTGGCGTTTCAGGCTTTGACAACAACTGGGGACTTCGCGCAGGACTTTCCACGGACTGGACGGCGAACGCGATCGGAGGTCTGAATCTCGCCACCTCGATCAGTGAAGGCACGTCGTTCAGAACGGCGGCGCGACTCGGCACGATCACGCCGTAAGTACTGCCGCTTGGCAAATGACAACGGGAGTCGCGCGATCTGCGCGGCTCCCGTTTTTTTGTCGCGACATGTGCGAACAATGCACCGGGTGTGTTCGCCATCACTGACACGACGGATGCAGGACCGACACTTGCTTTGCATGGCTCGCACGTGGCCGCGCGATCGTGCGCGGAGTTCTTCTCAAGCCTGCACAAGCGAGACGATGCGATGAAAGCATGGTTACCGTTCCTTCTCACCGCGGCCGTATTCACCGCCGCCTGTTCCGACGATGACATCGTCAATCCGACCGGTATCCTCGGCGTCACCCTTGGCCAGACGGCCTCGGCCATCGTGGTCGGCGGCACCACCACCGTACCGGTCACCCTGACCCGCGGTGGAGGATTCACGGGCTCCGTGAACCTTACGGCAGAGAACCTGCCGACCGGCGTTACCGCGACATTCGCTCCGGCCTCGGTGGACGGCTCGACCACGGCCAGCGTGCTCACGCTCACCGCCGCCAGCACCGCCACAGCGGCGACGAGCACAATCACCGTGCGCGCCACTGGCAGCAACGTGACCGCCGGCACCGCCACCTTGCCGCTCACGGTGTCCAGCAATGGGCTGACCCTGTCGGCCAGCGCGACCACGGCGATTGCGGCACAGGGCGCCGCCACCACGATTCCAGTCGTGATCAATCGTATCGGCACGTTCACCGGCGATGTCACGCTCTCGGCCGAGGCGCTTCCCACGGGCGTCACGGCGGCGTTCGCGCCGGCGACGATAGCCGGCAACAGTCGCGTGACCACACTCACGCTCAGCGTCGCCAGTACGGCCACGGCGGGACTCAGCACGATCACGATTCGTGGTGCGGGCACTGGCGTGGGCGCACAGACGCAAACCATCGCCTTCACTGTTGCCCCGTCAGCTACGGCCGGCTTCGGCTTCTTCACCTCGCCGGCCGCGTTGACCGTTCAGGTCGGACAGTCGGTGGCCAGCGCCATCACGGTGTCGCGTCAGAGTAGCTTCGCCGGGAACGTGCAACTGGCAAGCACGGGTGCTCCGACGGGCATGACGGTCACCTTCACGCCGAATCCTGCGTCCGGTACGTCGGTGGCGATCACCGTAGCGACCACCGCGGCCACACCGGCCGGCGTGTACGTGCTGCCGATAACCGGCACGTCGAGCGGTGCAGCGAACTACGTAAGCGCGATCACCGTGGTAGTGACGGCGCCATAGGCGCAGTTCACCCGGTCGCTTTGCGTCGCTTCTCGAGCGGTGTGACGTCACGGCGCGCGGCGGGGGTAATACCCACGTCGCGCGCTTTCTGTCGGAAGGCGGCGCCGTGATCCACCGGCTGACCGGTTTCATGCTGCCATTGGTGCACCATCTCATGCAGCAGGGTGTGCATCGCTTCGCGCCAGCCGTGCCGCGTGATGTGCGTGCGTGACATCACGATCTCGGGCGGCGTGTGGCGCGAGCCGGGATCGTAGTGGCCGAGTCGGGTGGCCATGCGCCCCGACAATCGCAGGGGAATGGCCGAGAGCGCGCCGTTGAACCACGTCGCATTCAGCTCACGATGCGCTTCCATGAGCTGCGCGATCATGGCCACGTCACCGGGACGCGCCGGTTCCTGTCGACGAACCGACGGACCACGCTCCACATCGAAAGCGAGAATCGCTTCGCGCGCTGTGATGCGCTCCGTCTTGTTGCGCGCGGTCGCGAACGCGATGATCGCGCGCAACACCGATTCCGGCGCTTCGGCGTAGCCTTCGTGGATGCGCAACGTGCGACCGATCAGCGACACCATCACGGTGCGCGTGCGCATCAGCACCAGCGCATCGACGCCGCGCAGCCCGAGATCTTCAAGACGTGAGAAGAGCACCGCCGTGCGGGCACGCACGGCCGTGCGACCACGTGCCGGACGCGTGTCGTCGGCCACCGGCTTCTGCGGCGCGGGCACGAAGGCGGGTGTGAGCACCGGAGAAAACAGCTGCGTGAACAGCTGCGACACCGTGGTGGTCACCGACTGCGTGAACGACGGCGACGCTGCTGGTGCGGCGGTTGGAGCTGCAGCGAGCGTGAACACCGGCGTCGCCGCCGGCAACGGCGAGACCGACGCGGCCGGCGCCGCGTCGAAGAAGTCAAAACCCAATTGCGTGTGCCGGCTACTCATCGGGGCGGAAGATGCGCCCCCTGCTGGGGTCCGCGCAACGTGTTGACCATTTCGGCGAGCGCGTCGATCTCGTCAGCCACGATGTCGTGACCGATTCCGGGATAGATCCGCAGATCGACCGTCGCTCCGAGCGCACGGAAGACGCTGGCCGACGACCGCACGATCGCCTCAGGGATATGCCCGTCGGCATCGCCGCAGGCAAGCAGCACCGGCGTGCCTTCCAGTGACCCGTGATCGGCGCGCGGCACCCGCGGATCCCCGATCAATCCGCCCGCCAACGCCGCCACCCCGCCGAAGCGCACCGACGTGGCCGCCGCCATCGTCGCGTATTCGAGCGTCAGACACGCGCCCTGCGAGAAGCCGACCAGAATGATGCGCTCACTCGGGATCCCAGCCGCACGGACCTGATCGACGGCCGCGCCGATCGAGGCCAGCGCGCTATTCAGCCACGGCTCGTTCAGCTCCCGAGGATCGAGAAACCGCTTCGGATACCAACTGTTTCCCACGGCCACTGGCGCCACCAAGCCGGCATCGGATGCCTTCGCGGCCTTGGCGATCGGCAGCATCCCCTCGGCGCTGCCACCGCGCCCGTGCAGCAGCACGAGCGCGTACGACGCCACATCGAGCGGCGTGCCGGCCACCAGCGGCGGTATCCCGGCGTGCGGACCCGCTGGCGTACCCATGTTGCGGTTCACGAACTCGCCTCCATCGTCTCGGGAATCGGCAGCGACCAGCCGGAGTGCGAGAGCATCCCGCGATCGGCGTCGAATTTATCGAACGGCCACGGGGCACGGTCGATCGACTCGATGTGCGTCTCGATCTGCTCGCGATGCTCCTCGAGCCAGGGCGGCAGCCGCAGCGTCGCGCCGGTGGTGCTCACCGGCTCGTCGATCAGGAAGCCTGAGCCCGTGGTAGCCAGTTCCACAATGTGTCTGTCGGGATGTTGGGTGTAGAGGCTCTTGAAGTAGACGCGCTCCATCACCAGGCGGCGACTCGAAGAATGTGCCGACCGTGACGTGGTGGACATGGCGTCCTAGCGACGGTCGAGCGTCGCGGACATCGGCCCCGGCACGAACGCGCCCTCGTGGTACCCCCAAGCGCGCACGGTCACCTGCGTGGCCGTCGCCTCGATCACATTCAGCGCCGACGGACGTTTCTTTCGCATGCGGTTCGACAGCGTGTTCGCGCCGCTCACGATGAATCGTCCAGTCGTGCGCTGCACGACGTCGATTCGCTCCTCGTGATCGTGCCCCGTGCACACCACGTCGACCGACATGGCGGCGATGCGATCGAGCGCCGGTTCCGGCTGCTTCAATCCCCAGCGGTGCGACAGGTGCCCGCGCACCACGTTGTGGTGCACCACGAGCAGGCGTAGATCGCCGGAGGGACTGGCGGCGAGTTCGCGTGCCGCCCGGTCGAACTGCGCAGTGGTCAATCCTCCCTTCACGCGCCAGTCGCGCGGATACCACGTGACCGCCTGAGGTAACATGCCGGCCGCCGAGTTGAGTCCAACCATGGACACACCCGGCACTCGCACCACCGGCTCGAGCAGCGGATTGATGTACTGCGTGTAGCGCTCGTGCAGCCGACTGGCGTCCCCCCAGCCGAATGGCGCGCTCCACCAGGCCGTGTCGTGATTGCCCGGCACTTCGATCGTCGGCGCGAGGGCGCGGAACTGGTCGAGAAGCTCGCGAGCACGCTCAAATTCATGAATGCGGGCGCGCTGCGAAAAGTCGCCGGAGATCACGATCGCGTTGAAACGCGACGCGGCCGCCACCTCGAGCGCGGCGGCCACGTGTGCCGCCACAAACGGGCGTCCGCAGTGAATATCCGAGATGTGCAGGACACGCACCGGTGCCGCGTTCGAGCTGCCGTCTGCCGACAGATCAGCCAAGGCGCGCGATCACCGCGTCGGTGAACTCGTCGGTGGTCGACGTACCGCCGAGGTCGCGCGTGAGCACAGCCCCATCACGAATGGTGCTTTCGAAGGCGCGCCGGATATGATCGGCGCGACCGCGATCGCCGATATGATCCAGCATCATGCACGCCGCGAGCACCAGGGCGCCAGGGTTCGCGATGTTCTTGCCGGCGATATCGGGCGCCGTACCGTGCACGGCTTCGAAGATCGCCGTGTTCGTGCCGAAGTTGGCGCCCGGCGCGAGTCCGAGCCCGCCCACGAGACCCGAAATTTCGTCGGAGAGAATGTCCCCGAAAAGGTTGGTGGTGACGACCACATCGAATTGCTCAGGGCGCATCACGAGGTGCATCGCCATGGCGTCGATGATGCGCTCCTCGAACTGCACGCGCCCCTCGTACTCACGGGCGATCATGCGGCCGACATCCAGAAACAACCCCTGTGAAAACTTGAGGATGTTCGCCTTGTGGACGAGCGTGACCTTCTTGCGATTGTGTGCAATCGCGTAGTCGAACGCATAGCGCACGATGCGCTCGGATCCGTACCGCGTAATGATCGCCACCGATTCTGCGGCCGCTTTCGGATCGTCGCCGATCTTCACGTAGTGCTCGACACCGATGTACAGCCCTTCGGTGTTCTCGCGCACCAGCACGATGTCGACATTGTCGAAGCGGCCCGGCACGATCGTGTGGGCGGGGCGGACGTTGGCGTACAGGTCGAACGTCTTCCGGAGGGCGACGTTGATGGAGCGGAAGCCGTCGCCGACCGGAGTCTCGAGCGGGCCCTTGAGGGCGACGCGGGTGCGCTTGATCGAGTCGAGGGTGGCGTCGGGGATCGGATCGTTCCAGCGCGCCACGCCGGCCATGCCGGCGACCTGACGGTCCCATTCGACGTCGGCGCCAGCGGCAGCCAGGATGCGAACGGTGGCGTCGGCGATGGACGGTCCGATGCCGTCGCCGGGGATGAGCGTTACGGGAGTAGCCATTCGAATAAGATCGTCAGGCGGGGGTGGGAGGTGAAGTCGGGTGCTGGAATGCCACCGATCGGACGACGGCACGTCCAGAGTAGCGCACGCCCTGCCCCTGTTTTCCGGATTTTGCGCGGTCCTTCATTGACAGCGGCATGTACCAGAGCGTACACCGTATGCCATGTCCTCCGCCTCCCCTACCTCCGGCCTGCTCAAACAGGTCCCGTGGATCGCCATCGCCGTGCTCGGCGCTGGTGCCCTCGCCACTGTCGCCCTGAACAAGGGTGAGACGATCAGCGCCGCGTGGTTGCTCACCGCGGCGGTCTGCACCTACCTCATCGCCTACCGGTTTTACAGCAGGTTTATCGCGGAGGACATTTTCGGGCTCGACGCCACCCGGGCGACCCCGGCCGAGCGTCTCGACGACGGTCGCGACTATGTGCCGACCAACAAGTGGATTGTGTTTGGCCACCATTTCGCGGCCATCGCCGGCCCCGGCCCGCTGGTCGGCCCCACGCTGGCGGCGCAGTTCGGCTTTCTCCCAGGAGCGCTCTGGATTCTGGTCGGTGTGGTGCTGGGTGGAGCCGTACAGGACTTCGTCATTCTCTGCGCCTCGGTTCGCCGAGACGGCAAGTCGTTGGGACAGATGGCGAAGGAGGAGATCGGCACGGTGGCCGGTGCCACGGCGCTCGTCTCGATCCTCGGCATCATGATCATCCTGATCTCGGTGCTGGCGCTGGTCGTCGTGAATGCGCTGCGCGACAGCCCGTGGGGAACCGTCACCATCGGTCTGTCGATTCCGATCGCCATGTTGATGGGCGTGTATCTGCGCTGGATCCGTCCGGGTCGCGTGCTCGAAGCGACCGCCGGCGGCTTGGTGCTGCTGTTCCTCTCGCTGTACGCGGGCAAGTGGGTCTCGGAGTCGGCCACCTGGGCGCCGGTGTTCACGCTCAGCGGCGTGACGCTATCGCTGTCGATCATGGTGTACGGCTTCTTCGCCTCGGTGCTCCCGGTGTGGATGCTGCTGGCGCCGCGTGACTACCTCTCGGCGTTCGTGAAGATCGGCGTGGTGCTGGCGCTTGGCGTCGGTATCATCGTGGTCATGCCGGACATGGAGATGCCGCCGGTCACGAAGTTCATCGACGGCACCGGTCCGGTGTTCTCCGGCAAGCTGTTCCCGTTCGTGTTCGTCACGATCGCGTGCGGCGCCATCTCGGGCTTCCATGCGCTGATCTCGTCGGGGACGACGCCCAAACTGCTGCGTCGTGAGCCGGATGCGCGTCTGATCGGCTACGGCTCGATGCTCACCGAGTCGTTGGTGGCCACGATGGCCCTCATCGCCGCCTGTGTGCTCACGCCGGGCATCTACTTCGCGATCAACTCACCGGCCGCAGTGATCGGCACCACCGCGATCAGCGCGGCCGATACGATCAACGGTTGGGCGTTGTTCAAGACGATCTCCGCTGCGGATCTCGAAACGCTGGCCCGGCAGGTCGGCGAGAATTCGCTGCTGTCCCGCACGGGCGGCGCGCCCAGCCTCGCCGTCGGCATGGCGCACCTGTTCTCGCGCGCCCTTGGGGGCGAAGCGGCGATGTCGCTGTGGTACCATTTCGCCATCATGTTCGAAGCGCTGTTCATTTTGACCACGCTCGACGCCGGCACGCGCGTGGGCCGCTTCATGCTGCAGGATCTCCTCGGCAACGTGTACAAGCCACTCGGTCGCGTCTCCTGGTACCCGGCGGTGGTCCTCTGCTCTGCGTTGTTCGTGTCGATGTGGGGGTACTTCCTGTATCAGGGCGTTACCGATCCCCTGGGCGGCATCAACTCATTGTGGCCGCTGTTCGGTATCTCGAATCAGCTGTTGGCCACGGTGGCGCTGTGTGTCGGGACGACGGTGATCGTGAAGATGGGCAAGGCGAAGTACGCGTTCGTCACCATCATTCCACTCGTGTGGCTGGTGATCGTGACTGCGTCGGCGGGGCTGCTGAAGATCTTCTCGAGCGATCCGAAGCTTGGCTTTCTGTCGCACGCGCGCCTGGTCGAAAGCCAGATCGCCTCGGGCACGCTCCCGGCGAACATCAAGTCGCTCGCAGCGGCGCAGCGCATGATCTTCAACGACCGCCTCGATGCGGCCGTGGCCGGATTTTTCCTCGTGTCAGTGGTCGTGATTCTGACCGCGTCCATCATCGAGTGGGTGAAGGTGATGAACGGCAGCAAGGCGGCGATCTCGAGCGAGACACCGTACGTGCGCACGCAGCTCGTGGACGCATAAGCGGCTGTCGACGGTCGATTCGCGATCCACCCGACGAAAAGCGGGGGCGACGGCATCTGCCGTCGCCCCCGCTTTTCGTCAGCGCATCGTGCGACAGTAGTCGACGCGTGCTTCGATGGTGCGCGGCAACAGCCAGCGCAGCATGGCGTCGTCTGCTACGCTGGAGGCCGCGCTCGGCGGCAACGGGCCGTTGGTGAATACGTCCAATCGCTGATGGAGCTGCTGGCGGAGAGTCGGCGCATCCGGAATTCCAGGCATGGCGTCGATGGCGCGATCGAGGGCGGCGTGCCGGTTGGCCGATGCGCCGAACAGCATTTCGCGGGTACTGAAGCAGGCGCCATCGGTGATCGCGTCGAGCAGCTTCACGCGGGTCGCCGCCGGCCGCGTCGTGTCGGCGGCCTCGACGAGCAGCGCGGGTGTGAGCGGGTCGATGCGTCCCGCCACTCGCGCACCGGGGGGGAGCCGACGGGCGGCGTCTCCCGCCGCGTACACGCTGGCCGCCGTGGCCGAGACCACCACACCCGAGACCGTGAGCAGGGATAGCATCAGGAGGCGACTCGTCGTCATCGACGTCGGCAGGGACATAGCGGGGCTCGAGCTCTCGCGAAAAGGCGGGTCACCAACGAACTTACGAACAGGCCGCGCGCCGACCGTCCCGACGTCGGGCGCTCACCCACCCTACGAGCCAGCATGACCGAGGTCACCCTCGTGTCACACCGGTGCATCCCATCGTCACGCCATGTCACACACCGCGAAGCACACGCCGTGGAAGGTCAGGATGCGTCGTTGGATCGCGACCGTGCATCGGATCATCGGCGCGCCCGACTACGAGACCTATCTGGCGCACATGCAGCGCAAGCATCCCGGCTGCACGCCGCTCGATGCGCGGGCGTTCGAGCAGCAGCGCCTGGTAGACCGATACAAACAACCCGGCTCGCGCTGCTGCTGACCGTTACGCTTCGGGCGGAGTGAGGACGACCAGCGACATGATCACCGCGGCCACGACGGCGAGCGCCGCCCCCATCCCGAAGGCGACCGGCGACCCGTAGGCGTCCCACACGGCACCAAACACGATGCTCGCCGGCAGTGCCGCGACACCGACCGTGGCCTGATACCAGCCAAACGCGGTGCCCCGACGCAGTGCCGGGACGAGGTCGGCCACGAGCGCCTTCTCGGTGCCTTCCGTGAGGCCGAACACGACGCCGTACACGCCGAAGAGAGCCCAGGCGTGCCACGGGTCGGTCGCCACTGAGAAACCGGCGTAGACGGCCGCGTAGAGCAACCAGCCGGCCACAATCAACGGGCGCCGGCCCACGCGGTCCGACAACGCGCCCGCCGGTGTGCTGGAGGCGCTCTTCACCAGGTGCAGCAGCACCCAGACCAGCGGAATCAGCGCCGTGGGCACCCCCAACTGCGACGCTCGCAGCAGCAGAAAGGCGTCGGTGGAATTGCCCAACGTGAAGATGAGAATGGGAAGCATCGTAACCCAGAACGACCGCGGCAACGCGGCTGCGGAACCGGTTCCCGAAACGACTGGCGCTGTCGCGACTGGCGCTGATACGATTGGCACGGGCACCGCGTCGTCGCGTTGCTCTCGGACGAACGCGATCGCCACCATCACGGCCAGCGCCCCGGGGATGGCGGCCACCCAGAACACCTGACGGACCGGCATCCCGAACCACTGCAGACAGGCGAGCGCGATCAGCGGGCCGACCACCGCACCGGCGTGGTCCGCCGCCCGGTGGAAGCCGAACGCCCGCCCGCGAAACTCCACCGGCGTGGACGCGGCCAGTAAGGCGTCACGCGGGGCGCCGCGAATGCCCTTACCCACCCGGTCTACCAAGCGGATGGCCAGGACTTGCGACGCACTCTGGGCCATCGCCACCAACGGACGTACCAGCGACGCGATCGTGTAGCCGGCCACGATCAACGGCTTGCGGCGGGACACCCGATCTGACCACCATCCACTGGCCAGCTTGAGCAGCGATGCCACCGCCTCAGCACCCCCCTCGATCACGCCCACCATGCTCACCGTCGCGCCCAACGTGCCCACCAGAAATAGCGGCAGGAGCGGCGCGATGATTTCACTCGACGCGTCGGTGAGAAAACTCACGGCGGCGAGGGCGAGCACGTTGCGCGCCGGCATCCAGCGAATCGCCGTCGCGGTCGTCGTCGCGCTCGTGTTCCGGTCCGGCAGGATGGAGCTCATGCGATGACCACGACGGACTCCGGAAAAAGCTGGCTGACGCCACTGCTGACCACGTGGCGCGAACGGCGCGCCTGGGTGCTCGACCGACAGATCGCGATTGCCCGCACCGCGGCCCCGACGGGGAACGAAAGCGACCGCGCGGCGCTGCTGCAACAGGACTGGAAAAGCTGCGGCCACGCGGTTGGGCAGGATCGTGCGGGGAACGTGATCACGCGGATACTCCCCACGTCGCCGGCCGCAGTCCGCGAGCGGCGTCCGCTGGTCTGCCTGGCGCATCTCGACACCGTGTTCGACGCCGACCAGTCGCTGAGTGTGCGGCGCGAGGGCACACGCGTGCACTGCCCCGGTATCGGTGACAACGGACGCGGGCTGGCGGCCATGTCGGTGCTGGCGCGCGTGCTCCAGCATGCTGAGGTGCGTGCCCGATTGCAGCGGCCGATCGAACTGGTCCTCACCGTTGGCGAAGAAGGTGAAGGCAATCTTCGCGGCGCCACCCAGTGGTTCGACGACGCCGCCGAGCGCGGTCTCGCACCGGTCGCTGCCGTCGCGATCGATGGCCCCGGGGACCGTACCATCGTGCACCACGCCGTGGGCTCACGACGATGTCGCATCAGGTTCGGCGGCGTGGGCGGACACAGTTGGGCCAATGCCGACACGCCCAACCCCGTGCATGCCGCCGGCGCCTGTATTGCGGCCATCGCCCGTCTCGCCGACGCCTCGCGCCCCTCTGGCGTGGTCGTCGTCACCCGCATGCACGGTGGCGAACATCTGACGGGCGTGCCGATGCAGGCCTGGATCGATATCGACATGCGCTCGTTGGATTCGGCGCGGCTGCGCACGATGCGCGACGAACTGGAGCGCGTCGTGCAGCGCGTCGTGCGCGACGAATCCGCCCGCGATCCGACGCAGGCGCTGCACTACAGCATCACCACCCTCGGCGACCGGCCGGCGGGCATGATCGACGACCGGCATCCCCTTGTCCTGGCCGCCGCGTCGGCGACCCGCGCCGTGGGTCGCACACCGCAGTCCGCCTCGGCGTCGACCGATGCCAACGTCCCCCTCGCTCGCGGTATCCCGGCCATCGCGATCGGTGCTGGTGGTACCGGCAGCGCCGCACATACGGCGGACGAGTGGTACGACGACGCCGACAGTGAGATCGGACTCGAGCGTGCGATACGGCTGATCGTTGCGCTGGGCACTGCCAAGACGCTCTCGCGCTAACGTCCCCTCGCCCCGCGACTCACTCTCGGATCGCTGCCATCAGCAGCTCGGGATCGATCGGTTTCTCGAGCAAACAAGACACGCCACTCGTCGCCAGCAGTTCCGGCGTCAGATCGCTGCTGTAACCCGTCATCAGGACCATGCGCAGCGTGGGCCGGAACGCACGCGCACGCACCGCCAGCTGCACCCCGGTCATGCCCGGCATGGTCTGGTCGGTGAGCAGGACATCGAGCCCGAACTCAGGATCGGCGAGGAGCGTCAGCGCGTCGTCGGGCGTCGCGGCGGCGACCGGAAGATGACCAGCGCGCGCGAGGGTGCGCGTGAGGACGGTCCGAGGCCGGTGCCTTCACCGACCGATTTGGTGGTGAAGAACGGCTCCAACACGCGATCGAGAATGTCGGTCGGGATGCCATGCCCACGATTTTTCACCGTGCGGCGAGCAAAGGGGCCGGGCGTGACACCGCGCAGCGCCGCCTCCGCCTCGGAGAGCTGGACGGCTCGCGGCGTGATCTCGAGACGTGGGTTCGGCGTGCCTCGCATCGCATGTGCCGCGTTGACGCACAGGTTGAGCAGCGACTGTTGCAAGAGTGACGGATCACCAAGCACTGCAGTATCGCTCTCCGCCTCGATGTCGATATCCATCGAGATGGTGGCGGGGACGGTGGCGCGTACCAACCGCATCGTCGCTTCGATCAGCGGCACCACGCGCACAGTCTCGCGCCGTGCATCGTCCTTCCGGCTGAAGGTCAGAATCTGTCGAACCAGAGCGCGCGACCGACGGGCAGCGGTAGACGAGAATCCAACGCGCGGCGAGATGTTTCGTCGGTGATCGAACCGATCAGCCGCACGACCGGCCCGTCCGCGTGAGTCGTAAAGCACATCGTTCGTGACCGCGGCGGCCAGGCGATGCCGCTCTTCCGACGTCTGGGCCGCTTCCAGCGCCACTTTGAGCTCGGTCACATCCTGCGAAGTGCCGGTGACGATCGTGGGACGCCCATCGGCGCGTGTGAGTCGATGCTCGAGGCGGAACGGCTCGCCGCCCTCCGTGATCGTACGGCGCAGCAGATCCGTCAGAGCAGTCCGATCGGGCTCCGGGATCGAATCCAAAAATTGATGGTTACTCGGTGGGCCGTCCGATTCGGGACGCCCCCAAATGCGATGCATCTCGCTCGACCACGACATCGCGCCGGTTGCCGGAGTCCACTCCCAGCTCCCCATGCGACCCACTTGCTGTGCCTCGCGTAACCGCCGCGCTGAATCTTCCAGCGCTTCGAAGGCCTGACGATTTCGTCCGCCGTGTATCCCAGCAGTCGGCAGAACTCTGCATTCACGAACTCGGGCGCCATCATGTCGACATCCATCAACAATACCGGGCCGGTGAGTTCGTTGATGATGCGTGCCACACGCTGCTCGCTCGCCGCCAGTGCCTCCTCGGCGTCCCGTCGCTTCGTCACATCGCGTGCATGGGCGAGGGACCAGGTGTCCTCACCATATTCGTCCGCGACCGGCAACATCCGAATGCGCCAGCGCCTGCCACGAACGGGATCTCCTGGGCACTCTCCTGCCCACCAAGGGCCGCGTGAAGCTGTGGCGGCACCATCGCCACGGTCTCAGTGGGCCAGGCGTCGGCGACAAGCTTCCCCATCATGCCCTCCGGGTCCATGCCGGCCGCTCGCATCGCCCGCCCGTCCACCAGAATAAGTCGAAGATCGCGGTCGCGCAGGAAGACGAGACCCGCGGGGTAGCTGCGCAGGATCGCCTGACACATGTCCGGCGACGTAGCACACGACATGAAGCGCAGCCCTCGAGATTGGGAGAGGAGAACAACTCGGCGCTCGGAAGATAGGGCGTGTGCGCGTGCGGGCCGACTACGACCTTGGGGCTACGTAGCGGCCATGTCACCGACCCACCGGCGACGCTACGCCGGGTCATCCGCGTTACCGTCCGCGCTCCGTATCGTCGTCCACCACTTCGAACGCAGGCGCACTTGGGTGCGTCGGGAAAAACAGGGCGCGATGCGACGCCGAGCCATGCGCGCGCAGATACCGGTCGCGCCAGCGGGAAGCGAATCGCTCGGCGTCGGCCGCCTGCACCATCGCCCACACGCTGCCGCCGAAGCCGGCGCCGAAGGCACTGGCCGCGTGCGCACCGAGGTCGCGCGCATATCGCGCCAGATGCACCGTCTCCGCGATCTGATTTTCGAGCGCCCGCTCGGCACCGCCTTGCGACCGATCGACCAGCGACCCGAACTGCTTCAGGTCACCGTTTGCCAACGCATCAGCCGCGTGCGGGACGATCACGAAGGTCTCGTCGAAGAACTGCTCGAGTCGCGCGATGAGATGAGTCGCGGTGAACTCCTGGTCGGCGCCAGCGCGCGCGGCGTCGGCGAGCACCGACGGCACCTGCGAAACGGGTCCGTCGGACGCGGCCTCGAAGGCTTCACGCAGCGTGCGCGCCGGTGTGACCGCGAGGGCGCCCCCGTGGAGATTCCAGGAGTCGACCAGTCGGTGCGCGGTGCGCGCGGCGCGATTGTATCGCTCCTTGGCCGCTCCGGTCTTCGCCGCCACGACACCGCTCACGCCGATCACGAAGGCATAGTCGGATCGCCACGGCACCGATCGTTCGTACGTGACCGGCGCCCAACGAAACATCTCGAGCCGCTCAGGCTCGCTGCACAGAATGGCCGTTTGATCCTGGGCACCGCCCATCGTGCCCACGCCGCGTTCACCGGGAAGCTCTCGGAAGTCGGCGCCGTTCTCGAGTGCACCGATGTACCCCGCCAGCGCCGAACGATCCGTGATCGTCGCGAGCCACGCCGGCAGCGCATGCAGCTCGGAGAGTGCCGCGAAGGCGAGCGTGAGTCCAACCGTCAGCGCGCTCGAACTCGACACGCCGGCCGCCGGCGGGAGATTACTGGCCAGCGCAATGTCGGCGCCACGTACGGCACTGCCGAAATTCGCGATGAGTCGTCGTAACACCGTGCGCGGATACACCGACCACGGTAACGGGCTCCGGACCGGCGCATCGAACGCAATCGAAACCGACTCACGCCGACGCGCATCGCGCAGCACCGCAACGCGATCATCGCGCCGCCGGGCCACCAGCACGATGCCGCGCTCCGCCGTGCACAGCAGCGATCGTCCACCGGCATAATCCACATGCTTGCCGAGCACTTCGATGCGCCCCGGCAAGATCCAGACGCGACGGTTGTCCGACGGCACATCGGCGTCGTCGAGCACCTGATGCGCGTCGCGCAAAAGCGAGCGGTAGGCGTTCGCCACCAGCGGTGAAAACCCGGCGCGGTCGAAGCGACGACGCACGAACAGTTCGCTGAGCGGCGGAAACGCGTCGATCATCACGGACGCGGTTCGACCGACGACAGCCGTTCCACGACCCCGGCGATATCCGAGCGACGTGAGAGATCGAGTACGGGCGCGCTCATGCGAATCACACGAACGGGTACGCCTTCACGCAGCGCGAGACCCACGGCTTCCGGCAACTCGTACTCCCCGCGCGACGAGATCGGCACGCGACGGCAAGCGTCGACGACCGCCGGTGTCACCGCCCACAGGTTCATGCCGACCCATTTCGCCGACTCACCGGCGAGATCGAGTGTCGCTCCAGGCTTTTCAATGATCCCACGGAGCATGCCGTTGTCGCTGACATCGAGTACGGCGAACGCGCGCACGCGCTCCGCGTCGATATTGCCCTCGCGCACGAGTGCGTCGCGATCGAACGCCACGACGCCGGCGCTGTCCTCGGCGGCCAACTCGCGACACGCACGGATCGGGTAGTAATTGTCGGCGTTCAGCACGAGAAACGGCGCGTGACCGAGCGCATCACCGAGGGCGTCGGCCGCCACCGTCACGGCGTTGGCCGTGCCGATCGGTGCCGGCTGCACGGCGAAGCGCAGACGCACACGACTCGGCGGTGCCTCCTCGGTGAAATACCGCCGCACACTATCATGGCCCGGGCCGATTACCAGGAGCACATCGGTGATGCCCGCATCGGCGAGCGCCGAGATGACGTACTCCAGAAAGGGACGCTTGATCGGAATCATTCCCTTCATCCCGGATTCGGCGGCCGCCACTTGCGAGGCCTCGAGTGTCGCCGTCTCGTCCGTGCGACGCATACGGGTACCGAGGCCTCCGGCCATGATGACGGCCGAACGGATCATGTCGTACTGGGTCCCTGTGGCGCGGTAGACGTCTTCCACGCACCACGGGTGAAGTCCGGGAACTTGACCGGCGCACTGCCCTTCTTGATCGACTGCTCGCACAACGCGTACGGCACGCTCCACGCCGCGGCGTCGTACACGTCGAAATCAGGGGCGAGGCCTTCGCGCATACACTGCACGAGCCGGTACGCCATGATGAAGTCCATGCCGCCATGGCCGCCATTCTTCCGCGCCATCTCACCCACGGCGGTCCACAACGGATGCTCGTACTTGCCCTGGAACTCGGCCAGCGGCGTCCACCGCTCACCACCGGGCGCACCGTCGATGTAGAGGCGGGCGGGATAGTCGTTGAAGATCGCCTTCGAGCCCTGCAGGTTGTTCAACCGCGAGTACGGGCGTGGATTCACGACATCGTGCTGCAGCAAGATCGTGCGTCCCTTCGCCGTCTTGATGAGCGACGTGTTCATGTCGCCGGCCTTGTAGCGCTCCTTCCACTTCGGACTGTCCTTCGGCTCCGATTGCTCGCGCCATTCGGTGAGCCCCGCCTCCGGCGACGACATCGACACGACGTATTCGAACTTGTCGCCACGATGAATGCCGAGGTACTGCGCGACGGGACCGAGTCCGTGCGTGGGATAGAAGTTGGTGTCGCGTTCGGTGTGCGGGAAACGACGCCAGAGTCCTTCGTCCTTGTTCTCGAACAGGATCTCGCGGAGATCGTGCAGATACGCCGCTTCCGCGTGCAACAACGTACCGAACACGCCCTCACGCACCATCCGCAGGACCGTGAGCTCGCTGTTGCCGTAGCAGCAGTTCTCCATGAGCAGGCAATGCCGCTTCATCTTCTCCGACGTGTCCACCAGCTCCCAACACTGATCGACCGACAGGGCGATGGGCACTTCGCTGCCGGCGTGCTTCCCGGCACGCATCGCGGCCAGCACAACAGGTGTGTGCCACGGCCACGGCGTGGCGGTGTACACGAAGTCGATGTCGTCACGCTGCACGAGGCGTTCAAAATCCCGCTCGCCATTCGTGTACAGTGCCGGCGCCTTGCGTCCCGCCTTCACCACCCGGTCCGCGGCGCGCTGGGCTTTCTCCGGTACGATATCGGCGAGCGCCGTGATCTCCACGCCTTCAATGGCCAGCAGTTCGCCGAGTACCGAGCTGCCGCGCAGTCCCGTGCCCACGATGGCAATGCGGACCGTGGCATGCTTGTCGAACGGGACACCGAGCATGCTGCCGTTCCCGGCCAGCCGCGGCGGCGTGAGATCGACACGCCAATCATCGGTACTCGCCAGCAAGCGCGCCGGCGTGCCCGCGACCGCCGCAGCGGCCAAGGCAGCCGCCGCACCGCTCAACAGGTCACGGCGCGAGACGCCGCCGTGGCTGCCGTTCGATTCGTCGTTCACGCGTCCATCCGGACCTCGGAGTCATCACCCAGATTCAAGCGGCCTTTCACACCCGTCACGACCACGCGGTCACCGAGGAAGGCGTCGTGCAGCTGTGCATGCTCGATCACGGTGTGCTCGCCGATCACGGCGTTCGCCACCGATGCGTGCCGCACCGTGCTGCCTGCACCAAGCGACACGTTCGGCCCAACCGTCGCGTGCTCGATCGTGCAGCCGTCTTCGATGTACACCGGCTCGACGATCGTGGCGCCCTCCCCCAGCGCCTCCGGGCGACGGGCGCGTCCCTTCTCGAGCATCGTACGATTGGTATCGAGCAGCGTCTCCAGCTGACCGGCGTCGTACCACCCGGCCACGTCGACGACTTTAATCTTGGCGCCGTGGTCGATCATGTACTGGAAGGCATCCGTGAGATACCACTCGCCCTTGTTGGGCGTGGTGGTGAGGACGTGGTCGATGCCTTCGAACAACAGCTTCCAGTTCTTGATGTAGTACAGTCCGATGTTTGCGCGCTTCGAGATCGGCTCCTTCGGTTTCTCCACGATCTTCGTCATGTGACCGTGCTCGTCGGTCACCACCACGCCGAAGCGTTGATAGTCCTCGACTTCCTTGGTCCAGATGATGCCATCGTCGTCGCTGTCCTTGAGAATGGTCAGGTCGGCATCGAAGATCGTATCGACGAAGATGATCAGCACGGGCTGATCGACGAACGGCTTCGCCAGGGCCACCGCGCCCGCCGTGCCGTCCTGCACCGCCTGCTCGATGAACACGCTCGGGATGTCGTAGGTCGTGCGTGCGTAGGCTTCGACTTTGTCCTTCAAGTGGCCAGTGATGTAGACCACCTGTTCCACGTTGCCGAGCTTGAGCACGTCATCCATGACGTAGCTCATGACCGGGCGGCCGGCGACCTTCAGCATGGGCTTCGGCGTGACGTGCGTGTGCGGTCGAAGACGCGTGCCTTTCCCGGCGAGGGGGATGATGACCTTCATATCGATTTCAGTCCCGAGTGGCGGGGGTGAGTCGGGCGCTGCTGCAGATCGACGGAAGATGCAGAACGGCGCCGTCCTCGGGGAGGGGCGGCGCCGTACGAAGTGCTGAGGATCCTGCGAGGATCCTGCGAGGATCCCGCCGCGAGCGGCGAGCGTCAGGGAGCGCTGGTGCCCTCTCGGCCGTACCGGTCCTTGATCCGGACGACATCATCCAGTTCCGGGGTGCTGGCTTCCAGCACATCGCAATCGGTAATGGCTTCCATGTAGTGGATCGTGCCCGGCGTGATCCGGAACGACTGACCGGTCGTCAATCGCTGGTCCTGCAGCTCGGTTTCACCCGGCAACTGCACCCAGTACTTCATTTCGCCCGACAGCAGATAGACGGTTTCGTCTTTCCGCTCGTGGTATTGCACGGACAGTGCCTGGCCGGCGGTGATGTGCAGGATCTTACCCACATACCGATCGGTGTGTGCCCAGATCGTCTCGTGTCCCCACGGTTTCGGCACATGCCGGACTTCGACGCGACCACTCATGCAACGCTCCAGAATTGTAGACGAATCATGTCCCCCTCCTGCTGACGTCAGCGGGACGGCAGAACCAATCGATAAAATCGGGCCGTGGGACTCTCGGTGCTCCCGTACGGATCAAGCCACAACGCATCAGGTGCCTCGTCAAGCCGGATCTGCACGACCTGCGTGTCCTTGAGGGGGTCGGCGCGCACCACGGTCCACCCGGCCGCCGTCCGGACACCCACCGGCATCGGATGCCGATACCGACCGACCCGCGCGAGCTGCGCGGTCACGACCCACCGGGAGCGCCCACCCACCAGCTCCTTACGGACGACCGGTGCCCGCAGAGCGTAATCGATGATCCCCGCCTGCTGCAGCCACTGGTCGAAGAACCAGCCCAGTTTCTGCTCGCCGACCTGTTCCGCGACCACCTGCATGGCCCAGCGATCCACATGGCGGAACTGCCACCTCGCGAAGTACTCACGCAGGAATCGCTGGAACGACTCTTCGCCCAGCACGTCGTGGAGCGCCTCAAACATCGACTGGCCACGATCGTACACCGACGCGTTGTACACGGCGAAGCTGCGAAAAAGATCCGCCCGGGTGCCGATCGGCTCCGCCGTGCCGTCGCGTACCGCGGTCGCCTGCTCACCCGACATCGAGTCGAGTCGTGCGCGCAGACTCCGAAGCGCCGTATCGCTGGGCTGCGTTGGATAGCGATCCCCCGCCATTTCGAGCCGTGCGGCCAGCAGCACGCGCGAGTCACCAGCCTGCAACAGCTCCTGATACGACGACAACCCCTCGTCCATCCAGCCACTCTGCCACTCGTTGTTGGCCAGAATGCCGTAGCTGTACACATGCCCGAGTTCGTGCACCGTCAGGCCCATCGAAGCCTCGCCGTTCATGAGCAGCATCGGAAACTCAGTACCACTCGCGTCGATGCGCTTGACCACCGTGATCTGCGGATACGGATAGTCGCCGTAAAGCGCTTCCAGCCAGCGCAGCGCCGTGCGCGTCTGAGCCAGCGCCTTGCCACCCTGCCATTGCGTGAGCGAGCGATCGATACACGCCTTCTCGGCGACCTCGTTCAGCGACGACCGCGCGCAATCGTCGGCGGCGTCGGCCCGATACAGCACGTGCACCGACACGGTGTCCCAAATGGGAAAGCGGTACTGCTGCGACGGCGCGCGCACGTACGACGTGCCTTCGTAGCGATACCCCGGCGACGCGCTCCACGCGAAGTGATGCACGTTGCGCGCGACAAACCGCACGGCCTTGTAGCCCGTCGGCACACGCACCGACGGCGCCGATGGCACCTCGCGATACGCTTGCGCGGCCAACCGGGGCCGCTCACTGCCGGCGGCCATCACGCGCGCGTACCCTGGGTCACCACTCACCGGCACACCCGTGGCGCCCACCGTCTGATCGGCCGGCAACACCAGCGTGACGTCGAACGCCCCGAACTCGCCGTAGAACTCCCCTGCGGGCACCAACGCGTTCGGCTTCCAGCCGTCGCGATCGTAGACCGCCACTTTGGGATACCACTGCGCAAAGTCGAAGCTGCGCCCTCGGCGCGCCTGACGTCTCGGCACCGTGCTCGGCCGCGCGGTCCACGCGAAGTCCACCGTGATCGAATCCCCGGACGCCAACGGCGCTGGCAGCGCGAAACGCACCACCGTACTATCGGGCGCCAACGGATACTCGACCGTCACCGGCTGGCCGTTCACGCGCGGCGGCGTGGTGAAGCGCTCGTACGCGTAGTCGGGATCACGCAGTTCCTGAAAGCGCAGTCGTCCTTCGCGCTCGTCGGCGGCAGACCACTTCGATCCGGGGCGGAACGCGTTGAGATGTTGATGCACCCACAGCTCGCGCAGCACATCGGGGCTGCGGTTCACATAGCGCAGGGTGCCGGTGGCGGTCAGTACACCGAGTCGCTCATCGAGCGTAGCCACCATCTGGTAGTCGGCCCGCTGCTGCCAATACCCGATCGTGTCGCCGCCAGGCGGCGTCGTCGCCGGGCGCAGCGGGAATCGCGGCGCGAGCGCCTGCTGATTCGGGAGGACCACCTGCTGCGCCGTGGTGACCCGCGGCGAGAGCTGGAGCGCACTGGCCAGCATAAGCGCGGCGGTGCCGCCCCGGGCCTTCACGAAACTCGCAGTGCGGAATCAGGCGCGCGACGCGCCCAGACGACGGCGCAGCAGGCCGAGCTTGCGGCGCACTGACCCATCCATCACGGTGTCGCCGATGCGCACCACGATACCGCCGAGAATGCTCGGATCGACCGCGAGGTGCGGCACCACGGTCTTGCCGACGATGGCCGACAACCGCTTGCCGATCTCGTCGCGTTCGTCGTCACCCGTTTCACGTGCCACGGTCACCCGCGCATGCACGATACCAGCCGACGCGTCGAGCAACGTGTCGTACTCATTGGCGATGATCGGGATCAGCATCTGCCGACGGTTCTTCACCAGCTGCTGCAGGAAGCGCAGGAACAGGCGCGGCACCCGATCGCCGAGCGCCTTGCTCAGCACCGCCGACTTCTGGTCGGCCGCGATGCGCGGTGATTCGAGGAAACGAAAGAGCGTAACGTCGGTTTCGATCGCGTTGGCGACCTGTCGCAACATCGTACCCCACCCCGTCGTGTCCTCGGCCTTGCGCGCGAGGGCTAGCAACGCCTCGGCGTAATTACGGGCGACCGATTCGCCCTGCACGCCGGCCGGCATCAGCGCGTACCCTTGGCGCCGTCGAGCGACGCCAAAAAGCTCTCGACGATCCTGCGATTGCCGGTGGAGTCGAGATTCTGCTCGATCACGCGCGACGCGCCGGCGATGGCCAAGTCGATGGCTTCGGTGCGCAGGGCGGTGATGGCGGCCGCCTTTTCGCCCTCGATGGCGCGGCGAGCCTGCTCGATCATCTCTTCCTGCTGCGTCTTCGTCACCACGAGCAGATCGGTGCGCATCTTCTCGGCCGTGGCGCGGCTATCAGCGATGATCTGCTGCGCTTCCGCGCGGGCGGTTTCGAGATGGGCCTTCTGCTGCGCGAGAATCGACTCGGCTGCGGCGCGGTCGCGCTTGGCGCCTTCGATCGCGTCTTCAAGCGCCTTTTCACGCGACTCGACGGCCGCAAAGATGGGCTTGAAGGCGAACTTTGCGAGAACAGCGAACAGGGCCGCGAAGATGATCAGCGTCCAGAACATCACGCCGACATTCGGGTCGAGCAGGCTCGGCGCTGCACCTTGGGCGGCCTCCGACGCAAAAGCCGGAGACGCGGTGACGGCGAGCAGAGCGGATAGCGCGCCAATACGGCGAGCGGAAAGAGCGAACATGGAGGGGTCCACGAGAAGAAGAGAGTGCGGTGGAGCGCCCCGATGGACGCCCCACGCGCGAACACGTTAGAACGTGATCTTGCCCTGAATCAGGTAGCCGATCACGACGCCGAACAGCGCGGCGCCTTCGATGAGGGCGGCCAAGATGAGCGCGGCGGTCTGAATGCGACCCGCGGCTTCCGGCTGACGCGCCATGCCTTCAACGGCCGAACCGCCGATGCGGCCGATGCCCATACCGGCGCCGATCGCGGCACCACCGGCAGCGATGCCGGCGCCGATCATGGCGAGGCCCTTGGGATCCTGAACAACCGGCACAACGGCCTGGAGGAGACCCATGATTTCCATCGTAACACTCCGAAAATAGTCGTTGAGAAATGCACTCCCGGAAGCGGTACCAGGTACCGCGCGCCCCGTCAGCGGGCCGAAGCCCAACGGGAATCACCGATCGCTCGATCGGTTACGTCTCTCGTGGACAGTGGGAGAACCTGCCGTGAGAGTTACAAAACCTTCTAGTGGTGCGCTTCGCGGATCTGACCGATGAACACGCAGGCAAGCAGCGTGAAAATGAAGGCCTGAAGGAAGCTCACGAACAGTTCGAGCATGCTGATCGCCGTCGCCATGAGAACCGGCACGCCGGCCAAGGCCCACGACTGGAACGAGAAAATGAGACCGAGAATTGCGAGGAGCAGGATGTGCCCCGCGGTCATGTTCGCGAACAAACGGATCGTGAGCGCGAAGGGCTTCGAGATCTTGCCCACCATTTCGACCGGCGTCATGACGAAGAACATCAGCACGCGCATGACGATCGGCAGGTCCTTGTTCCAGTAGAAAATCGTGCTCAGGTAGCCGAGGCCATTCGCGCGAATACCCGCGATTTCCACGACGACGGCGGTGATGATCGCCAGCGTCGCGGTCACGGCGATGTTGCCAGTGGCCGTCGCGCCGTACGGGATCATCCCGAACAGATTGCAGACGAGAATGAAGTAGAACAACGTGAGCGCGAACGGTACGAACGCTTCGCCGTGGTGTCCGACATTCGGCAGCACGACTTCGTTGCGCAGATACAGCGCCATCGCTTCCATCGCACCGGCAAAGCCCGTCGTGCGACCGTGTGTCTCGTGCTGCTTGCGTGAGACCGAGGCGGCGCCGACCAGAACGACCGCGACCAGGATCGCCGCCGCCAGCATGAACACCACATGCTTGGTGGGCGAAAGATCGACTTCCAGACCGCCGATGTGCACGGGCGTCCACTTCGGAAGCTCGATCTCCTTGGCGAGGTGGCTGTTCGGCCACGGGATCTCGAGGTGCGAGCCATCCGTAATGTGCGGCGTGATGAAGTCCACCGGACCCGCGGCCGGCGTGGCCGGAGCGTGTTCGGCGTTCTCTTGCGCGCTCAACGCGACGGGCGCGAGAGCGAGGAGCACGGCACAGGATAACGAGCGGAGCATCGACTGCATCCGAATCAGGTCTTTAGTGAGCGTTCAGAAAGATCGGCTCGATGAGCGTCGAGACGAAGTAGAAAACGACCAGCGACATCAGCGCCGGGGTAGACGGCAACCCCAACGCCTTGGCTCCGAGGAACGCCCAGAATGCCACCGTCGCAAACCGCAACATCACGCCAAGACCCCACCCTGCCATCACCTGCGTTCGCGCCACGAGCAGCGCGATCGCAAAGGTGAAGGTCTGCACGATGACGGCGAGCCATGCACTGGCGCGCACCGCACCGGCCGACGCGGGATCAGTCCAGACGTACCGCTGCATGATGAACGCAGCTACCAACACCAGCATGACCTGCGCGGCGGTGAAGCCGAGCACGGCGCGGAGCATTCGATTGGGCGCAACACGATCGGTCGTCATGGCTTCGGCAACGAATCGGTGTCGTGGGTGGACCGCGAAGTGACCGGCTTCGTGAGACGCCGATAACTCGCGTAGAAAGTTCCTCCCCCGCCTACGAACAGCCCGCCCAACAAGAAAAGGGGCGATGTGTCGAACCGGCGGTCGAGCCAATTACCGGCGTACACGAACAACAGGATGGACACGAAAAACTGCATGCCGAGGCCGGCGAGCGCCCACGGAGATGGCTCTCCGGGCGGCGTCGAGCCGGGTGTCGGGTTCCGCGGTTCCTCTGCCATTCGGGGCGGAAGCTAGACGCTTGTGAAATTTTTCGCAAGCTATCAAAATGACCGAACCCGAACAAATGCCGACACGCGAATGCGAGCAAGTGTACAAACGCGAATGCGAAGCAGCGCCGTCACTTAGCGTGAAACTGATGCTTGACAGCCACAGGTGTCGTTGATAACGTGGAAAAGTATCAAAATGTGACCGTGCGTCGTCCAAGTATATGTCGGCGCTAGTGATTCGCATCGGCAACAACGACCCGACCATCCGACCCACTCCCTGATGCTTTCCCGCATCATCGTTCCACTGCTGGCAGCTGCCGTCCTCATGTTTGCGTGTGGTCCGCGAACGCCGAGTCCGGTGGCCAGCGCGCGTCCGAAGGTAGGCGTGGAGAAGGGGGTAACGTCTCACGTCATGGTGGACACGGCTCACGGCGTGGTACGATTCGCGATCGAGGTCGCGAACGACACCCGGAAGCGGGTCGAGTTGAACTTTCCCGATGGCCGCACGCACGACTTCGCCGTGCTGAACGACGCGGGGCGCGAGGTGTGGCGCTGGAGCACGGGGCGGCTCTTCACGCAGGCCATGCAGAATCGTCTGCTGGACGCGCACGGCTCGGTGGTCTACGACGAGCGGTGGTCACCGCCATCGCCCGGACACTACACGCTGGTGGCGTCATTGCGCAGCGAGAACTATCCCGTGCAGCAGCGCGTCGACTTCGCGCTTCGCTGATCACGCAGACCGTGGCTTGCTTTGCTCGCGCGCTCCAATCCGCGCGTTACATTCTCTGATACTGCAACGGACGCCCGCGGGCGTCCGTATCTGTTTTCAGGCTCGTCCATTTCGCATCTCACTCCGATCTCGTGACTACTCCGCCTGTCGAGAACGACCTCGCCCTGCTCGACCGTCTCGCTGAGGCGCGACGTGAGCTCGCCACGCAAATTGGCAAGCGCATCGTCGGCCAGACGCAGGTGGTCGACGATCTCGTGACCGCGCTGCTCGCCGGTGGACATGTGGTGCTGGTCGGCGTGCCGGGACTCGCGAAAACGCTGCTGGTGCAGACCGTTGCGCAGGCGCTCGATCTCACGTTCTCGCGCGTGCAGTTCACGCCCGACCTGATGCCGAGTGACATTACCGGCACGGAATTGATGGAAGAAGAGCCCGGCACAGGGAAGCGGGCGTTTCGTTTCGCCGAGGGTCCTGTGTTCGCCAACATGGTACTCGCCGACGAAATCAACCGAGCGCCCCCGAAGACGCAGGCCGCGTTGCTGCAGGCGATGCAGGAGCGCACGGTCACCGTGGCGGGACGCACCTACGAGTTGCCGAAGCCGTTCTTCGTGCTCGCGACGCAGAATCCGATCGAACAGGAAGGCACGTATCCGTTGCCGGAAGCGCAACTCGACCGCTTCATGTTCGAACTCACGGTCGGCTATCCGTCACGTGAGGAGGAAGAGCAGATCGTGATGTCGACGACGGGCGCGTCGCAGGGCGATGTGCGTGCGGTGGTCGGCGGCGAAGAGCTGTTGCGGCTGCAGCGTCTTGTGCGCCGGTTGCCGGCACCGCCGAGTCTCGTGCAGTATGCGGTGCAGCTCGCGCGCAGCACGCGTCCGGACGATCCGAACGCGAGTGCGAAGGTGAAGAAGTACGTGAGCTGGGGCGCCGGCCCCCGTGCGTCGCAGTACCTCGTGCTCGGCGCGAAAGCGCGGGCGGCGATGGACGGTCGGGCGATGCCGGATCTCGACGACGTGCGCAGTGTGGCGAAGTCCGTGCTGCGGCACCGGCTGGTGGTGAATTTCCAGGCCGAAGCCGACGGCATCCCGACGGAGTCGTTGATCGAGTTCCCCTGATCATAGGGTCCTACTGGGACAGTACGAATGACGCCGCGCGGGCGGTTGCTTCTCGGAGCAACCGCCCGTCGTGCATTCGTCCGCTTGGGAGGGGTGTCATGCGCTGTCGAGACTGCTTGAACGGCGCCACATTTACTCCCGCTGACGCATCGCTGACGGGCTGAGCGCAGTGTCTTGTTGTCCCGGGTGACGCGACGATCGCCCAGCCTGTTCCCTTGTCGACGGGAGTGCCAATGGCTCGCAAGCGAGTCCTATCCGCTGTACGTGATGAGGTCACGCTGCCGGATCTCGTGCCGGACGCCGAGATCGGCGCATTGCCGTTGGTCTTCCACACCTTGGGCGCGGGGCGTCTTGTGCTGGGTGCGGATCGCATCGTGCCGAGCACCGGGACGTTGTTTGCGTTGTTGGTGCGGGTCGCCTACAGCCCGGACTTTCGTCATGCGCGGGACGGCCTGCTGTCGATGCTCTGGCCCGGCCAGCCGATCGGGCGGCAGCGCGGGAATCTGCGGCAGACTTTGTACAAGGCGCGTTTGATGGGGATCAACGCGTCACTGATGGGCGACACCGTGTGTCTGGATCCGCGACAGGTCGTCCTGACATTCTCGCTGTCGCAGACGTCGGCGCTGTTCGATCGCGATGTGGTGCGTGGCCACGAACCCTTCGGGGTGTTTCTGCCGGGCTTCGTGACCCCGTGGCCCGAGTATCAGGAGTGGATCGACGCCCAGCGTGCGACGGTGCACGCCGCGGTGCGACGCGTGCTCGTGGAGCAATTGCGGATGCGCCGCGAGCGTGCCGACTGGTCGGGTGCGGAAGCGTTGGCGCGGTGGTTACTGCAATTCGATCCGCTGAACGAGGAGGCGACGCTGACCATGGCCGAGTGTACGATGCTGGCGGGGTCGAAGGCGGAAGCGGTGGCGATCATCGATCGGTATCTGGCCGAAATCGGGCCATCGGCGGGCGACATCCGTCTGCCGGCGACGCTGTTGCGGAAGCGGTTTACCGAGCCACCCACGAAGCGGCGTCCGTCGTTCGTGCCGACGGAACGCCATTTCGTGGGGCGGACGAATGAGCTGGCGAATCTGACGATGGCGATGCGGCGGGCGCGTTGGCACGACGGGAGCGCGGTGATGCTGTGCGGTCCTTCCGGTATCGGAAAGACGCGCCTCACTCGCGAGCTCAGTAAAGTGGCTGTGATCGAAGGAGTACGAATTCTTCAAACATCATGCAGAGCTACCGAACTGTCTAGGAACCTCGGTGTTACGCTTGACCTCATTCCAGACATGCTCCAAGAGAAGGGGGCATTGGGATGTTCTCCAGAATCTCTTCGCACCTTGAAGATGGTTCGACAAGGCGACTCGACTGAAGCTTCAGTCGATGACACTTCCGACGACGGCCATGAGCAGTCATGGGATTTTCGGACTCGACAGCCACTTCCAACAAATAGTGCGCTACGCTCAAGCTTTATTGACCTGCTCTTCGCGATATCGTACGAGCGACCAACGCTGCTGATAATCGATGATGTTCAGTGGCTTGATGAGGGCTCATGGGATCTATTGGCTGACCTAAC
This sequence comes from Gemmatimonadales bacterium, assembly GCA_038210005.1. Lineage (GTDB taxonomy): Bacteria > Gemmatimonadota > Gemmatimonadetes > Gemmatimonadales > Gemmatimonadaceae > Gemmatimonas. The sequence continues at coordinate 73,974 of JBBQXC010000001.1, forward strand.
TGAGCGTCTCGAAAACGCGCGTGTCTTCTGCCTGATGACTTCCCGAGCTGCGAATCCTCGAGCAACACGCTTTAGCTATCTCCCCCCTCGTATCGAAACGGTCCTGATACCACCGCTCGCGCAAGACGAATGCGTGCAACTTGCGCATGCGTTGGCCTCAGACTTCGCTGCCGGACTGTCAACGCAGCTAGCCGGCTGGTTCGCGATCGCGTGCGATGGCGGCCCACTCTATCTAAATGCACTAGTCAGCCACTGGGTTGAGACGGGAGAGGCGGGGGGCGTTCCGCCGACGCTCCTAACGGTGCTCGATCAACGCTTGAACCAGCTGTCTAGTGATGCGCTAAGGGTGCTGCAAACAATCGCGTTACTCGACAAACTGGCGTCACCGCAACTGATCAAGGAAGTCCTTGAGATAGAGACTTTTCGACTTCTCGATGCGATCGAAGAGCTCGCTCGCGCAAACGCAATGCGAGAGACAAGAACTTCAATAGAGGTTCATCATTTACTATCGAAAAGTGCGCTATCGAAGCTTTCGACAATGTCCACGCTCGCACTACGCCGACGGATTGGAGAGGTACTCGCAGGAAAGCTCGAACAGCTTGCGGCACCAATTGAATTAATCGTAGGCGATAACATCGCGTTAGCTGGCGATCTCGATGGATTAGCTAAGTTCACGCTCGATGCGTTTTCGCTGTTCTTGCGAACTGGGGAAGCGCACCGGGCAATCGATCTATACGACGCCTGTATCGTCCACCTGCAAGAGCATGACGCGCGCCATCAGCTTCACGCACTGCTTCAGGATGCGCTCTATCATGGCGGTTTCTATGCAAGGTTGTTACACAGCCCAAACTATCATGAGCACATTGCGATGGCGGATCCAATCTGGGACACATCACATCCGGAAGAAGTCCTTCGAATGCTCGAGGCTGCTGACCACTCCTCCAATGCGCACGACTTCGATGACTTGGCGGCCCGTGCGCTACTCATCGCTGAATCCCCAACTGTACGGACAGATGTCAGACTGAGAGCTGCGACCTTTACAATACGCTCTGCAGGGAATTCGTCAGTCACGTGGCACGCGAAGCGGGCATACGAAACGGCAACGGAGCTATTGCGGCGCCACAAAGCTGAGGATTTCCAGCGCGATCTTGTCGAGCTCTACTACCACACCGTCTTCGGTGACATGGATCGGGCATCACTCGCGGCACGCAGACTTGTGTTGTATGCCGATGGTCTAAGCGACCAGAACAACCGCATCAAACTTCTTTCCGACGCGGCGTGGGCGCTTCGCATAACGGGATCCGTGGACGAAGCGAAGACTCGATTCGAATCGATCGCAGTTGACGCGCGCAAACTTCGAATGTTTACGAAAGCCGCAATAGTCGCAACTTTTCGATCATCGATCGCGTTCGAGCATGATGACGATATCGTCCAGGCCAAGTATTGGCTTGATTTCGGTGGCGCGTTGATTGGGGAGACAGACGACCCCTTCATTGACTACGTATATCAGGGACAGCGCGCCCGTCTCGCAATACTCACGGGCGACATTGCTAGCGCACGCGCCGGCGTCCTAGCGCTAAAGGCGACGACCGGCGGCCACGCCGTCGGCAACTCGTACGTGGCGACCTTGCGGCTTGGCCTCGCTCGGATGGAGGACAATACGGAACTCACGAGAGTTCTTACGAAGCAACTTCTGCAGTCACATCGACAAGGAAAGCGACAGCTCGGACAAGATTTTCGAGTATGCCAGCTATACGAGTCGCTGATCGCTCAAAGCGAGAACAGCACGGCAGAACGAATTTTGGGTGAATACGTTCGCGAACTGAGGAGAGAGCGCACTCCACTTCCTCAGTATCTCAGCAGACACTATTCACCACAGGACTAAAAAGGGTGCTTCCTAGCGGAAGCAGCCGTCAGTTACGCGACTGCTGACGTCTTCGGCCTTCGCGCTCGATCGAGTATCTGCGTGAACGAAAGTGAGCTTCGCGATTCATCCGCCTGCACAAATATTTGGTGATACTCAGGGCTCGCCAACAACGCGTCACAGATGTACGGATCAAACTGCTCGCCCTTGTACTTCTGCAACTCGGTGCGCACCTCGACTGCAGTCATTGCCTTCCGATAGGGGCGGTCAGTAGTCATCGCGTCGATCGTGTCAGCGAACATGATGATCCGCGAGCCAAGCGGTATGTCACGACCAGCTAGCCGATCGGGGTAACCCGTTCCATCCCAATTCTCATGGTGGTGCCTTACCGCGGGAACGATATCTGTGAACTCGGACAGCTTTGCTACCAGCTCGGCGCTCTTGATCGGGTGTAGCTCCATAATTGCCCGCTCTTCCGGGTTCAGTCGTCCTGGCTTCGAAAGAATCGGCGCAAATATCTCATGGATCTTGCCAACGTCATGGAGCATTCCGGCGATCTCTATACGCGCGATTTCCTTACTCGAGAGCCCGACAGCCTTCGCGATGATGCGGGAATAACGACTCACGCGTTGCGAATGACCGGATGTGTACGGATCTCGAAACTCAACGGTGTGAACAAACAGCTCGAGAAGCTCTTTGTTGGTGGTTTCAAGTTGATGCTTTGACTGATAGGTGTAGCGTAGGCCGACGACGAGTGCAAGAAGCGGAGCGGCACCGTAGATGCCCCAATCGTGATAAGCGCGCGCAAAACCAAATACGAAGGGAATCAGCGCGATGTCGTATACGAAACCGGCTGCGTTTCCTTCGTACCAAGTCTTGACGATGCTCTTACCCTCCGTGAGCGCGATGGCCGCCGCCACGGCGAAGGCATTTACGAGCTGGAACGCGATGACCGCCACGCTGTGGGGAAGCACGTGAAACGCTGCATCTTCACCGGCCAGCGGCTTCCCACCAAGGATTACATAGGTCAGGCTCGCGACCGCAGCCGCAAGCACTAGCTGCGCGACATTGAAGATCAGCTTAAGTCCGAACTTACGGCGTCTGGTTTCGGCCGCGGCACAAGCGATACCCACCAGCGCCACTACTGTCCACGAGGGATACAGCACCAGCGCGGACAGGTGCGGGACGAAAGATGTCTCACCAAGCGAGTTTCGCTGAACGCGATAGGCAAGTCTTGCTGCAATAAAGCCGATGACGGTGAGCACCGCCGAGCCCTTCAGAAAGCCAAAGTTGACTTCTGGGGCTTGTACATACAATACGACAGTCATGGCAACTGCCATTGCCACTACCGACCATACGTATGCGATGACTCGTGTCTTCATCGGAAAATGAGCGCCCCCGTCAGCGCGACTACCTTAGTTCCAGATCTTGGTGTCTGCCAAAACAAACGACCACATAGCGTTCACGAGCTGGGCCACGAATTCCATCTTTGCGTCACCTCCCATCGGGGTAGTCACGTGTGTCCCGCTCGGGACTCCACATGCTTATCGAGGTTAGCTCCGCTCCTACTGCTTGGCCTGCCCGCTCAGCTCCGCTCTTGCCGGATTGACGGGGACGTTTTTTGTGTCGTCTCGTTCAGACGATGGGGGGTACACTACGGAAAAAGCGCCGTCCTCCGCGCCTTACGAATGCTGCTGACGATCGATGTGCATCCAGCGGTTGGTCGCATCCAGCACCGCGAGCACTGCGCTCGTCTCGGCACTTTCACGCACTTCACAAGTTCCCGTCAATACCACCGGCTCGCGTCCGACGCGCGCCGCTACGCTGACGAAAATGAACTCACGATCAAATGCATCGATCAGCTTCGAACCTTCTAGCGCCAACGAGCGTTCTCCGCCCGGCGTCGCCTTCGTGGCTGCTACGATGGCCGCCAGCGTCGCACGAGCCGCCAGATCAATTCGCGATCGCTCGCTCTCCTGACCTTCGGACTCACCCACAAATTCCTGTCCGTCACGGCTTAGCGTGACTCGGCACAGCACTCCGCGCGAACGCGAGCGCCGCACTTCAACGTCCTCAAAAACCAGAACCCGCCGTCCCGACCGGGCCCCATCGGCGAGCGGCGCAATGGCCGAGTTGGCCCGCACCGTCCCTCCGATGTGACCACCGGGGGACGAACTCGCAACAGACGCGTTTGCGACGTCTGCCGGCGGAAGCGGTACGGTCGAGTTCGCCTGCGCGGACGTGGCTCCAGCCATCGCGTGCACGCCGGCCGGGGCGACCATGACCGGCGGCAAATCAACAGCCCGCGGGACATCGAGGGTAGTCGCAATCGAGATCTTCCGGTGATTCACCCGAAGTCCGAGCTGCGCCATCAAGGCGCTCTCGATGTTGCGAACCGTATTCTTGGGGGGCACGAGGTCGGTCGTCAGCACGTGGATTTCATCCACGGCGCCGGTCTCGCTGGGCACGATCCTCACCGACAACACCCCCGGAAGGGTGGCGATCAGCTCTTCGGCCCGACGAATGGGCAGCACACTCCCCGCGATGGTTCCGGAGGGGGTCTGAGGGGACGTCATGCCGAAATTCACTGGTATGGACAGGCGTGTCTCCGCGGCTGGGGCGAATCGAACTGCTGTGTCCGGCTGTCTCGCGGGCTAATATGTGACGCAAGTCGCTCAACAGCAAGACTCAGCAGTACACAACGCGTTGTCGAGCATGGACGTACCGCCCAGACCTCACGGTTCGTCCAGCGGAACCTCCCCCTCATTGTGACGGTCGACGTCTTCCCCTTCGTATTCCCGAAGCTTCCGGTACAGCGTGCGCTCCCCGATGCCCAGCAAATCGGCAGCCTTCCGCCGGTTTCCGGCCGTGTCCCGCAGCGCGGCCTGAATCGCCACCCGCTCGATCTCAGCCATTGTCATACCCGGAACGAGCGTGATCACCGTGGCCGGCGGCGCCTGCTCGCGCGGTTCGATGCCACGCACCAGGCCGAACCCCGGCAGCGGTACCACTTCACCAGAACCAGCAGCAGACACCGCGGACGGCGATCGGACCTCGCCCACCCAACTCGATGCAGACGCCCCGGTTTCCACGTCCATTCGACGACGCAACTCCTCGACCTGCAACTTGAGTTCGACGAGCGATCGTACGATGAATTCCAGTTCGCGCCCCTGCGCCCGCTCGCCCTCGCGCACCATCGGCCCCACGTGCACCGGCAGCAGGCGCCGACCACCGCCATCGCGAATGGGCCGCGGGATGTCATCGGCGCCGATTTCACGCCCGTGTGCGAGCACGACCATGCTCTCCACGAGATTTCGCAATTCGCGCACATTGCCGGGCCAGCCATACGCGACCAACAGCGCCAGCGCTTCCGCTGAGATGCCGTGGAATGCGCGATCGTGCAGTGAGGCGAACTCGGTGACGAAGCGTCGTACGAGCAACGGGATATCGTCACGACGTTCGCGCAGCGGCGGCAGATAAATGCCGAGCACGTTCAGTCGGTAGAACAGGTCCGCGCGAAAGCCGCCTTCCTCCACATGTTCGCGCAGCGGACGGTTCGTCGCCGCGACAACGCGCACATCGATAGCGATCGGCTGTCCACTGCCCACGCGCGTGACTTCCCGCTCTTCGAGCACGCGCAGCAACTTCACCTGCGTGCTCGACGGGATCTCGCCGATTTCATCGAGAAAGAGCGTCCCCGTATCGGCCAATTCGAACCGCCCCAACCGGCGTTCGGCGGCACCGGTGAAGGCGCCCTTCTCGTGGCCGAACAGCTCGCTCTCCAGCAGCGTTTCCGTGAGCGCACCCACGTTGACCGCAATGAACGGCTTCCCTCGCCGCGGACTGAGACGATGAATCGCGCGCGCCACCAACTCCTTGCCGGTGCCGCTTTCTCCCTCGATGAGCACGGTGCTCGTGACCGGTGCGATCTGCTCCACCTTCACGAGCACTTCGCGAATCGCTGCCGACTCACCGACCAGCCCCGTGAGCTCCGCCAATCGCTGACGCTCGAGTCGACGCTGCACGCTGTCCACGACATCCTCGATGCGCACCGGCTTGGGCCACGTCTCCGCATACCCAATGTCGCGCAATCGCTCGATCATCTGCGGATCGGACACGTCGGTGAAACCCAGCACAGCCACGTTGTCCCACAACAGCTGCCGCACGAGCGACATGTTCGCCGCATCGAGCAGTGCGCCGGTGAGCACGACGATGTCGGGACGCGCGCGGCGCACATCACCGCGCACGTCGTCCATCGGCGAGATCGTGACGGTCGTGATGCCAGCCGCCTCGAGCGCAGCGTTCAACCGCACCGCCGGCTCGACATCGGTCAGGAGTATCGCGACGACGCTGGCCGCTCCGTCGTCTACACCGCCACGCCGCATTGCTGCGGGGCGCGGACGCGCGCTCACGCCTTCCCTGCCCGCTTGTAGAACGGCAGCTTCACCACGCGCGCCGGCAGCTTGCGGCCGCGAATATCGATCTCGAACGTGGTGCCTTCCACCGCCGCCGCTGTGGGCAAATAGCAGGTGCCGATCGGGATGCCGAGGGTGGGGCTCATGCAGCCGCTGCACACGTCGCCGATCGTGACGCCACCGTATACCACACCATGCCCATGACGCGGAATGGCGCGTTCGTCGATCGTGAACCCGACGAGCTTTCGGTCCGTCCCTTCCTGATGCTGACGCATCAGCACATCCTTGCCCAGGAACGGCTCACGCTTGGCGAGCTTCAGTAGCCAGTCGAGTCCCGCTTCCACCGGCGTGGTGCGATCATCGAGTTCGTTGCCGTACAGACACATGCCAGCCTCGAGCCGCAAGGAATCTCGGCAGCCGAGTCCTGCCGGCGTCACCGGTCCGGCGGCCATGACGGCGTTCCACACCGCGACGGCGTGCGCCGCGTCGAAATACAATTCGAATCCGAGCTCGCCGGTGTAGCCGGTGCGCGAAAGAATGCACGGCACACCGGCCACCTTGCCTTCGGTGAACCAGTAGTACTTGATGCCATCGAGCGGCACATCGGCCAACGACGCCACGATCGCCGGCGCCTGCGGTCCCTGCACGGCCAGCAACGCCATGCCGTCGGAGACGTCCGTCATCGTGCAGTCGAAGCCGGCAATGTGCGCGTGCAGATGCGCGAGATCCTTGTCACGATTGCTGGCGTTGATCACGAGCATGAGATGATCGGCGAAGCGATACACCAGCAGATCGTCCACGATCGTACCGTCGGCGCGCAGCAGGGTCGAATACTGAATCTGTCCGACAGCGAGTGCCTCGACGTCGTTGCTGGTCACCGACGACACGAAGCGGATGGCATCGGGTCCGCGCACGATCACTTCACCCATGTGCGACACATCGAACATGCCGCAGGTAGTGCGTACCGCGTTGTGTTCGGCGGTGATGCCGGTGGGGTACTGCACCGGCATTTCGTAGCCGGCGAAGGGGACGATCTTCGCGCCGAGCGCGACGTGAACGTCGTGGAGCGGCGTACGCTTGAGCACGCCGGGATCGATAGCTGTCATGTCTGGAAAAGAAGCAGGGCGCGAACCGGAGCGGCCGCGCCCTGAAACATGACGAATTTGGCAGGAACCTGCCAGCGCATTGCCACGCTGGCAGTGATTCTCTTCATGCTCAGCCGATCGCGGCCATGACCTCGGCGGCGTGACCAGCCGGCTTCACTTTGGTGAACACTTTGGCGATCTGCCCCGCCGGGTCGATCAAGAACGTGGTGCGTTCCACACCCATGTACTTCTTGCCGTACATGGACTTCTCCTTCCACACGTCATAGGCCTGCAGCACCGTCTTCTCCTCGTCGGCCAGCAGGGTGTACGGCAGTTCGAACTTGGCCTTGAACTTCGCGTGCGACTTCACGGAGTCGGGGCTGATGCCCAGGATCACCGCTTTCGACGCATCGAAACGCGGGAGCGCGTCGCGGAACTCGCAGGCCTCGACGGTGCAACCGGAGGTGTCGTCCTTCGGATAGGCGAAGAGCACGACCCATTGACCACGAAGCGACGACAGCGTGAGCGCGTCACCGGCATCGGTCGGGAGCGTGAAATCGGGGGCGGGTATTCCTTGAGCGATGGGCATGTTGTGTGAATTCCGGTTTAAAGAGCTTCGTTTCCCATGAGCGCCGCCATGATCGCCTTCTGAATATGCAGTCGATTTTCGGCCTCATCCCACACGACGCTCTGCGGGCCGTCGAGCACGTCGGCCGTGACTTCCTCGCCGCGGTGCGCCGGCAGACAGTGCAAAAAGATGGCGTGCGGCGCGGCCAGGCTCATGAGAGGTTCATCAACCTGATAGCGCGCAAAGGCTGCCGCGCGCTTGGCGTGCTCCTCCTCCTGCCCCATCGACGCCCACACGTCGGTCGTCACCACATCGGCACCAGCGGCGGCTTCACGCGGATCGCGCAGGAGCTGCACCATGCCGGAGGCCACGCCGGCGCGCAGGAAGCTGTCGTCGGGATCATAGCCCTCGGGACAGGCCAGCTTCAGCGTGAAGCCCAGATGCGCCGCCGCTTCGATCCACGAATTGGCCATGTTGTTGCCGTCGCCGATCCACGCCACCGTCTTGCCGCGCACGTCGCCCAGGTGCTGCTGGATCGTGAGGACATCGGCCAGGATCTGACACGGGTGCGACAGGTCGGTCAGGCCATTGATGATGGGCACCTTGGCATACTCGGCCAGCGTTTCGACGTCGACGTGCGCGAACGTGCGGATCATGACGCCGTGCACGTAGCGGTCAAGCACCCGCGCCGTGTCGGCAATCGGCTCGCCACGACCCAGTTGGACGTCGCGGGGCGACAAGAAGTGCGCGGTGCCGCCCAACTGAGTGGCGCCCACTTCGAACGAGACGCGGGTGCGCGTGGACGACTTCATGAAGATCATGGCCAACGCCTTCCCCGCCAACGGCTTACGGTCGTACGCGCCGGTGCGCATTCGCTCGGCCATGGCCAGCAGGGCGAACGTCTCCGTGGGGGAAAAGTCGGCGATGTTCAGGAAGTCGCGATGCGGCGGATGATTATGCGGCATCCGTGCAAAGTTATTAACCGGATGCCGTGGGACCAAGCCTTGGGTTTTTGTGAGTTCGTCGTGACCGGGCGTGCGGCTATCCACCGCCTCGACTTGGCATGATCGTTGGAATGATCTGCCGCCGGTTCCGCCGATAGACACGGAAGTCGCCATCGAGCGTCGCAAGCACGCTTTGCGGATCAAGCTCGGTCATCCGAACGAGGCACGCATCGGCCAATGACATCGGGACATTCGCGAACTACCGCATCAATCCTTGGACGGCGGCAATCTCTGAATGCATACGGAAGTCGATCTTGAGCACCTCAGTCGCAATCAGCTCGAGCACAGCGTCTGCCCACCATCGACGCGTCCGAGCAGAAAGCAGGCCTCTGAGACGACGGCTTCGCAGGTGAAGATGGGCGGTTCGACTGCATCAAGCACCTCCCTCACCCATAAATGGTGCCGGTCTCGGCCCGGCGTTCGCTTTGCGGAGCGACACCGTCCATCGAACAGCCCCGCCGATTCAATCACGAGCCCGGGGAGCACGGCTTCCCCACTCAGGGCGGCCGGTGCGACCAGAATCGACTCACTGCCGTCGGCGCGAAACGCGCGCTTCTCGACGCGATGGATCGACGAGCCACACCAGCAGGGCGCCGGCCGACAGCCAATCGCCGACCTTCGCCAGCACGTCTCCCGGCCGATCGGACGGCGACAGCGCCTCGATCGCCAGATCGGGCGCGAACTCAGCGAATCCCGTTGGCGGCACGGCCGGGCAGCGATCGTTGAGCACGACCAACATTCGCGCTGCGACGTGTCCGTGCGTCCACCCGGCTGGCTCGCGCACGAATATCCGCCCTCGCACCAACTCCCTGCGGGCGTTCTCAATGGGATTGGCGAGCAGCTACTCCGCAGTCATGACAACGAGAACGGGCTCATCACGTCGCGGCCCCAAAGATCTCATCGGCCGTCACAACCAACGGCGGCAGTGCCGCGTCGGGCGTCCACGTAATCCCATCGCGAAAGGTCTCCGGAAACTCCGACGCCGACGTCCAGCGCTCGACCGTGTGCGTGTCCTGATCGACCAGCCATAGTTCGCCGCAGCCATACGCGAGATAGGTGGGACGCTTGCGATGCCGATCGCGACGACGCGTGGACGGGCTGAGCACCTCGACCAACAACAGCGGCGGCGGCATCTCGCGCCACGAAAGGTTGGCCGACTCCGGTGCCGCGTACAGCGCGAGATCCGGCTCTAGCCACGTCGTTTCGCTGATGTGCACACCTCCGGGTGCGAGCACCGTCCAGCCGGTGTGCGCGCGACACCAGAGTACCGTGAGAACGGATAGACGCATCGCAATGCGCTGATGCCCAGTGGACGGCAGCGGCGTCACGAGCAACTCGCCGTGCAGGATCTCGTAGCGGTTCCGGTGGTCCGTGATGGCTTCGAGATCGGCCACGGTCCACACGGTGCGATCGGGGCTTGGGCGTTGATACGGTCGCGTATCTGGCATAGCCATACGGTCGGCTCGGCGAGGGGGTGTGCGCAAGGGGCGAACATCCGCCGAGGATAGAGCAATCCTCTGGCTGATCCGTCACTGAATCATTTCGAGGGGGAGCAGGCGAACGCGAACGCCGACCGCCCTTGCAACTTACGCGGCGCGGTCGCCGGCGTGCGTGCGTTCATGGGTGCGGTGAGGTCGTGCAGAGGGAGCGTACGGTATCCCGCCCGCTACGAGCAGATGTCGACGCCTGGGTCGGTGGATGCGACGTCATGCGTGACGCGGGTTTCCTGCGGTCTCCATCAAGCCTGACGCGCTTCGAGTGTGGCGACGAGCGTGTCACCGACGCGACGTCCGGCGGGGACACGATACGTTCCGTGCGCCGCGAGCGGGAATTCGGTTGCCGCTCGGCGTGGCGATGCTCAATCGACACCGTGGGACTGGGATGCCGTCAACCGTGAAGACGGCCGTGTCGCGACGCGGATGTACTTCGGAGCGCTCAGACTGAGTAAGACCGGATTCCGAGACAAGAATCCTGCAGAGCGCTCCGGCTACAAGATGTACTTCCGTAGATCCTCATCCTCGCTGATCGCTTTCAGCCGCTCTCGCACCATCACGGCGTCCACGATCACCGCGTCCTTCCCGCGGTCCGGCAAGTCGAAGAGCACATCTTCGAGCAGCGTCGTCATCACCGTGTGCAACCGACGCGCACCGATGTTCTCCATACGCTCATTCACCCGCGTGGCGACCCGTGCCAGCTCGGCGATGCCGTCGTCCTTGAACTCCAACGACGCGCCTTCGGCTTCCACCAATGCCGCGTACTGCTTGGTGAGTGCGTTCTCGGGCTCCGTCATGATGCGCACGAAATCCTGCTCGGTGAGCGGCTTGAGTTCCACGCGAATGGGGAAGCGCCCCTGCAACTCCGGAATCAGATCGCTGGGCTTCGACACGTGAAACGCACCGGCAGCGATGAACAGGATGTGATCGGTTTTCACCGTCCCGTATTTCGTCTGCACGTTGGATCCTTCCACGATCGGGAGCAGATCGCGCTGCACGCCCTCACGTGACACGTCGGGGCCCCCGCCCTGCCCGCGCTCGCCGGCGATCTTGTCGATCTCGTCGAGGAAGATGATGCCCATCGTTTCGGTACGTTCGAGCGCGTCTTCGGTGATGTCGTCGAGATCGATCAACTTTTCGAGCTCCTCGTCCAGCAGAATGCGGCGCGCCTCACTCACCTTCACGGTGCGCCGTTTCTTCTTCTTGGGCATCATGTCGCGGAACCACTCGGCCACACTCTCCATGCCCTCGTTGCCGCCGGGAGTCATCATGCCGGGCATCCCAGGGCCCGACTGCGTGACTTCGAGCTCGACTTCGCGGCCGTCGAGTTGCCCGTCCAGCAACAACAACCGCAGCTTGTCACGCGTACGCTTGTGACGCTCCATCGCCGCGTCGTGTTCGACCTTCACCTCGGGCGTATCGCCGGTGGCGAGAGGCGGTACGGGTAGCAGCAGGTCCAACAGACGCTCGTCGACTTTTTCGTTGGCGAGGTCTTCGATCTCCGACTCGCGCTCGGTTCGCACCATGTCGATCGCGCTCTCGATGAGGTCGCGCACCATCGACTCGACATCACGCCCCACGTAGCCCACCTCTGTGAACTTCGACGCCTCCACTTTGGTGAACGGCGCGCCCGACAGCTTGGCCAGCCGTCGTGCAATCTCCGTCTTCCCGACGCCCGTGGGACCGATGAGGATGATGTTATTCGGGGAGATCTCTTCGCGGATCGCTTCGGGCGCACGCTGACGCCGCCACCGGTTGCGCAGCGCGATGGCCACCGACTTCTTGGCGTCGGCCTGACCGACGATGTAGCGATCCAGCTCCGCCACGATTTGCCGTGGCGTGAGGTCGGCGAGCCGAGCGATGGCCTGCTGAGTACGAGGAGAGGGCATGCCGAAGGCTAACGATCCAGGTGGCGTTTGCGCATGTCCTTACGGCTCGATCAGGCGGCCCTTCACCGCGTTTCCCTGGGAACGCGACGTAGCTTCATCTCTACGATCATCGGATACTCAAAGGCGACCGACGACCCGAAGAAGAAGGAATCACCGTGGGCTCCAACGAGCCGCGTCATGAGCACGGGCGTGCGCTGATCACTGCGCGACATCGCGACGGGACCCGTGTCGTCGTACACCGTCAGGCGCCCATCGGTTGGCGGGCCCTGATGGTTCGAGCCTGGCTTCCACCATCGATGGTTCGAGACGGCGTACGGCGTTCCACAGGCGACATTGACGAGACCGTTGGGCGCCGTGCGCGGTGGCGTTTGGTAGTCCAAACGGGGTGTGCGCTCTGTGACGCCCATTGAAACGTTCTGGATGACGCGGACACGCCCGGTGGCGAGCATCGGGAGGTCGAGCGACACCGTTTGGTCGGTCCAGTCATTCCATGCCGTGATATGCATGGCGCCCGAACGGAAACGGCCAGCGCAGAGTTCGGTTGTCCGTTCGTATCCATAGTTTTCGGCAACGACACGCGGTCCATCGCGGAACACTGTCACGTGCGCGGTATCGTGGCCCGGAACCCACACGCGCAGGTAGTGGCCAGCAGGGTCTCTTGGCATGACCCGCCCGCCCCGCCGGTCGTGCGATTCCAGCGCGGCGGCCAGGACGAGGGCTGAGTCACCCAGTGGCTGTACGAACGTCCAGCGTTCGGCGCTCGGTGCCATGCGAGGATCGACGCGGTGTTCACGAATGGTACGTCCTGTGAGACTCAGCCAGCGAATGCGCGTGCCTCGACGGTCGGTCGCAATGAGCGTGTCGCTATGGAGAGCAATCGCGCCGGGTTTGTCGAACTCATCGGGGCCCTCGCCGCAGCGGCCAAACCGAGCTATCACGGTGCTTCGGTCTCTCGAGAAGACGACAAACTCGCATGTTCGGGGTGTGGAGACGACGAGCACACGATCGGAGACGGCGACGGAGCCGATGTTGCTGAGCCAATCCGGGCCCTCCTCCGAACCGAAGCGGGCAACTTCGCGAAGCTCGATCGTTTCCAAAGGCGGAGGCACGATACGAGGAGCCGGGAAGTCGGCGAAATGCCACTCGTTACTGCTCGCTGCGGCCGAGGGAGTCTCCGTGTCGCGCGACTCCCCTCCACAGCTGGCCGATAGGACCAGCGCGGCAACAAGGACGCGCCCACCGTCAGAAATACACGGTCCCCCGAATGGCGAAGGCCCCGAGCGTCGCACTCAGCGTGTGCACCGCGGTCTTGCTGCGCTCCAGCTCGTTGATGCCGGTCGTGGAAACCCGTTCGAGATCCGCGCGTCCGGCTTGCACGTTCGCCGACCAGGTGGCGCCCAGCCCGAGGTTCGACGTGATCAGCCATTGCGCTCCGGCCTCGGCGAAGACGCCGGCGGAATAGTCCGAGCGGGTCGACTCGAACGAGAACGGGGCGGAGATCGAGAAGGCGCCCGGGCTCTGCTCGCTGGACCTGTACCCGCCGAGCACACCAAAGCCCACATGACGCACCACGCGCGGCGCGACGGTGCCGTAGCGCCGCCACCCGAGACGTAGTTGCAAGGCGTCGGAGTCGCTCACGATTTCGAATCTCGAGGGCGAATCGGAGTCGCCGCTTTGCCGAGTGAATCGCCCCTGCACATCGATCAGCCACGCGCTGCGCGAGCTGGTGAACCGCAGCGCACCAACCCCGCTGAAATCGGACGCCGTGAACTCCGCACCCCACTGGCCGGCGCGAAAGGGGAGACTGTCGACCCGCTGCGCCCCTGAGGGCGAGGAAATAGCGAACGTCAGGGCCACCACCATTCCCACCTGTAGGCGGGGCCTTCCCTGAATACCACGCGGCGATCGCGACATCCGTACGCTCCTTGATGGTTTATGGGTTTCGACGACAGCGGCCGTCAGGCGGGCAACTCCGACGTTGTCATCGCGCCAGCAGACGCACTGGCGTCGTCGCTTGTATGCCGACGCGCGCTATGGGGTTCCTTGAGGCACGATCAAAGCGGACCCTGACGGGTCGGCGAGAATTTACCACTCTTTCCGGTAACACGGCCCCCCTCAGTTGAACCGCTCCGGCGGAGCCACTGCTGGGGGGTTCTTTTTTGCTATGCCCAGTCGCTGCCCGGTCACTCGGCCCTCCCATCCCTGCCAGCGTGAGGCCGACGTGGCGAAAGTGAGGGAGTAGCTGCAAGTGATCGTTCATCCGCTCGGGGCAGGTGGAGCGCGGACTGATCGACGTGCAGCAGGTGATGCGCAATCAAAAACAGAGACGCCGCACCTTTTGTATGCGAGCCGCGCCGACACCCCGAGCGCTTCGCACAACTGGATGAGCCACGGTTGGAAGGAGGCGCGTTCGGAGGTATGGTCACCAACGTGAAGCGAGTGGGTGACGATGCGGATTCCTCAACGCAGAGGCCACGCGTCGATCGTAGGCTCGTCGGGATCGCCGACGAATCGAACAGGGCCACAGGCTCGCGCCCGGAACTCCACCACCAACACAAGCAGGCGCGCCTTGAGCGCGCTCTTGGAGACCGTGACCATGGTCGGAAACATGGTCATTTTATGATGCGCCGCGACCTCGGTGGAGGCGCTCAACCGGGCGGCAACCCTCCGCACGATCGGCCGAAGGATTTCCGATGCGCTGATCTCACGATGCGAGAACACGAGCGGCTTACCGACCAGAGTTGTTCCGCTGAAGCAGGATCTCTCGAAGGACAAGCACGTCGGCGACATCTTGCGCGCGTCCCGTCTGCTTGGACGCAATCAACTGCTCAATCGACAGCGTGGGAACGGGGATACCGTCTACCGTAAAGACAGCCATATCTCGGCTGGCATCCTCCCACTGCACATTCCAAGCGCGCGTGAGCACATCGACGTTCGGCATGTCGCCGATCATGGTGACTCCGCGACTCAGGATATCAGCGGCGGTGAGATCGCGCGCAACGCCGAACGGAAGTTCACACAGGGCGACCAGCACGCGCTCAGCGTTTCGCACCGTCGGCTCGATCAGGATGTCCACGTCGCGCGTTGACCGTGAGGAACCCCACAGCTGCATCGCCGTCGCGCCCACGATCACGTAGCGGGCGTCTGCCGCATTGAGCAACGCGCACAGCCGCGCCACGCGCGTGGATGGACCCGTCACCGGTTGGGGAGCGTCCGACGCCATGCCGCGAACTCGTCGTAGCTCGCGAAGTTCAACGGCGTTTCGAGCGAACCACCATGGTCACGATCAACTGACAGCAGGTCGCGCTCTTCGGCGTCGTGAATGCGCGCCTCTGCCGTATGCTGCAGATCACGCGCAACCTGCGCTTGTCTCGACGCACCAAGTGCGGCCGCCGATTCCGACCGCGCGAGGTATTGACGCAGCGCCTCGGCCACAATCCAACTGCGTGACCGGTCCTGCAAGGCTGCAAGACGGTCGGCGGCGGCGAGGTCGTCTGGCGGAAGGGTGATCGCGATGCGGGCGTATTTCGGGGCGCTCATACTGAATAATACCGAACTTGAAGGCTGATGGTGAGGGCGCCTCGCGGGCTCGTCTCACCCGAGTGGTTTGACCGCATACGAGCCGTATCGAACCAGTACGATCCGACCGACAGGTCCAGCGCGGCGCGCGGCCGAGTGCGCAGTACCCGCGCGAGCAGCTCGGCAAACAGAAGCAGGGGCGATGGCACGGAGGGCACAACATCGCGATGCTACGCCGTGGGTTCGAGCACCGTGATGTTGGTGTTGGTGTAGATGCAGATCTCGCCAGCGATCGTGAGGGCTTTCTTCACGATCTCCGCCGGCGAGAGCGTGGTCTCGCGCACGAGCGCACGCGCCGCCGCCTGCGCGTACGCGCCGCCGGATCCGATGGCGAGAATGCCGTCATCGGGCTCAATGAGCTCGCCGTTGCCGCTCAGCATGAAACCGTGATCGACGTCGGTCACGATCAGCATGGCTTCGAGGCGACGCAGTACGCGATCGCTGCGCCATTCCTTGGCCAGCTCCACGGCGGCCTTGGGCAGGTTGCCCGGGAAGCGATCGAGCTTTTCCTCGAACTTCTCGAAGAGCGTAATCGCGTCGGCTACGGAGCCGGCAAACCCGGCAATCACGCGTCCTCCCTTGAGGGGACGGACCTTCACCGCCTGTGATTTGGCGATGGTGTCGCCGACGGACACTTGCCCGTCGCCGCCGATGGCCACGCGTCCGTTGCGACGCACGGCCAGAATGGTGGTAGCTCTGATGATTGGGAGAGGCATATTTCAGGAATGTACCCCATCACCTACGACGACGTACTGGCCGCCCGCGGCCGGCTGCGCCCCTATCTGGACCCGTCCCCGGTCCGCCACTACCCGCCACTGGACGAGCTCGTGGGGCACGGCATCCGCGTGCTCGTGAAGCACGAGAACCATCTGCCCACGGGCAGCTTCAAGGTGCGCAACGGCACGTCGTCGATCACCGCCCTCAGCGAAGACGAAGCGCTCCGCGGCGTGATCGCCGCCACGACGGGCAACCACGGACTTGGCTTGGCGTGGTCGGGCGCACAACGCGGGGTGTCGGTGACCATCTGCGTACCGCACGGCAACAATCCCGAGAAGAGCGCGGCGATTCGCGGACTCGGGGCCACGCTCATCGAAGTGGGCGATCGCTACGACGAGACGATCGCGGCCTGTCGCGAACTGGCCGAACGTGACGGGAAGACATTGGTGCATTCGACGAATCACCACGAGGTGATCGCCGGCGCCGCCACCATGACGGCGGAGTTCCTGGAGCAGGCGCCCTCGCTCGACGCGATCATCATTGCGCTGGGCGGCGGTTCGCAAGCGGTGGGTGCAGCGGTGGTTCGCGATGCACTCAAGCCGAATCTCGAGGTGTACGCAGTGCAAAGCATCGGTGCGTCGGCGCAGCATGATGCGTGGCACGACGGCATACCGCGCGCCGGTGCGCCGGTGCACACGTTCGCCGAGGGAATCGCGACGGGTTCGACGTACGAGCTCACGTTTCCGGCGTTGCGCGAGGGGCTCGAGGAGTTCGTGGTGGTAAGTGAGGCGGCGATCGCGCAGGGCGTGCGGGACTTGTGGCGGATTACGCACAACCTGGCCGAGGGGGCAGGCGCGACGGGGTTGGCCGGCTTGCACCTGCTGGCGCCGCGACTCGCTGGGCGGACGGTCGGCATAGTTTTGTGCGGAGGTAATCTCGACGCGGCGCGCGCTGTTGCGGTGTTGGCGGGTGGCACGCCGTTGTGAGTTTCGGGTTGTGTGCTTGCGGAAAGGTGGTGGTCGGCGGTGTGCCATCCTTTCACGGCTTCCTGCAGGCGGGACGCGTGGGTGCGCCAGCTGAGGCGCGGCCGCCCGCAGAGGCGGCTGCAGGGAGGCACACCGCCGACGTACCGGACGTCCGAGGGGAGCACACCACGCCGACGGTGAGGCGTGCCGACGAAGCGATCGTGGCGCGCGTACCGCGTCGCCGTGATTGCTGTCGCGCTTGGTGGCAAGCAGCGTAGTTCCCAGCGCTTGCACTCCCACCGTAACCGCGCGCCGGATTCCCGCGCGAGGGCGTGTTCCGCGCCAAACAACGCGGGCGTAGTGTCCGGGCATCAGTGTGTAGCCGCTCGCCGCGTGGGGCTCCCCGGCGGCTCTCGGCGGGGGCGGCACTTTCCCGCGCGGCGCTCCCAAGCTCTCCCCCGCAGGAAAGCCGACGAGGAGATCCTCACGGGGCGACGCGGCGTACGCGCCAGCCCAGCAACGACACGCGCCACGACCGAAGCCGCAACCACACCAACCCACACCCACACAAAACAGCTCAGGCGCGCGGGTGCGCCTGCCGATAGACTTTTTTGAGGCGCTCGACGCTCGTGTGCGTATAGATCTGCGTCGTGCTGATGCTGGCGTGACCCAGCAGCTCCTGCACGGCGCGCAGATCCGCGCCGCCGTCGACGAGGTGCGTGGCAAACGAGTGACGCAACGAGTGCGTGCTGAGCCCTGCCCCTTCGTCGACAGCAGCGAGTAGTCCAACGATGGCGTGCTGAATGGCGCGTGGGCTCATTCGTCCGCCTCGCTCACTCAAGAACACCGCACCGCGCGCAGGCTTGGCGTTGCTCGACTGCACTTTCGCCAGTAACGCATCACGCTTGACCAGGTAGTTGCGCAGCGCGCGCTGTGCGTGATCGCCTACAGGCACGATGCGCTCTTTGCGACCTTTTCCGCGCACCTTCACCTGCTGCACCACGAGATCGAGATCGCCCAAGTCTACGCCTCGCAGTTCCGACAGTCGAAGGCCGCTGGAGTAAAACAACTCCAGCATCGCGAGGTTGCGCACGTCGGTGAACTCGAGACTCTGGGCGCGCGTGGCGGCGTGCTCGAGCAGTGTCGCGGCTTGCCGCTTGTCGAGATACGCCGGTAGCGTGCGCGGTAGGCGCGGAGACGCCACGGCGCGCGCCGGGTTCACGTCGACGCGTTCATCACGATGCATCCAGCGATAGAAACTGCGCACGGCGGACAGCTGACGCGCAACCGAGCGCTTGGCCAGACCACGGCGTGTGCAATACGCCATGAAGCCGCGAATGTCGGTGCGTCCGAGCGCGTTCCACTGCCATCCATCGATG
>JBBQXC010000002.1:0-88910 GCA_038210005.1 Gemmatimonadales bacterium
GGGGGAGGCAGTACGAGGTACTCCTTACGTGAAGGGCCCCGAACGGGTGAACGTTCGGGGCCCTTTGTGCGTGCGCGACGTGCTGTGAGCGGCGCTACCGCTTACTTGGGTTCGAGGATGGCGGTTACGCGGTCGGCGAGGTCGCTCCAGTGGGCACGCGTGGTTGTCGTCGTGGATGCCGACGCGGCGGCGCGTGCTTCGCGCTGGATCTCACGGAGCTGCAATCGCGCGAGTGCGGGCAGATCGCTTTGCGCGAGTGCGGGCGGCGACACGAAGGGTATGAATCGCGCGGCAGCACCGCCTCCGCCACCACCACCCGGGGGGCCAGCTGCCGGCGCGCTCGGCGGTGAGATCAGCGCCTCCAATCGCTGCACGTACACGCGGTGCAGTTGGCGACGGCCGGCGTCGGGCATGTTTCCGCTGAACACCGCACGCTTGAGATCGGCCATGTACTCGGCCAGCGGATATGCGTTCACCACATCGTATTTCTCTGATTCTGCCAAGCGGCCCAAGCGCGCTGGCGTGAGCAGCGAAGCCAGTACACCGGCCTGACGCGTGGACACCACGTTGCTCGGGCCAATGCGTTGGGCAATGCCCGGCGGCGACAGCCAACTGGGGGTGGTCATTACGTTCGCGGAGAGGAACGCGAGTGCCGCCTCCTGTCGTGCTTTGGGCACCACGCGATACACGGCACCGGTCTGCTCGGAGGTTTTGAGGTCTACTTCTACACCGCCGATCATCGTGGCCACGTGGTTCATGTTGCCGAACCAGCGTGACACCGATTCCTCGTACAACTCGCGGAGTTCGGTGTAGTCCTCGCCGGGCGTCGATGTCCATGCCACCAGATTCGGGATCACGCGTTTGTAGTTCATGGTCGAGAAAGTCGACGCCTTGATCGGATCGTCGCCGAGATCTTCCGTTTGGTTGCGCGGATCGCCGGCCGCGAGCTGCTGCGACGCGAAGCGATACGGGAACGGGCCGGTTTGCTGGGTCAACCAGCGATGCAGCGTGGCGCGCTCCGCTTCGGCACTCGACGCCGCGATCACACGATAGCCCCAGTTGATCGCGAAGTCGTCGAACGGTCCCACTCGACGAATGAAGTCCTTGGGCTGCAGGCCATCGCCGGGCTGCGCAATGTAGTTCTGTCGCGCATAGTCCATGATCGTCGCGCTCACGCCGTACACCCGTGTGAACGACGGGCTTCGCAACGAGTCCACCGGGAACGACGCCGAGGCGATCATGTTGTGCTGCAGGCCAAGCGCGTGGCCGATTTCGTGCGTGATCACCTGACGCATCGTCTCGCCCATCAACTCTTCAGGAATGTCCAGCGTGCGTGCCGTTGGATTGGCGGCGCCGGTTTCCATCATCAGCCAGTTGCGGTACGAGCGCATGTGGTTGTGATACCACGTGATCTCGCTGTTGATGATCTCGCCGGAGCGCGGGTCATGCGTGTGCGGTCCGGTGGCGTTGCGCGTGAGGCTCGCGGCCCAGCGCACCACCGAAAAGCGCGCGTCGTCCATATCGAAATCCGGATCTTCGGCCTTCGTGGGCGCATCCTTGGCGAGGATGGCGTTCTTGAAGCCGGCCGTCTCGAACACCCGCTGCCAGTTCTCCACGCCTTCGCGTACGTAGCGCTTCCAGCGGGTCGGCGTGGCCGGGTCGAGGTAGTACACGATGGGCTTGACCGGCTCGACCAATTCACCGCGGGCGTAGGCCGCAGGATCCTTCGGCTCGAGACGCCACCGCGTGATGAACTCCTGTGCCTCGGCCTTTTGCACGTCGAGCCCATAGTTCACGCGGTCGACCGAGAAGTACCCCACGCGCGCGTCGGCATAGCGCGGGCGCATCGGCGTCTTCGGCAGCAGCACGAGCGACTGCCGTGTTTCCATCGTGACCGTCGCGCCATCGGGGTCGCTGGGCGGCGTGGCGGCGTCGAAGGTTTGCACCTGTCTGACTTCGATGTTGATCGGGAAGCCGCGCACGCTGCTGATGTAGCTGCGGGCGGCGTCATAGCGGCGCACGCCGTACGCGCGCCGCTGATTCGCGTCGAGGCCACTGGTGGCGGGGTTGTCGTTCGCGAAGAAGTCGGTCACGTCGATGACATATGCCGCACTGTCGCGAGCGAACGCGGCAATCGGAAACGCGCCGATGATCGCCGGATAGTTGTTCTGCGCCACGCTGCGCGCGATCGGCAACGAGTCGTCGGCCACGGCCGCTGTGCTCATGCTCTTCAGGAGCACGCGGTCGTTCGTGCGCTCCCACCGAATCAGCCGCTCGTTCAACGAACTGCCGGCACTTTGGAATCCACCGGCGCCGGCCGGCACGCCTGCCACGCGCGTCACCATCAGGAAGTCGCGACCGACCAGCGAGTCGGGCACCTCGAAGAAGTAGCGGTCATCGACGCGGTGCACCGTGATGCCACCGCGCTCCGTGTGGGCTCTGGCCGGAATCACCTGCGCATATGGACGCGGGGCGCGCCGCGCGGCAGCGCTGGCGGCAGCCGCGGCACCCTCCGTCGGCGGCTGCGCGGCGCCGCTGGCGGGCGGCGTTTGCTGGGCTGTGGCGGTCAGTGCCGTGGCGGTCGTCGCCGTTACCGCGGTAACCGACAGCAGAATGCTGGCGAGGAATTTGCTAAGAGGATGCATGGAGGATCCGGTACGGGAGACAAGTCGGGCCGCGTGCGCCCGGCAAGAGTGCCATTCGCTGTACGCGTTGGCAACGCTGCGTGATGGCACGCGACAAGGGCGCGCTGGCCGAGCCACTCGACCATTTTTCAACGATGCTGCAATCAATCCCGAGCTTAACCGCGTGGATACTGGGTACCAGCCTCGCCGCCATCAGTGGGGCGGTCACCGCGAAAGCGGCGAACGAGTTCTATGGGATGCTCCAGAAGCCAAGGTGGGCACCGCCTGGATGGCTCTTCGGGCCGGCATGGACGCTGCTGTACATCGTCATGGGGACGGCCGCGTGGCGTGTCTGGCGCGAAGCGGGCTTCAGCGGCGCCCAAGTCGAGCTCTCGTTTTACGGGGTGCAGCTCGTCTTCAACATGGCCTATAGCTACTTCTTCTTCGTGCGTCGCACCGGGCTCGGCTCCACCATTGAAGTCGCCTGCCTCTGGCTGTCGGTCGCCATCACGCTCGTCCTCTTCTGGCGCCGCGACGTGGTGGCAGGAATTCTCTTTGTGCCGTATCTCATGTGGGTCACCTTCGCGATGGCGCTCAGCATCTCGGTGTGGCGCCGGAATCCCACCCTGTTGTAGGCCGTTGGCGGGCCACACGTCACCACGGGCTGTTCGACAAAGCCACCGAACATGGTGCGCGATATCACGCTTCGCGCGATCGAAGGAATGGAAGTTGCGCTAGCCTTCAGTTATGTCCTATGGCCTCATTTTCGGCGCGCTGTTCGCCCTCTTCGTTTTTCTTGGGTTGATCGGCGGACTCGTGTGGTGGGTTCGTCGCCCCATCTCGGCGCGCCGTAAATCGCATGGCGCATTGCCGTTGTTCGGTCATGATCGCGCGGTCGTGTATTCCCGCGCCAAAGACGATGACCAAGACAAGAACACCGGTTTGTCGCTGCCCAAGACCAAGATTGTGACGCCCGACACCGGCCGCGCTGCATCTCGCGCCATCTGAACCGGCTTGGCAACCTGGTCGGAACGGGTGCCGGTCGCGCCGCTCTCTCGTGAGTGTAGCACAACAGGCGTACGGGAGATTTCGGAGTTCCGGGTGCAGTTCGCGCGCGACGAAGCCGATAATCTGATATGGAGCGCGGTCGATCGTACCGCGCCGGTACTTGTCCATCGTGCTACTGAATTTTTTTCGCCGTCTATTCGGCCACGCGCCGCCGCCGGTCTCCGCGAAGCCTGCTGCGCCGGTGACCCGGCTTCGGACGGAGCGTCCCGACGACGATCGCGATGACGCCGCACCGAAAGCGTGGACACCACGCGACGCCGGCTTTTGGGTCGATCGTCGCGATCGCGTGATTGCCCGACTCGACGCGGAATGGCGCTCGATCGACGATGCGGCGAAGTGGCCCGATGTGGAAGGTCTGCTGCGACTGCTCGCCGAAGAACCAGCCGACGTGATCCGACAGCTCCCCGCTGCCGCCCGCGACGCGATGGGGCTATGCGATGATGAATCGCTCTCGCGCGTCCAGTTGGCCGACCGACTGTCCGCCGATCCTGCGCTCGTGCAGTCGCTGCTCAAGGCCGCGAATGGTGCGTTCTACGCTGCGGGGCTGCAGCCCGTACTCCGGCTGGACGCTGCGATCGATCGAATCGGTCTTATGGGCACGCAGGCGATCGTCCTGTCCACCTGCGTCGACGGCCTACTCAGCAAGCCGGGCGGCGCGTTCGACGGCATGGTGGCGGACGTCTGGTCGCATATGGTCGGTACGGCACCACTGGCGCGCCCTCTCGCCTCGGCGTGCGGCGCCGATCCGGAGGAGGCGTTCGCCGTGGCGCTCCTGCACGACGTGGGCAAGCTGGTCATGTTCGATCGGATTTCCGCACTCCGGACTGCCCGGCGTCGCGCGATCCAGCTCCCGGAAGCGTGGCTTTCCCTCGCCCTTGGTCACCTCCACGAGCCGCTCGGCGCGCTTGCGGCGCATCAGTGGGGGTTGGGGCCGGCCGCCGCCGACGCGATCGGCCTGCACCATCGGAAGGAGCGCCCCTCAGCCAAGCATCCACTTGCCGAGGTCCTTTACTTGGCCGAACGGGCCGACCATGCCCGCCGCAGCGGGGTCCCTCTTGATTTTGACGGGATCTGGACGCTCGGCGAGATCAACGCCGACCAGAGCCTTTGCCGTGGCGTGCTCGGCAGGCACCTCAAAGCGGCCTGAGCTCGCTGAAGATTGTTTCGCCGCTTGCTCGCCGTCACGTAGCGCGGATGGGTTTGGTGCCCAATGCTTCAGGTCGGGTTACGCAGACGTGTCCCAACCGTCACCAGGATGGCCGCGAATCGCTCGTCGCGCACCGCCGGCGATGCACGGCACCGTGTTCCTCACAGTAGGGTTCGATCCCTCGGCCGCTCGATCCCATGGCCTATCTTCGTTGCACCGCATGTGGTTCCAAGGCGTTGGTCGCTGCCTCGCAGTGTCCGCGCTGTGCTCACCCGTTCAACCTGCTGAGTTCTCGCGGTGATCGGGTGAAATTGTCGCGTTGTCGTGGCTGCGGAATCATGCATCGCTTCGACGCCACCTGTCATTGGTGCGGCGTGTTGCCGAAGGCGGTTTGGCAGTCACCCGCGGTGTGGCGATCGGCCGCTGCCGTGCTGTTGTCGGTGACCGTCGCCGGCGCCGCGTGGCGATACGGATCACCGCTGCCTGTGGATCTCCTGCAGCGGTTCAATGCGGAATCCGTGTCGCTCGCTCAGGTAGCGACCAACGAGCGCGCGTCGGCGTCGGCGTCGGCGTCGCCGGCGGCGTTGCCGACGGCTGAAGTCGAGGCCGCGCTCTCCGTTACGTCCGCCACCATCACGCTGGCCGACAGCCTCGCACTGCTGTCGTCGAGCGCGACCGACAGTATCACCTGGACGCCGGCTGTGGCGCGCACGTGGGTGAATGTCCGGAATGACGCGAGTCGCGGCGGCGAAGTGGTGGGCGTCATCAAGCCCGCGTCGCGCGCGATGCTCGGCACCGATCGGGCAGGCTGGCGTCAGGTGCGTTCCCCCGACGTCACGGGCTGGGTCGATCCACGTCTGTTCGAACCGGATTCGCTGCGCATTCGCGGGGAGTGATGGCGGCTCCGAGATCCCTCCCGATCTCGTGCCGTGGTTGCCTCGTGGGCGCTCTCGGGAGAGCTTCCACGTACATGCAGCGAAACGTGATTCTCTCCCGGCGTGCTTTCACGCTCATCGAAGTGTTGGTGGTGATCGTCGTGATCGCCGTCCTTGCCACCTTCGTGGCTCCCAGTCTCTTTCGCAACGTGAACGACGCCCGCGTGGCGACGGCCAAGGCGCAGATCGAGAGCTTCGGCACCGCACTCGACGCCTATCGGCTCGACAACGGACGCTATCCGATTACCGCGCAGGGGCTCTCGGCGTTGTGGCAGAAGCCGGTGATCGATCCGCCGGGTGGCTGGACCGAGCCCTATCTGCGCAAGCCGGTACCCGATGATCCATGGGGACGTCCCTATCTCTATGTCGCGCCGGGCAAGGTAAATCCCGCCAGCTACGATCTGCTCACCTACGGCGCCGATGGTCAGCCCGGTGGCGAAGGTGAGAACGCGGACATCACCAGCTGGAAGTAGTTGGTGGCCTGGCGCACCCGCTTCGCGCCGGCACCGACCGGGTATCTGCATCTCGGCCATGTCGTCAACGCGATCCACGTGTGGGGAATCGCGCGCGCATTCGGCGGTGAAGTGCTGCTGCGCATCGAGGATCACGATCGCACGCGCTGCCGGGAGGAATACGAAGACGCGCTGCTTGACGATCTCGATTGGCTTGGCTTCGTGCCGGACATCGGCAGTACCGAAAGCTTTCGCGCGGCGCGTCGTGGTGGTGTGCACGCGCCGCAGCCCCGGGAACCACATCCACAGCGACAGTCGGACAACGACGCACGCTATGCTGCGGCGCTCGCATCATTGACCGAGCGCGGCCTCACGTACGTGTGCGCGTGCACACGGCGCGACATCGCACGGCACGTGCCGCATGCTCCCGGCGAGGAACCCCGATATCCGGGCACCTGTCGCGACGCGCGTCACGCCGATACGGAATCACTGGCGCGCCGCGTGCGCCTGGCCGAGGGCGTGGTGGTGTTCGACGACGGGCGGCGCGGCGCAATGCAGCAGTCGCCGGCGGAACAGTGCGGCGACGTGCTGGTGCACGATCGACACGGCCAGTGGACGTATCAGTTCGCCGTCGTCGTTGATGACATGGCGCATGACATCGATGTCGTGATTCGCGGCGAAGACCTGCTTACCAGCACGGGCCGACAGCTGCGGCTCGCGGCTCTGCTCAGACGCGAGCGGCCATTGTCGTGGTGGCATCATCCGCTGCTCGTACATCCCGACGGCAGGAAACTCAGCAAAGCGAACCGCGACACGTCGATTCAGGAGCGGCGCGCCGCCGGTGCACACGCGGCGGTACTGCTCGGAGAGGCGGCCTTCCTTTCGGGGCTGCTGCCGGCAGCCCGTGATCTCACGATCGACGAGCTGCCGACGCTATTTCGTGACCGCGCTTAGCGGCTGGTGAGCAGACCGATCACGACCAATAGAATCCACTGCGGCCCTTTGTAACCGTCCGTACGATCGTCGTACGACTCGTCGAGCGAGTGCGCCCCGCGACCCACGCCGCCGCCGTCGAGCGTCACGGCGGCAATGCCCTTGGAAATCGGGATGTTGGCATCGGTGCTCGAGATCGTGAGCGGCGCGTACACGTTCATGGTTCGTGCCGCGGCCAGCGATGTACGCACGATGAACGCGGTGTCGGCCGTCGTCCCGGCCGGCCGCAGACCGGCTGTGTCGATGACCAGCGACAGCGGCACCGTCGACTTGGGCCAGCGTGCCTTCTCTTCGGCGAGCGCCTGACGCAGCGCCACCTGTAAGCGGGCATCGATGTTGGCCAACGCCGCCGCCGATTCGCTGCGCAGGTCGATGTCCATCACGCCTTCGGCGGAGATGGAATTCACCGACGTGCCCCCCGACACGAGACCCACGTTGAACGTGACCTTCGGGTTCGTCGACGCTTCCAGCTCGGCGATCTTCGCGATGGCACGGCCCATCGCGTGGATCGGATTCGGCATACCGAATGCACCATAGCTGTGGCCGCCCGGACCCTTGTACGTGACGCGATAGCGGTTGCTGCCCACGGCGCCATTCGTGATG
This sequence comes from Gemmatimonadales bacterium, assembly GCA_038210005.1. Classification (GTDB taxonomy): domain Bacteria; phylum Gemmatimonadota; class Gemmatimonadetes; order Gemmatimonadales; family Gemmatimonadaceae; genus Gemmatimonas. Next base: position 7,823 of record JBBQXC010000002.1, read on the forward strand.
CCGAAGCCCGTGCCGTCGATCGAGATGAACATGTCGATCGAATCCTTGAGCGGACCGCTGAACAATGCGCGCACGCCGCGCAGGTTACCCGGACCTTCTTCGCCCATCGTGCCGATCACCAGCAGGCGGCCGTTGAACGGGATCTTGTTGGCGATGATCTGTCGCGTGGTCGCCAGCACCGCGGCCAATCCACGACAGTCGTCGCCGATCCCGGGAGCGGTGAGCTTCGTGCCCTCACGCTTCACCTTCACGTTGGTGCCTTCGGGGAACACGGTGTCGAGGTGCCCGCTCAACACCAGTGTCGGTCCCGGACCCGTGCCTGTGATTTCTCCGATGACGTTGCCTTCGCGATCGACGCGCAGCTTCTGCACGCCGAGTGCGGCGAGTTTGTCACGGAACGCCGCCGCGCGTGCAGCTTCCTTGAATGGCGGCGCCGGGATTTCGCAGAGCGCGATCTGCTCGGTCAGCGTCCATTCGTTCTCGCGCTGCAGCGCCGCCATCGCCCTGGCAACGGCGGGCTGCTTGGCAAGGCGATCGAGTGCGGCTTCGGTGGGCGTGGCCTTGGCGGCGGACTTGGGCTGCTGCGCGTGGCTAGCGGCCGGCGACGCCAGCGAGAGGGTCAGAAACGACAGCAACGCCGGGATCGTGGTGCCGACGCTGCGAGGCGAAACGTGAGTTGACATGACGTCAGGAGGTGATCGTGAGCGTGCCGGCGGTCGTGTTCAAAGCGACGGTGAATTCGGACAGACCCCTGGTTCGCTCGCCACCGGTCCACGCGCCGCTCCCGTTGAAGGTGGCGCCATGATTCGGGCAGCGGAAGCCCGTGCCGCTGATCGCGACGGTGGTTCCCGCATGAGGACAAATCAGCGAAAAGGCCCGGTACTGGCTCGTGGCCGAGCGAACGACCGCGATGGGTGTGCCCGCACCGCTGATGACGGCGATCCCGCCCACGGTGCCGAGTGCGGTGTAGTTCGCCAGCACGACGGTCGCGTTCACGTTGGACGGCCCGGTGGCGCTACCCCCGATCCCGTCGCCGCAGGCGGCGAGGGCGGCCGTGATCGCCAGCGCGGTACTTGTCGTCAGAAACTCCCGGCGGTTCACGCCGGCGCTCCGGCAAGTCGTGCAGTCGGACATGTCGACTCCGTGTAGGAAGGTGATCTGGCCGCGTTGGCTCAGACCTTGAGGAGCGCTGCTGCCCATTTCGCCGGGTCGACGTCGCTCTCGAAGGCGATATCGGGGTCCACGACGATCTCTGCGCCGTCCCGCGCGATTTGCAGACGGTCCATGTTCCGCGTGGCGCGACCGCTCACGAACGTGCCGTTGGGCAGGTATTTCGACTTGTGGCGCGGGCACTGAAAACCCGCGTTCTTCGGCATCGTCTTGAGGGCGGTGTTCTGGTGCGGGCAGGACAGGGCGAAGGCGAACACTTCACCATTCGAACGACAGAGGATCACTTCGTTCGCGTTGTCGATCGATACGCCGTCGGCGGCGGGCAACGCGTAGTGCACCGCGCCACCGGCCACGCGCGTCGTCAGCGCGGCGATCGTGTTGATCGGACCGAGCGCGGTGAGGGCCGCGATCGAAGCTGCGCCAGTCAGCGCGGCGCGCAGAAAATCGCGGCGCCCCGAGCAACCTGAGCAAGGCGAGTGGGAATCAGTCATACGACGGAGTTCCGGGGCAAAGAGGACAGGGAAGGGAAATCAGATATCGGAGAGCACGACGCCCAGTAGCACGATCACGAACCAGGCGGTCAGGCTCACGGCGGCCGACCGCTTCAGCTCCGCCCACGGCAGGTGAGCGCTCGGCCACTGTGTGGTCTTGTCGATAACGACACCGGCATCAGTTGCGGCGGTGAGCACGCGCGATTCCGTGCGGCGCATGTAGACGCCGTTCGCAATCAGCACCGCAAAGCTGGCCATCTTGGCCCAGAACACTTTGGACACGGCAAACGTCCCGATGTCCGACGTAGCCAGCGCGAGGCCACTCGACACCATGATCACGATCGAACCGATCACGATAGCATGCGTGGTGCGCAAATCTTCCGCCGCCGCCTGATACGCCTCGCGCGTGCCCGGCGTCGCCAACAGCACGCGTCGATCTGCCGCGATCGCGATCCCGCCACCGGCGAACAGCGCCAGTACGTGCACGGCGAGAATCGTCGTGGGAATCCACGCGCTGTCGGCATAGAGTTCCGACCAGGGTTGGAGCAGGGTGGTCAGTGTATCAAGCATGAGACGCGATGGGCGAAAGAGAGGTCAGTTCCCGATCAGCATGATCAGCCAACTCACCGTCGAGACGCCCATCGAACCGAGCGCCACATTCCGGTGTTTCCGACGCGCGTTGAGGTTTTCCTCGGCGTCGTCGGCGAGCTTGGTGCCGGCGTAGGCGAAGCCGCCGCTGGCGGCGGTGAAGAGCACGCTATGGATGATGCGACGGGTCCGGCCATTGGGATCCTTTCGGCCGTCCCAGAGGTTCCAGCCGCCGGTGACCGTGTTCGCGCCGAACAGGATCGCGCTCCCGGTGGCAGCGGGCCCGTGCATGTTGCGCGCCCACGAGGGGGCGTCGGTGCCTTTCTCGAGGAGCTGGTCGCCGGAGAAGTAGGACGCCGCAAAGAGCGGTAGCATTCCCCAGCTGAGAATCTTGTGGACTCGGAGTCGGGTTGCGTACGCATCACTGTATACGATCGCCTTCCGGCGAACCCGTGGCACGGTATCCGCAGAGAGCGTCGTCAATCCAACCGGCTGCATCACCATCGCGGCGCGCGGCAGCGGCAGGGAGTCCGACGGAACCGGTAGGGGCGTCGGCCCCGGAGTCACGGCTGCCTGCCAGGCCATAAGAAATCCAACCGCGACATCGGTGATCGGGATCATGAAGGCGCTCCAATAGATGAATGGACGGACTCGCATCGTGAATCTATCCAGACGTGATGAACGGCCCATGAACGATGAACACGCGGGCACGGACGTTCTCCATTGCTCGATGGGGTGCATCGGTGTGGTAGCGCACGTTTTCGGTCGCTGGGACGGGCCGCGAGGCAGAGCGATGGCCTCGAATTACATTCTCTAGACGCATGCGCTGCCCCCACGTATTCCCGACTCGTTCGATTGCCGTCGCCATTCTCGCACTCGCCGCGGCCTGCTTGCCGTTGCGGGTGGGCGCGCAGCGCGCGGCTCGCTGCGACGAGGCGCAGCGGGTGCGCTCGGTGAAGTTTGCCGGAAGCCCACGCTTCGATGCGACCACGCTGGCGGCCAGCATCGTCACGCACGAGCCGGGATTGGCCACGCGCTGGTTCCGTATCGGCTCTGCGCCCTGCCTCGATTCCCTCGAACTCCGGCGCGATGCGCTGCGGCTGGCCGTCATGCATCGGCAGGTCGGCTGGTTTCAGGCCTCGGTCATCCCGACCATCGATCGCCGGCCAAACGGCGTGCGCGTGCTCTTCGCGATCAACCCCGGTCGCGAGGCCATCCTCGACACGATCGTCGTTCAGGGGCTTCCCGAGACGACCTCGGGCAGGCGCCCGTTCGCTGCGCCGCTGCGCGCGCTCGAGAACAAGCGCTTCGACCGCACGCGTACCGATACGACCATCGATCGCGTGGTCACCCGCCTGCGCGACGCGGGCTATGCGCGCGTCGCGCGACCGCAAAGCACTGTTTCCATCGACACCGCCGCAGCGCGCGCCACGCTCACGCTCACCTTCGCGCCCGGTCGCGTCGTCTCGATCGGGAACGTCCAGATCGAAGTGCAACCGCTGCGTGAGGGCAGTCCGCGGGTCGACTCGGCCGATGTCGCGCGGCTGGTCGCGATTCACCCGGGTGATCGCTTTCGGGCTACGGCGATCCTCGATGCGCAGCGCGACCTCTATCGCTCCGAGGCCTTCCGCCTGGTGTTGATCGACACGCTCACGCCTATGACCGATGCGCGCGACAGCGTGCTCGATCTGCGCGTAGCCGTAGCTGAAGCCCGTACGCGGGCGGCGCGCGTGGGCCTGGGGTGGGCCACGCAAGACTGCATCCGTATGCAGGGGCGCCTCACCGATCGCGGGTTCCTCGGGGTCGGCCGCCGCGTCGAGCTATCGGCGCGCGCCTCCAAGATCGGCGTCGGCAACCCGGCCGATTTTGCGCCGGCGCTCTGCTCCGGCGCGCTCCGTCTTGATCCGTTCAGTGAGAAGCTGAACTACTACGTGGGGTCCACGCTCTCCAATACGCGCCTGTTCGGCTGGCCCGTTCAGCCGCTGGTCACGGTGTACAGTGAGCGTCGGGGCGAGCCGTTTGCCTATCTGCGCGAAACCAGCGTCGGTGCCTTGGTCGAACTCTCCCGACAGTTCACCACCCGCACCGCAGGCACCGCCGGATTCCAATACGAAAACGGTAAGACGATCACCGATCCCGCCGTCTCCTGCGCGCGATTCGGACAGTGCCGCCCGGAGGATTTCGCGCTCGCGCTGTTCGGTCGCGGCGTCGGTATCGTCAGCACGAGTGCCTCGCACGATCATACGAACGACGCCGTCAACCCGTCGCGCGGTTGGCGTGTGCGTGGCGACGTACGGGCCGGCGAAACCTTCTCGCAGCTCGTCAAGTCGCTCATGTTCTATCGCGGCACGGGAGAGGCGTCCACGTACTTCCGCTTCGCCGGCGGCGTGATCGGCACGCGGGTGCAAATGTCGCGAGCCTTCGCGCCGGGTGCAGAACTCGTCGACGGTTCGCCACTGATCCCGCAGCAAGAGCGGATTTTTGCCGGCGGCCAGAACTCCGTGCGCGGCTACCAGCAGAATCTGCTCGGTCCGATCGTGTATGTCGTGTCCGGTACGAACGTCATCGATACGGTCGGTGCAAGTGGCGAACGCGTCGTCGTGGTGAAAGACGGCGCGCGCTTTGATCGTGCGGTGCCACGCGGTGGCACGGCGATGGTGGTCGCCAATCTCGAATGGCGCCGCGGTTTCCGCTTCATCGCCGAACAGCTGCAATTCGCGGCCTTCCTGGATGCCGGTAACGTGTGGGAAGCGCAGTCCGAAGGCTTTCTCTGGGGGAACCTGCGCGCCACGCCGGGACTCGGTCTGCGCGTGGTGACGCCCCTGGGTCCGTTTCGCGTGGACGTCGGCTACCAGCCGTACGCGCTGCGCTCCGGTCGCGCGCTGTTCTTCACGTCGGGCGACAGCAAAGGCACCTCGGGGGAGATTCTCTGCGCCAGTCCGCGTGACATCAGCGATCCGCGCGCCGTCGATATTTTCGACTGTCCCAGCACCTACCGTCCGCCGGCCGGCCGCGGTCTCCTTTCGCGTCTCACGTTCCATTTCGGACTGGGGCAGGCGTTCTGATGACCACACCTGCTACGAGCGCAGCCACCGACGGACCGCCGCGCATGTCGTCGCGTCGACGACGCTTTTGGTGGGCGGCCGGCATCATACTCGGTGCGATCGGCGGGTTGGGCGTCACGTACTACTTGGCTGTCAACACCGAGGGTGGTCGCCGGTGGCTGCTCAGCGCCGCAATTTCCGGCGCGAATGGGTTGTTCGGCGGACGCGGCACGCTGCGCGTCGGTATTCTGCGCTCGATCAGTCCCACGCGCATCGTGGCCGATAATGTGTCGCTGGTCGACACGGCCGGCGTGCCCGTGGTTACGGCGCAGCATTTGGAAGGCGCGATCGAGATCACCGGTCTGCTCAACAAGGCAATCCACATCCGGAGCCTCGCCGTGCGTGGCCTCCGCCTCGATCTCAAGCGCGACGAGAAGGGGCCGTGGAACATCGCGTACATCATTTCCGGTGATACGACCCCAAGCGCGCCGCGCACGACGCCAGGCTTCGGTGACGACCTTCGCATCGACTCGCTGATCGTCGATGGTGGTCGCGTCGCGATGATCGCACCGTGGGCGCCGCATCCCATTTTTACCGGCGCCGCGCGGGATAGCGTGATTGCGGTCAAGGATAGCCTGCATGACATCGTCCGTGCGCCCAACGGCACGTACTTCGAGCGTCGGCTGGTGGTGCTCGAACGGGTACGTGCCCACGATGCGATCATCGTCGATGTGCAAAAGCGCCCGGCATCGATGCAGATCGACACCGTGCGCGGTGTGATCTCCGACCCCCCGATCCGCATCGCGCACGCTGTCGGCGGAATTCGCTGGACGGGCGACTCGCTGCAACTCGACCTTGGCGACGTGCGACTGCCGGCGTCCACCGGCACCGCCGTCGGCACAATCGACTGGCACAACCCGGGACCACTGCGCTACGACGTGGTCATCAAGACGAACGCCGGGCTCACCGACCTCCAGTGGATCTGGGATGTGCTGCCGTCCGACGGAGGCGGGTCGGCCACCGTGCGCATGCGCACGCTGGCGAATCCGGATGATGTCGAGTTCGCGCTCTCCGCACTCGATATGAAGAGCGGTGCTTCTCGCATCACCGGCGCCATCGACATCGTGCTCAAGCCCGCGCAAATGTTGCTGCAACGGGTCGACCTCGCGTTTGTGCCACTGCAAAGCGATCTGCTGCGTCGCATCAGCTACGACGCGCTGCCCCCCGAGATTCGCGGTACGTTCACCGGGAAGCTCGTCGCGCGTGATGGCGGTCCCCTCACCGCCTTCAAAATGGATCTGCTCGATGCGCGCTTCGCCGATGCGCTCGTGCCAGGGGGCGCCGTGTCCACGGCGAAGCTCCGTGGCACGGTGTCGATCGGTGAGCGTCCGCGTGCATGGGACATGACCCTCGATGATGCCCGCGTGGATCTCCGTTCGGTCCTTGCTCTCTCGCCGGCGCTCATTCCGGCGATGCCGGCCATTGATGGCATACTCACCGCGCGTGGGGTCATCCGTTCGGCCGACCTCGACGCGGCCGACCTCACGAATGTCGGGCTCACCTGGACCGACGCCGTCGGGAACGTTTCCGTCATTCGGGGCGATCTCCGCGCGCGGTACGGTGGTGCCCATGCGAACGCACCGCTGGTGAACGCCGCCCTGGACCTCGACCCGCTCTCCATGCGCGCTCTGGCCCGCATCGACACGACGCTCCCCATTCGCGGGGCGCTCTCGGGGCGGGTCACCTTGGACGGCAGTACCGACGCCATGCGCTGGACGGCGGCGCTCCGCGCGTCCGATGGCAGTGGGGTCGTGGCCGAAAACAACACGAATGTGTCCGGCAGCGCGGTGACCATGCAGGGGACTGCGGCGCTCACAGCCAACACCTGGCAGATCACGGCGAACGGCACGCTCAATCAGTTCGATCTGCGCCAGTGGATCGCGCGCACCGATGTGCCGACCACTGCCGTAGACGGCACGGTGTCGCTCTCGGCGCGCGGACCCCGTGCGGCCGACGGCGCGCCGGCCACCGACAGTGCGAGTCGGTCGCTCATCGAAGGGAGCATGGTGGCCGATTGGAAACAGCTGGCCGCCGATGACCGACCTGCCTTCGACCTGTCTGGTAGTGTGTCGCTCGGTGCCGAGCGTCTGATGGTCGATTCTGCCACGGCGCACATCGGTGGTGTCACATTCGACGCGCGCGGCGCGCTGGCGCGCGACTCGCTCAAGGTGGATACGCTCACGCTGTCCGCACGGGCCGACTCACTCGGTGCCGTGCATGCACAGCTTGGTCGTCTCGCCTCCATGATGCAGTCGGTGGACAGCAGTACCGCGACGTCGCTGCGCAAGCTCGCGGCGGATACGCTTGAAGGAGACCTGTCACTCTCCGGCTACCTGTACGGCAGTCTCACCGATGCTGGCGCCACGGCGGCCCTTGGCGCGCGGGCGATGCAGGTGGGCTCGATCCGCGTGGGACGTGTGTTCGGATCTGCCAAGGCCGATCACGTCTTCACGCGCCCCGCGTTCGAAGGCGCCGCGACGGCCGACGACGTCGACGGTATCGGCGCCATTCGTTTGCAAACCGTCGGCTTCCGCGTCGAGCAGGCCAATGCCGACAGTGGTCTGCTCGTGCTCGATGTCAGTTCGCAGACCGATGCGCATCTGCGTACGCGTGGCGTGTACACGCGTGCGCCGTCGCGATTCGCGGTCGCGCTCGACTCGCTGCATCTCTCGTACGCCGACGTCGTGTGGCGCAGCGCGACGCCCATTACGCTGCGACAGGACTCCGCCGGTTTTCAGCTCTTCCCCGTTGAGCTGCGCTCGAACGCGGCGGGCGTGCTGACTGCCGTGGCCAACGTGCCAAGTAACAGCGCGATCAGCGGCTCGATCCGGCTCGAGCAGTTCCCCGTGGGCGAGATCGCGGCGCTGCTCGCCGGCACACCCACGTTCGCTGGTACGCTGAGCGGCACCGCGGAGCTCACCGGCACGCGGCCGCTGCCGCTGCTCTCGTGGACCATGCGCGGCGATTCGCTCGGCATCAATGGCGTCCGCCTGCCGGCGATCAATTCGACCGGACGGTACGCGGACCGGAAGCTCGTGGCCACCGCGGTGCTCACCGATTCACTCGGGGGAGCCATGCGCGCCGAGGCCACGGTGCCGATCGATCTCGCGATTGCCTCGGTGGAGAAGCGGATGTTGTCGGATCAGGTGGACGCCCAGATCACCGCCGACTCGCTGCGACTCGATGGGCTACCGCTCTCCATCAACGGGGTGGAGCGACTTCGTGGTCGCGTGTCGGGGCAGCTGGTACTGAACGGGAACATGGATCATCCAGTGGCGCGCGGTTCAATGACGGCCGAGGACGTCGGCGCGTTCTTTCGCGATCTCAACATCGAGCCGGTCGACGGTCGAATCGTGCTGCGCGCAGCCGAGGACTCGCTCATTCTCGAGACGTTCCGCATTCGCAGCGGCGGTGCGCTCGACACGATCGGCGCGGTCGGCGCGCTCCATTTTCCCACCGGAGACCCGTCCATCGTCTCGCTCAAGGTGTCCGCCAACAACGCCGCGTTGTCGCGGCAGCACGATGGCACGGACCTCGACCTCAGCGGTAACGTCACGTTGGTCGGTCCGCTCAAACGGCCGACCGTCAGCGGCGCCATCTTCGTGCCGCGGGCGAATCTCGTGTTCGATCCACTCGGCGCGCGCAATGCGCTCGATCTCTCGTCCGAAGCGGCGCGTGAGTTGCTCGGCGCCGAGGAAGTGCCGGTAGCGGAAACGGCCGCACAGTCGCTGGCGGCACTCGGCTCGTTCCTGAACGTCGAGAATGCCCGCGTCGACCTTGGCAACGACGTGTGGGTGCAGACCCCGGAGTCGAGGGTGAAGGTCTCCGGCGGGCTCTCGATCGCGATGAGCGGAGACCGGCTCGCCCTCGAGGGAGAGCTCAACGCGAACCGAGGGCAGTACCGCCTCGATCTCGGCGTCGTCAGCCGCAGTTTCAGTGTGGATTCCGGACGCGTGCGCTTCTTCGGCAGCAGCGCGATTGCGCCGACGCTCGACATCAGCGCCACGAACACCGTGCGCGTCGCGGGCGGCAGCGCGATTCCTGTGCGCGTGCATATCGGCGGTAGCTACGACGTGCCGGTGCTGACGCTTTCCAGCAGCGATCCGCTCTACGCCAGTGCGCCCGAGTCGGAAATCATCTCCCTGTTGATCTTCGGTGCGCCGACGTTCGCGCTCGACGGCGCCAGCCAGAGCACGGTGCGAGCCGTGACTGGTGTGCTGCTGCCGACGGTGGGTGGCGCCGTGGAAGGCGCTCTGCAGCGATTCTTCCCCGGTATTAACACCATTCAAGTGACTACTGCCGGCGGTCAATCGCAGCAGGATCTGTCGGCGCTGGGACTGTTGAACAACCTCAGCATCAGCGCCGGTAAGCAGATCGGTGAGCGCACATTCCTGCGTGCCAACACCACACTCTGTCGGGGAGGTGCGTCGTCCACGCGCAACCCGTTGCAGATCGGCCTGTCGGCTGAGTATCGCATCAGTCGAAACCTTTCCGCCCAGATCGGTATGGATCCCGGCTCCGCACCCTGCACCCAACTCGGCACCAACGGTTTCCCGCGGCTGCAGTTCGGCTTCGACCTGTTCCGCGAGTGGATCTTCTAGGGTTGTTGCGTTACGGTAGAGCTCGACTTGTTGCGGTTCAGTGTGGCGGCCCCACTACGGTGGAGCTCGGTTGGTGACGGATCGTGGCGGCAGAAGAAATTGTAAACTATTGCTGAGTAACGCTTTATAATAGCTGAGAACGCTATGGCGTCAGAGTGATTGGAAGCTCCGGGCTGGCATCATGATTGCCTGGTCATGGCTGTGTCCGGTATCGCTTCCTCTAATCGCAAGGATCCATGTCTATTCGCCGCCACGCTGCTCAGTTCCTGTTCGCCGCATCCCTTGCGGTGCCCGCCGCGCTTTCCGCGCAGGCTCCCGTGCTTGGCACCGTCGATTTCAACGGCGACGTGTCCGGCAATGGCACGGTGGGCGGCTACCAGGTGTCGCCGTATCAAGGCACGCTGACCGGGTTCAACGCGCAGTTCGGTGTGGGCGGTGTCACGCCGCTGAACAACGCGATCCTTTGGTGCGTCGACTTCCGTAACTGGGCGAACTCCAGCGCCGATTCGTACTTCTCGACGGCCTTCACGACCAACATGAACGGCATTGTCGGAAACGGCGACTTCTCGAAAACACGTCGTAACAGCCAAGCCGATTACAAGAAGGCCGCGTGGCTCATCGAGCGGTACGATCCGACCGCGGCGCTTACCGGCGCTGGCCTGTTCAACGCCGAGAATATCCAGGGGACGATCTGGAACATGTTCGGCGGCACCTACAACGGCAGCGGCGACTTCTTCACGCTCACCGTGCCGACCCGAGTCACCCTGACGCGCAACTGGTACGTACTGTCCGACGACAACGCGAACGGCGAAGCGTCGAGCCAGGAGTACCTCACGTACACGACCGCCTCGTCGGCCACGGTGGTTCCGGAGCCGTCAACCTACGCGCTGATGGGCGCCGGCCTCTTGGCCCTGGGCGTCGTCGCCCGTCGTCGCCGCCGCATCGCCTGAGCTATGGCGGCTTCGGCCGCCTGACGCATCGCGCTACCGGATATCGCGCATCCCCCGCCGGGTCAACGAACCGACGGGGGATCGTCGCGTTGCAGCCGTCGCCAGGCGCGACCGATCAGCGCGGTTGCGCCCCCCGCCAGGGCGCCAAGTGTCGCGGCGAACGTGATGATCGGCTCGCGCGTGCCTTCGTCGCCCAGAAGTACGGCCAGTAACTCGCGGCGCAGCTTCAGGACCACCGGCGACGCCACCTTGATGCTGTTGAAGTTGCGGTCGTATCGCGTGCCGACGCCCTCGATCAGCGCGGCCGTGCGGGCGAAATACACCAACTCGCCGGGTAGCACGATTGGCCAGTTGAACAGCTCGCGCATGACTCGATCGGCAATGGCGCGGGCTCGGTCTTCCATCGTGGTATCCAGATACGCGATGTCGAGCAGCACGCGCACCAGCTCGCGCATGGTGTCGCGCGAGGTGCCCGGTGCGACCATGCCCAGCGCAAAGAAGCCATCTGCGGTCGCGTCCGGATCGCGACGAATGGCCGCCATGATCGTCTCGAACAGCGCTTTACGCACGGGCACGCCGACGTCGATCACCATCCCGAAGTCCAGCAGCACGATGCGTCCCTGTGCATCGACCAGCAGGTTTCCGGGGTGCGGATCAGCGTGGAACACGCCGTCGCGCAGCATCATCAGGGCATAGCTCTCGATCAGCGTCTCGACCAGCGCGCGGGGAGACACCAGACCGCGTGCGATTTGGGCGTCCAACGCATCGATACGCGTGCCTTCCATGAACTCGAGTACGAGCACGTCGCGGCGGGTCAGCGCCGTCTCCACCCGCGGAATGCGCAGGCGCGGCTCGTCGGAGAAACGCTCGCGCATCCGCATGCACTGCATGGCCTCGCGCTCGAAGTCCATCTCTTCGCGCACGTGCAGGTCGAACTCGTCGAGCACAACGCGGAACCCCAGGACGTGATGATGCGGAAAGCGCCTGTACACCGCGCTCACGATCGCTCGCGCCAATCGCACATCGCGCACGACTATCGCTTCCACGTTCGGACGCAGCACTTTCACCACCACATCGCGCCCTTGGTACCGCGCGCGATGCACCTGACCGAGTGATCCCGCCGCCAAAGGCGAGGGGTCGAGATGGTCTACGATGCTGTCGGGATCGGCCTGCCAAGCCGCTTGCAGCGCCGCACGAATCTGCGTCCAGGGCACCGGTGGGACGCGGTCAGTGAGCGTGCCGAGGGCGGCGAGATACGGCTCGCGCACGAGGTCGGCTCGGGTCGCGAAAATCTGAGCGAGCTTCACGAACGCCGGACCAAGCGCCGCGAAGTCGTGCACCATGCGACGCGCGCGGCGCTCGTGAAACGCCGGCGTGCGCGGAACGGGATCGCCCCAGCGAATCCAGCGTCGGCGATCCCGCAGAAACGACAGGACGAGCGGTACCAGTCGCCAGAGAATCGCGACCAGCCGCGGCAGGTCACGCCACGGCATGAGACATCGCGTCACGAATGAGCTGGTCGGCGTCGAGGCCGGTCAGTTGGGACGTGGTCGTCCACAACAGCTCGGCGCGCGCGTCATCACGGGCCGTGCGCGATGGTGTGACGCGGCGTCGCTTCACCCAGTAGTCGCCCGACCCTTCCCGCGCATCGGGTGCGTACGAGAGCCAAACGAGGGTGTCGGCCCCCTCAAGGGGCGTGACCGACACCAGGTCCATCGCGCGCCGGAGCAGTCGGCCCATTCCGCCGTTGTTGGTCGCGAAGCGCGAACTGACGACGCCCGGATGCATTGCCTGCGCGACCACCCGCAACGGATCGAGACGACGCGCGAGCGCACGGGTGAACCAGATATTGTAGAGCTTCGAGTTCGCGTACTGCGTCCATCCGCTGAACGAGCGCTCGAGCTGCAAATCGTCTAGCGCCGGATGCGCATTCTTGTGCGCGCGACTCGACACGCTCAGCACGCGTGCCGGCGCCCCCGGCCGCGACGCCGCCACCAGCGTGGGCAGCAGACGCAGCGTGAGCGTGAAGTAGCTCAGATGGTTCAGGGCGAAGGTCCGCTCGAAGCCGTCGGGCGTCACCGCGCGCTCGAGGAACAGCGCGCCGACGTTGTTGGCCAGCACGTCGATCCGGGGGAGGCGCGCCACCAGCCGGTCGGCCAGATCATGCACGGCGTCCTGCCGCGAGAGGTCGGCGATTTCCCATGTGATCGGCCGACGGCCGGACGCGGTCCCGGAGGCGGTGCCGGAGGGGCCGCCGATGTTGCTCAAGATCGAATGCGCCGCCGCTGCCGTCTTGGCCTCGTTGCGGCCAACCATGACCACCGACGCGCCGGCCGCGACGTACGCGCGCACCGCGGCCTTGCCGATGCCGTCACTGGCGCCGGTCACGACGACGGTCTTGCCTTCAAGAGTGTTCGGGGTTGGTGCGTTCGCCATAGCCTGTGTTAGGGTAATGCCGCGCAATCGCGGGTCATACCCCAGCTCAACGATGCAAGAACGTCGTCGGTTCGCACGAGCTGGCGAACCGACGACGTTGGCGACTGCGAGAACCGGAGACTCAGACGATCAGTTTGCGATCGCGGCGATTGCAATCGGGCCGAGTGTGCCGGCGGTGGCCGTCGCCGTCTGCTGACCAATCTGCGGTCCGAGCGTCCAGCGCACCGTGACTTCCCCGAGTGCATTGGTCACCGCCGACTGGGGGGAAATGCTTCCGCCGCCACTCGTGATGGCCAGGCCGACTGTCTGGCCGGGTATCGGCACGTTGAAGCCACCCGTGACCCGCAGTACGATCTGCACGGTCAGTGCGGCACTCGGCTTGCCGGTCTGGTTGTTGCCCTGGGCAATCACCAGATCGCTGGGCAGGATGCCGTTGGCGCTCAGCGTCACCGGATCGACACCGGGGGCCCTCCCTGTCATCGTCTGCACTTGAGCACCCGGCCCCAGCGTCCAGCGCGCCTTCACTTCGCCGTTTGCGTCGCTGACCACCGTACCCGGATCCACCGAGCCGCCGCCGGCGAGCACGTTGAAACTCACCGGGATCTTCCCGATCGGAGAGCCATCGGTGCCGATCACTCGAAGCACCACGGGCGTGGGAAGCAGGGTCCCCGAGGCAGCGGTCTGCAGATGTCCCTGCACGATCGTCAACTGCGCCGCAGCCGGTGCTTCCACGGCTTTGGTGCAGCCGGGGAACGCCAGGAGCGTCGGGACGGCCAAAAACAGCGCGGCGAGCAGATGTGTGGGTCGGGCGGAACGCATGGTCTCGATAGTCGGGGTACTCCTCTCCGTTTAGCAGTGTCGGCCGCTGGTCCCATGGAGTTGAGCGCGACTTTCGCGGGCTCGGCGTCGAGCGCTGGATCGTTCCTTCACCTAGATTGGTGATCCCATGACCGTTACTCCATTGCACGCACCGCGACCGCTCCGTTCGACCGACGCCGAGAGCCCGGACGGGGTTCGCTGGCCCACCGGACTGGGTCCCGATATCCCGCCTGCCAGAAATCCCGGCACGGCCCTCGACCTCGCGCTCGTGCGCGCGACCAAGGTCAATCGCAGCGCGGTCGAACGGCGGGTCGCTTCGCTCGGTGGCCGACGCACCGTGAAGAAGGAGTGGCAGGCCGCCTGGCTGTTGCGCGCGATCACCTGCATGGACCTGACCACGCTGGCGGGTGACGACACCCCCGGCAACGTGCAGCGGCTCTGCGCCAAGGCACGGCACCCCCTGCGCCGCGACATCGTCGACGCGCTCGGTGTGCGCGACTTGGGGCTGACGGTCGGCGCCGTGTGCGTCTATCACCAGTATGTCGCGACCGCGGTCGAGGCCCTGCAGGGATCAGGAGTGCCGGTCGCCGCGGTTTCCACCGGCTTCCCCGCCGGCCTGTCGCCGTTCGAGCAGCGCGTCGCCGAGATCCACGCATCGGTCGCCGCGGGCGCCACGGAGATCGACATCGTGATCACGCGTGCACATGTGCTCACCGGCAACTGGCAGGCGCTCTACGACGAAGTGCGTGCTTTTCGCGGTGCCTGCGGAGAGGCGCATCTCAAGACGATTCTCGGCGTTGGTGAACTCGCGACCCTCACGAATGTCGCCCGGGCCAGTCAGGTGGCCATGATGGCCGGTTCCGATTTCATCAAGACCAGCACCGGCAAGGAAACCAGCAACGCCACGCTTCCCGTGGGGCTGGTGATGACGCGCATGATCCGCGACTTCGGATCGCGAACCGGCTTCGAAGTCGGGTTCAAGCCCGCCGGCGGTATTCGTACCGCGAAGCAGGCCCTCGACTGGCTGATCCTCATGAAGGAAGAACTCGGCGATCGCTGGCTTCGTCCGCACCTGTTCCGCTTCGGTGCGAGCGGTCTGCTCACCGATGTCGAACGGCAGCTCGAACATTTCGTGACGGGTCGCTACGCCGCGGCTCATCGCCAACCCATGGTGTGATCCGCATGGCGACCACAACGACACCAACGGGCGGCACCGTCCGCGAAATCTTCGATACCATGAGTTACGGTCCGGCACCGGAAGGCGACGCGATCGTTCGTGCCTGGCTTACCGGTCATGGCCGCGTGTTCGGACACTACATCGGCGGTGCCTTCACCAGTCCAGCCGCTGGTGAGTCTTTTGAGGTGCAGGACCCGTCCACGGGCGCACCGCTCGCCCGCGTCGCGCAGGGGAGCGCGCAGGACGTCGATGCCGCGGTCGCCGCGGCACGGGCCGCCTTACCCGGCTGGCAGGCGCTCGACGATCATGCCCGTGCCCGCTGGTTGTACGCAATCGCCCGCGGCATTCAGAAGCATGCGCGTCACTTCGCCGTGCTCGAATCGCTGGACAACGGCAAGCCGATTCGCGAGACGCGCGATATCGACATTCCGCTGGTCGCGCGGCACTTCTCGTATCACGCGGGCTGGGCACAACTGCTCTCGGCCGAGTTCCCTGGGCAGCACGCGTATGGTGTGGTCGGGCAGATCATTCCGTGGAACTTCCCGCTGCTGATGCTGGCGTGGAAAGTCGCGCCCGCCCTCGCCGCCGGAAACACGGTGGTGCTCAAGCCCGCCGAGTTCACGCCGCTCACGGCGCTGCGTTTCGCGGAGCTGGTGCACGAAATCGGCCTGCCGCCGGGCGTGTTCAACCTCGTGACCGGAGACGGACACACGGGCGCCGCGATTGTGGCTCATTCCGACGTCGACAAGATCGCGTTTACCGGAAGCACCGACGTTGGCCGCGCGATTCGCGTCGCGACCGCTGGATCGGGCAAGGGACTGTCGCTCGAACTCGGCGGCAAGAGTCCGTTCGTGGTGTTCGAGGACGCCGACCTCGATAGCGTGGTGGAAGGCGTGGTCGATGCGATCTGGTTCAATCAGGGACAGGTGTGCTGCGCCGGTTCACGTCTCCTCGTTCAGGAAGGCGTAGCCGATCAACTCATCGAGAAGTTGCGCGATCGCATGGAACGGCTTCGTATCGGATCGCCGCTCGACAAGACCGTCGACATGGGCGCCATCGTGGCGCCGGTGCAGCTCGAGCGCATCCGGCAGCTGTGCGCGCAGGGCATCGAAGAAGGCGCGACCTGCTGGCAGCCGTCCTGGGCGACGCCCGCTGAAGGCTCGTTCCATCCGCCTACGCTCTTCACCAACGTCGCGCCGTCGGCGACGATCGCGCAGGTCGAGATCTTCGGGCCCGTGCTCGTGAGCATGACATTCCGCACGCCGGAAGAAGCCGTCGCGCTCGCGAACAACACGCCGTTCGGTCTCGCGGCCAGCGTCTGGAGCGAGAATATCAATCTCGCACTCGACATCGCGCCCAAGCTCAAGTGCGGCGTGGTGTGGATCAACAGCACGAACCTGTTCGACGCGGCCGCCGGATTCGGCGGATACCGCGAGTCGGGATTCGGCCGCGAAGGCGGACGCGAAGGGCTCGGCGAGTATCTCAAGCCGGTGCGCCCGCACGAAAGCGCGCCGTCTCCCATCGATGCCCGCGACATACCGCACGCGCCATCCGACCACGAGGAGGCCGCTGACGCCGCGCTGACGTTCGCAACGCTCCCTGCCATCGACCGGACGCCGAAGCTGTTTATCGGCGGGAAGCAGACCCGCAGCGATTCCGGCTACTCGCGCCGCATCGTCGGCGCCAACGGTCGCGTGGTGGGCGAAGTGGGTGATGGGAACCGCAAAGATCTGCGCAATGCGGTCGAAGCGGCCCATGCCGGCGCCGGATGGTCCAAGCTGACCGGGCATCAGCGGTCGCAGATCTTGTTCTATATCGCGGAGAATCTGTCGGCCCGCGAGCAGGAATTCGCCGCACGTCTGTCCGCGATGACGGGAGCCTCCGCCACCGACGCCATGCGCGAGGTTGAGGCCTCGATCTCTCGGTTGTTTACCTATGGCGCGTGGGCTGACAAGCACGATGGCGCGATTCACGACGTGCCATTGCGTGGTGTCGCGTTGGCGATGCACGAGCCCATCGGGGTCGTCGGCGTGGCCTGTCCCGACCCATATCCGTTGCTTGGTCTGGTGTCACTGATCGCCCCGCTGCTGGCCGCCGGTAATCGCGTGGTCGCGGTGCCCTCCGAGCGGTATCCGCTGTCGGCGACCGATTTCTACGGCGTACTGGAAACGTCGGACGTACCGGCCGGTGTAGTGAATATCGTGACCGGTCCGCGTGAGGCGCTCGCCAAAGTGCTCGCCGAGCATGACGATGTCGATGCCATGTGGTATGTTGGTTCAAGGGCCGGTGCGACCGCTGTTGAAAAAGCGTCGGCCACCAACTTGAAGCGCACATGGACCGAATGGGACGGGCGCGAATGGCTGGATCCGCGGGTGGGCGAAGGCCGTGAGTTCCTGCGGCGTGCCGTGCAGGTCAAGAATATCTGGATTCCGTACGGCGAATAGCGCCACTCCGTCACGCGAGAGCGCGCACATCGACGCGCTCCGCTGACGCCGCGGCGACGCCACGACGTAGTGTGTATTTTATGCGACCTTCCTCCGACATCATGATCGAACTCCCGGCCTCACCTGAGGCCTTCCGCGATGCTGCGTGGGACGACATCCTCCCGTATTACGAGCAGCTGGCCACGCTCGCCCTCGATGGCACGACACCCGTCGTGGAGTCGTGGCTGAGCACGTGGTCGCGCCTCGACACGCTGGTCGGCGAAGCCGGCACGCTCGCCATGATTGCGTACACCGGGAACACGGCCGATAGCGCGGCCGAGACAGCCTATCTCCGTTTTTCGATGGAGATCTTCCCGAAGCTGGAAGAGCAGGGCGTCCGCCTCGCGAAACGCCTGATCGATCTCGGCTGGTCGCGCGCCGATCTCGAGACCACGATTCGGCGCTTTCGTACCGACATCGAGATTTTCCGCGAAGCGAATGTCGCACGTTTTTCACAGATCGAAGAATTGTCTGCCGGTTACCAGAAGATCACCGGCGGCCTGAGCGTCGATTGGGATGGCATCCCCAAAACGATCCCGCAGTTGCAGCCCTACCTCAAGTCCGCCGATCGCGCCGAACGCGAACGCGCGTTCCGGCTCGGCGCTGAGGCGTACATGGTCAAGCGCGATGAGTTCGCCGACTTGTTCGACACCATGTACGTGCTCCGCGATGCCGTGGCCAAGGAAGCCGGCTTTTCCGACTATCAACGCTACTGCTTCGCCGCCAAGCATCGGTTCGACTACACCCCCGAAGATACCGCGCGGTTTCACCAAGCCGTGAAGACCACGGTCACGCCGGCGGTCGCGCGTCTCATGGACCATCGGCGTGAGTCGCTCGGTCTCGATGTCCTACGACCGTGGGATGTCACCGTCGACCTGAACGCCGACGAGCCACTCAAGCCGTTCGCCGACGTCGACACGTTCATCGATCGCGCCAAGAATATTTTTCAGCGCGTCGACCCTGAGCTGGGTGCGCAGTTTCGCATCATGGCCGACGAGAAGCTGCTCGATCTCGAGAGCCGTCCCGGCAAGGCGCCCGGTGGGTACTGCACCGATCTCTCGTTCCGCGGCCGTCCGTTCATATTCATGAACGCCGTCGGTGTGCCCGACGATGTGCAGACGCTCGTGCATGAAGCAGGACATTGCTTCCACGACTTCGCCACGCATTCACTGCCGTTCACGTGGCAGCGCCGCACCGGGCATGAAGCCGCGGAGCTCGCGTCGATGAGCATGGAACTGCTCGCCATGCCGTACTTCGTGGCGCCCGATGGCTACTACACGCCCGACGAGGCGCGCGTGGCGTGGCTCGAGCACTTCGAAGATGTGCTCGGGAGTCTCGTGCACATTGCCAGCGTCGACGCGTTTCAGGCATGGATCTACACCGATCCCGCCGGCGCCGATCGCGACGCACGCGATGCGAAGTGGCTCGAGCTCCGCAAGGAATTCGAGTCCGGCGTGGACTGGACGGGGCTCGAACGCGAGCGGATCGGTCGTTGGTATCGTCAGCTCCACATCTTCGAGCTGCCGTTCTACTACATCGAGTACGGGCTGGCCCAGCTGGGTGCACTGCAGGTATTGCGGAATGCGGTGGCCGACGCCGGGGATGCCGTCGCGGCGTACAAGCGCTTCCTCGCGCTCGGTGGCACGCGCCCGCTGCCGGAGCTCTATGCCGCAGCGGGTGTGCAGCTCGTGTTCGATGCGGAGACCATGGCGGAGCTCGTCGCGTTCGCCGAGGAACGGATTGCCGCCTTGCGTGCCGGTGCCGATGCGCCGTTTCGTGGTATCGTGCCAGTCTGACCGGCTCGACCTCACGAAACTTTTGCGCCTCGTAGTCGTATCCGAAACATGACCTCAACTCTCGGAGCTTTCATGCGATTCACACGACACCTTGGCGTAGCAGCCTTGGTATTCAGCGCGATGTCCGCGCGCGCCGAAGCGCAGCTGCCCACGGTTCAGCAGGTGTTCGACAACTATGCCACGGCCGTCGGTGGCCGCGACGCGTGGTCGAAAGTGCAAGGACGCAGCGACAAGGGCACGGCGGATATCACGTTCGCCGGCATCTCGGGCACGTACGAACGCCACAGCGGCGCGCCGAACAAGATGCGCATGATCATCGACCTCGGCATGGCCAAGGTGGATCAAGGCTTCGACGGCACGGTCGGCTGGGCCGTGCAGCCCATGGGCCAAGCCTCGCGGATGCCTCCCGAGCAGGAGAAGTCACTCGGCGAGTCCATGCAGGTCGGTGCCGCGTTTCTCGATGTGAGCCGGTTCGCGAAGGCGACCGTCGAGGCGAAGGAAACGTTCGACGACGTGGAGTGCTACAAACTTTCGATCACCTCGAAGCAGGGCGAAGAGCGCACCGAGTATTTCGAAGTCGCGACTGGCCTCCGCCGGGGCGCCGTCACGAAGTCGCCGATGGGAGAGCAGAAGTCGGTCTTCCGCGACTACAAGGCGTTTGAAGGCAAGCAGATCCCGACCAAGATCGTGCAAGTCACACCGCAGGGCGACGTCATTCTCACCACGGCTGAAGTCTCGTTCACGCCTCCCGATCCGTCGCTGTTCAAGGTACCGGACGGGATCGCGAAGTAACGCGACCCAGCACACGACCGGCCAGCGCGATACCACTCAGCCACGCGCGCTCCACCGACTGGTGCGAGCGCCGCGAGGCGCCGGCGGCTCCCCAGTCGCCGCACGCGCCTATCCCGCGCGTCTCGTCGAACAGACACGCATCGTCGAGACCCGTCTGCACACGCGCATAGCGCCAGCGATGCGCGACGGCGTGCACCACGTTGCCGGCGATCTGCAGTTGCGCCCGCAACGCCTCGGACACGAGCGCCGCGATGACCACCGGCTCCTTGTCCACGTGCTCGGCGCTCCAGTGCCCTTCGCTGTGCACGACCCACGCTTCGTCGCGGCTCCGGCCCGGACGCGCCGATTGGCGCCACGCCCGATGCACGACTGGCGAGTCGGTGCGCAGCGCACCGCCAATCAGCGATGCGCACACGATCGTGGGCGGCGGCCCGTCGAACACGATCATGCTGCTCCAGCACGGAAGCATGGTCACCCCGGCCAGCAGCGGGGCCAACGCTGTTGGCTCTTCGAGCATGCTCAGCAGTGCCGAAGCCTGTGGGGCGGGCGTAGCCAGCAGCACGATGTCGGAGTGGTGCTGGCCACCGTCGCGGTCTGCAACGGCCCATCCTGAGCCCGCACGGGATAGCGCACGGGTGATCGACGCCGCGTGTACACCGGTCTTCACGCTCAGATCGCGCGCCACATGCTTCGCCAACGCATTCATACCGCCGGTGCCGATGAACTCCCCGTCGTTCACCGCACGCAGCACCCCATCCTCACGCCACGATTCCGAGAGGCGCGCCAAGCGCTGATCGTCGAGTCGGAATGACGGAGCGCCGTGGTCGAATTGCCAGTGGCCTTCGCGGCGCGTGCTCATGCGCCCGCCCACGCCGCGGCTTTTGTCGAGCACGGTTACCGCGATGCCGTGATCGTGCAGCGTGCGCGCGCAGGCGAGCCCCGAGATGCCCGCACCGATGATCGTGACGCGTGGTGCTAGGCCGGCAGAGCGGCTCACGTGTGCCCGATACGCCGGAAAGTTCATGCGCTGCTGGTGCTCGTCGGATCGCCGCGGACGAACAGTCCCGAGTACCGCGACCTCCGGGGTGAACGGCCGGTCGAACTGTCCCAGGCACCAGAGCAGGCCGCCGAAACTCGCCGGGTCGCGCCCATCCAGTGCGTAGCGATGGTTCAGATCGATCAGTCGCGCCAGCGCCCCGGCGGCGTTGCGCGACCACATCGGAATGGCCTTGCCCCACGTCATGCGCACGTTGTTGTGCAACTCGCCATGCACGCGGAGCGACTGCTGCGCAGCGTCCCAGAGGTCGTCGCCGGTGCCGCTTCGCGCCAGCGTTTCCCACGAGTGCAGAGTGCGGGAGTCCGACTCGTGTCGCGCCAGCGCCTCCCGCGCCCACCCGGGAATCGCCTCGAGGGTCTCGGGGGCATCGTGCCAATAGCAGAACGCATACGCCAGCTCGCGCCACACCAGCAATTCGTCGAGGTACTTGTCGGCGCCGTCGCCAGCGCGCGCCGCACATTCCCGCACGATGCGAAACGTCGACACCATGCCGTAATGGAAGTACGCGGACATCCGGCTCACGCTGTCGATGCTCGCGTCATTGCGCTTGGCGGCGTAGCGATCGAGACGACCCGTGCTCACGAATTCGCGCCATCGCGCGTAGCCGGCCACCGTGCCGCCGGGCGTGTGCGGCACCGGCGCGACCCCATGGTCGATCTCGCAGCACGCGACCAACGCGGCGATGTCGGCGTCGGCCAATCGCAGCGGTTCGAACGGGAGAGCATCCGGTACGAACGGCGGCGTGTGCGCGGCCACGTCGGTCCACGCGGCGGAAACCCGCGCCGCCCGCAAGCCAGCAGTGGCGTCACGAAACGCGAACGCGCGCGTGTGCACTTTCCCCACCAGTGGCATCGGTACCACGCAGGCGGTATCCACACTCCACACGGGGCAGGTCACCGCCTCGGCCAGCGCATCGGTCAGCCAGTCGAGTGGCGCGACCGGTAGCGTCTCGGTCACGACCAGCGCAGCGCGATCGGCAAGCGCGCGAAGCGTCGGACCGCGATGCCCGGGGCGCTCGAGATGAAACGCGTAGCCGATGCCGCGCGCCGCGCACTCCGCCTCGACGTCGCGTGCGCCCTCGAGAATGAAGGTGTGATGCCGGTCCGACGCGAAGGAATACTTCTCCGACAGCGCGTGATACACGAACACCGGAAGTCCCAATTGCCGGCCAGCGCTCAGTGCGACATCCAACGCCGGGTTCTCATGCGCACGGACTGCCGTTCGCATCCAGTAGATCACGAAGGCGCCGCCGTCGGGGATCGCAGCGGAGGCCGAGTGGTTGCTGATCCGCTCGGCGAGATGGTCGGGAAAAGCGTCGGGTCGGAGCACGCTGAACAACGCGCTCCGACCCGATCTCGTGCCAAACACCAACGGGCCTACTTCGTCGGCTTCTTCGCGTGTGGCGGCTCAGGCGGCGACTCGGGCCCGATACCATCCGGATCGAAGTGCTTCTGGTCCGTCAACAGTCTGGTGAATGCCCAAGCCGCGAGGCTCAGGACGAATGTCCAACTGATTGCCATAAAGGCGATAGCTCCACCGGACATCAGACCTCCGCTCGGTTGGTATCGATCTCCACGAAGCCCTTGCGGTCATCGTAGCCGTTTCGCTTCCATGCCATGCGGATCGCGAACAGGAAGCACACGATCATGAGCACGAGAATACCGCGGGAGATCGTGATGAACGGCATGTCGACGTCCGATACCGGATTCGAACTGCCGGCCGAACGCTGATTCAACAGAATCGGGATCGCCTCGTCCTTGCCCCACCACGTGAGGATGATGAGCAGGTAGATCGGCGTCACGTACGTCATGATGAACTTGAAGATCTTCGGAATCTGAATGTCGGCGCCCATGTGAATCGACTTCCAGGCGTTCTCCGGCTTGAAGATCCAGACGAAGATCACGACCTCGAAGACGGCCACCAGCACCAGGCCGAACGTGCCGACCCAGTAGTCCCACTCGTCGAGGAACCCGTGGCCGAGCCAGTGGACATGCATCAGACCGATGACGAACGCGAGCGCGCCGAAGCTCCACGCCACTTTCTCACGCTTGATGCCGAACTCCTCACGGAAGAAGGCCGTGACGGGCATCAGCATGGCCACCGATGACGTGACGCCCGCGAAAAACAGAAGACCGAACCACATCACGCCCAGCAGGTTGCCGATGGGCAGCGTCTTGTCGATCTGCTGAAAGACCACGGGCATGGTGGCGAAGCCGAGGTCGAACGAGCCCCCCTGGGCGATCTGCATCGCGCCCGCCACACCGAAGAACGTCACAGCGGCGGGAATCGCGATCGAACCACCGAGCACGACTTCCGCCGTCTCGTTGGTTGCCGCCGTCGCAATGCCGTTCAGCGCGATATCGTCTTTCGTGGACAGATACGACGCGTACGCCTGCAACGAACCCATGCCGACCGACAACGTGAAGAAAATCTGCCCCGCGGCCGCCAGCCAGATGCCGGGTTGGTTCAAACGTGAAAGATCAGGCTTGTAGATGAACTCCAGTCCCTGTGCCGGTGTGGCACCGATGCCAGGCTGCGCGGGAAGCGTCAGGACGACGCCAGCGAGCACAATGGCAAACAGGAACAGAATTGGCATGCCGATCTTCGCGAGTTTCTCGATGCCGCCAGAGATACCTCTCGACAGCACGTAGATGTTGATCAGCAATGTGAAGGCAAAGAACGCGTAGGGCGTGTACGACGCGTGGTACACCGCGCCACCTTCCGGGGCGAGACCCTGGAACGAGCGGAGGTAGCCGAGCATACCCTCCTGAGTGGTCTGTCCCCAGTAGTCCTTGGTCGCCGAAAAAATGGCGAAGGCCAGCGTCCAACTCTCGATGTACGTGTAGTAGATCATGACGCCGAGGGGGACCACCATGCCCACGACCCCGAAGTACTTCGCCGCCGGATGTTTCCAGATCGCGGCGAACATGCCCGGCAGGTGTCCCTTGCGATACCGTCCGCCGTTACGGCCGATGCCCCACTCGATCCACATGAGCGGAATGCCGAGCAGCAGAAGGGCAATGAAGTACGCGATCATGTACGAGCCGCCACCGTTGGCGGCAGCCTGACGCGGGAAACGGAGGAAGTTGCCGAGACCGACCGCATTACCCGCCATGGCGAGAATGAGACCGATACGACTACCCCAAGCTTCGTTCGAGCCGGAGTTGGACGAGGACAAGCGTGCTCCGATTGGTGGGAACGGGAGACGGACAGCGAATAGGCGGTTCGGACCGCCCTGCGCAGCCCGTAACGTTTCCGCCCGGACCCGCGGATGTCCAGTGGTACAGCGCGATTGCCCCGCGCTCAGCGTCGAGCGACGACCCCGTTTTTCATGACGAACCGCACAGCGCGGAGCGCGCGGATGTCTTGGCTGGGGTCGCCGGTGACCGCGACCAGGTCGGCCAGGAGCCCAGGGGCCACGCGCCCGAACTCATTCTCACGGTGCATGATACGGGCGTTCACACTCGTCGCGGCCTTGAGGGCGGCGATCGGCGACATGCCGTAGTCGACCATCAGTTCGAGCTCGAGTGCGTTCGCGCCGTGCGTGAAGACGCCCACATCGCTGCCGTTGCAGATCGTCACGCCCGAGGCCAGCGCCGCCTTGAACATCGCCCTCTTCTGCACGATGCCGGCCGGATCCGGATCGACACCCTTGTTCCATCCGCGATAGCGGGTGGTGCTTTCCGTGGCCGACAACGTGGGACAGAACGCCACGTTGCGCTGTTTCATGAGCGCGAACACGTCGGGCGTGGCCATGTCGCCATGCTCGATGGTTTCCACGCCGGCCATGATCGCACGCGTCATACCCTCCACGGTGCTCGCATGGGCCACGACCGGCCGGCCGCTCGACGTCGACGTGCTCACGATCGCCGCCCACTCTTCCGCTGTGAAGGTGGGACGTGCCTCACCGCGCGGTCCCCATCGATAATCGGCGTAGATCTTGATCCAGTCCGCGCCATGCCCGATCTGATCGCGCACCACACGCGTGACCCCGTCGATGCCATCGGCTTGTTCGGCACCCTGTGGCACGCCGATCTCCGCGCCGAACCCCTTCGGACCGTAGGAACCGGTCGCCACGATCGCCTTGGTCGTCACGAACAGGCGCGGCCCGGGAATGATCCCCTGGTCCACCGCTTCCTTGAGGCCCACGTCGGCATAGTCCGCGCCTTCCGTGCCGAGATCGCGCAACACCGTGAAGCCCGCGTCGAGCGTGGCCTTGAGATGATTCACCGCGCGCGCCGTGCGGAGCGCCAGCGATTCACGCAGCACCTGATCGTTCCAAGGCGTTTCGTCGTACGGATGCAGCAATACGTGACTGTGCAGGTCGCTCATCCCCGGCATCAGTGTTGTGCCTGGCAAGGCAATACGCTCAGCGTCTCCCGGCACGGTGATGCTCGCCGCCGGCCCCACGGCCGAGATCCGCGCGCCGCGCACCAGCACCACCCATCCGCGTTGCGGCGCGTCGCTCACACCATCGAACACGGCGTCGGGCACCAGCAGGATCGGCTTCGACGCGGGCGTCGCGGCGGTGACCGTCTGTGCCGAAACCGGGTGTCCAACCAGCACGGTTACGCCAAGGACAAGCGCCAGGGCGGCCCGCATTACGCGAATGGTGTGAAACATCAGGAGGTCCGGACGGTGGCGTATTCGCCAGTGGAGAGCGCAGCAGGGACGAGTCCGGACACACCGCCGGACACCACGAACGCCATCGCATCCGCACTCGCAACATCGAGCGCGCGTACGCGGGTTGCCAGCACGAGATGCAGCTGGCCGGAAAAATTGTAGGAGTGCGGGCAATACACCGCCACGTACTCGGACATGCCGAGATGGGCGAGCGACTCCTGCGTCACGAACCCCACCAGCCGCACGCCGCCGTCCGGCGAGAGGTCAAGCGACACCGGTTTGTCGAAGCGGCGCTTCTCGCCCACAAAGGCATTCAACAGGTCCTTCGTCGACCCGTACAGCAGGCGGACAAACGGGAGGCGCCCCATGAGCCCCTCCAGCACGTTCACCGCCGATCGCGTCAGCAGGTTGGATCCGAGGAATCCGACCACGGTGATGAGGGCGAGCGTTACCACGAATCCAGCGCCTGGGATGGGCAAGCCCAGCCAGCCGTCCACATTCGTGAACACCAGCCAGCAGACCCACACCGTGACGACCAGTGGGGCCAGCAGGACGAGTCCGCGCGCAAAGTAGCCGAGCAACCGTCTCATCGAATTCCTCACGCGGTCGAAGCCGCGCCGTTAAGCTTTTCCCCAACAGGATCCGGCCCAAGTTGGGGCTCCGTCGCCCGAACGACCAGCCCGTCTCACGTCTCGCACCCCCTAGATGATGCGATCGCCAGTGAATCGTTCGTCCCGCGTTACGCGGAACCGCGCCTTACGCGCCGCTACGGCGTCCGCACTCGTGGCCGGCCTCGTCGGCCCGTCAATGCTCGACGCGCAGTCGGCGACCACGGGTCGGACGCCCGCGCCGGCCAATCCGTACACCAGCGTGTCCCGCTGGACGCCGCCGCCCCTGCCGGCCGGCAAGAAACCCATCACGCAGGACACGTACGACGAGTGGCGCACGATTACGGGCTCCTCATTGTCGAATGATGGCAAGTGGGCAGCCTATACGCTGAGCCCTGTGGTAGGCGAAGGCGAACTCGTCGTGCGCTCCACCGCGGCGGTCACGGAGTATAGGGCACCGCGCGGCTTCACGGGCCGCCCGCAGCTGCAGCCCGCCGCCGACTCGTCCGCGCAATTCTCCGCCCAACCGGTCCAGTTCAGCGCCGACGGTCGGTTTGTCGCGTTCACGATGTACGCGTCGCGCGTCGATGTCGAGCGCGCCCGTAGCCGTCGCGGCACGCCGCCGTCGCGGAACGGACTCGGCATCATGAAGCTGGCCGACGGCACCCTCACGCGTGTCGCTGGCGTGCGCTCGTTTCGCCTCGCCCGCAACGGCGGTCGGTTCCTTGCGTACCTGTTGGAGGACACCACGACGGCCCCCCGCAATGGCGCTGGAGCACCGACGGCGGCCCCGGTTGCGCCCGTCGCGCCGCGTCGCGAGAACGGCGTCACGCTCGTGCTCCGCGATCTCAGCGCCGGCACCGAACAGCGCATCGAGGGCGTGACAGCGTTTGCGTTCGACGATGACGAGAAATGGCTCGGCTACACGGTTTCGACCCGCGACGGGGCCGGCAACGGCGCCTTCGTGCGTGCCCTCGCCTCGGGCACGGTCACGCCGCTCCTCACGGGTCAGGCCACGTATCGCGGCCTGACGTTCGATCGGAAGGGCACGCAGGTCGCGCTCGTCTCCGACCTCGGTGACTCCACGCCGAAGCCGAAAATGGCCGTCTATCACGCGTCACTCATGCCGGCCAAGGGCAAGTCGATTGCGGCGCGCAACATCGTCGCCGCGACCGAAGCACCCGCCGGCCTGCTGATCGCGGAACGTGGCGCCCTCAGCTTCACACGCGACGGTAACGGCGTGATCTTCTCGCTCGGCAACCTGCCGATGGACTCGATCCCTGCCGATTCACTGGTCGACAAGGCCGGCTACGATCTGTGGCACTGGAAGGACACGCAGATCCAGCCGCAGCAGCGTCTCAGCGCCAATCGCGACCGCAATCGCACCTATACAGCGCTTTACACCATCGCCAACGGGAAGTGGACGCAGCTCGCCAATGACAGCCTCCGCGTCACGGTCAGCAACGACGGACGACGCGTGCTTGGCATCAATGCGGTGGAGTACGCGATTCCGCAGTTCTGGGGAGAAGGGGCCAGCGACGCGTATCTCATCGACCCACTCACGGGCGCGCGCACGCTGATCGCCAAGGGGCTCGATGGCAACGCGCAGCTCTCGCCCGGTGGTAATTACGTCACGTGGTTCGAGCACGGGCAGTGGGTCTCGTACGCGAATGCGACGGGCAAGAAATCGGTGCTCACGGACAAACTGCCCGTGAAGTTCCAGGATGAGGAGTTCGATTCGCCGGACGTACCGCCGCCTTACGGCCTTGGTGGCTGGAGCACCTCGGATAAGCGCGTGCTCGTGTACGATCGCTTCGATATCTGGGAAGTGGATCCTGCCGGCGTGGCCGCACCCAAGAATCTCACCGACGGGGAAGGACGTCGCGCCGGCATGACGTTCCGCGTGGTCGATCTCGATCGCGAGGATCCGTTCCTCGATGCCACGACGCCACTGCTGCTGCGTGCCGTCGACACACTCACGAAGGCGTCGGGCTTCTGGCGTGATCGGATGGGAAGCGATGGAAAGCCTGAGAAGATCGTCATGGCCGACCGCAACCTGAATGGGCTGCAGAAGGCAAGGAACGCCGAACAGTATCTGCTCACGCAGAGCACGTATCGCGAGTTCCCGAATCTGCACACCGGGACCACGATCGCGAGCACGACCAAGATCTCTGATGCCAATCCGCAGGACGCGCAGTATCCGCGTGGCACCGTCGAAATGGTGTCGTGGCTGAACGGCGATGGCATCCCGCTGCGCGGCTTGCTGCACAAGCCGGAAAACTTCGATCCGTCGAAGCAGTACCCCATGATCGTGTACTTCTACGAGAAGCTTACCGATGGGTTGCACAACTATGTCGCGCCCTCGGGACGCAATACGGTCAATCCGCTGGTTTACAACAGCCTCGGCTACATCGTGTTTCAGCCCGACATCGTGTACACCGACGGACAGCCGGGCCCGAGCGCGGCCAAGTCGATCATTCCCGGTGTGCAGTCGCTGATCGCGAAGGGCTTCGTCGATCCCAAGCGCGTCGGCATCACAGGACAGTCGTGGGGCGGCTATCAGTCGGCGTACCTGATCACGGTGACGAACATGTTCGCCGCCGCCGTGCCCAACGCCACAGTCGTGAACATGACGTCGGCGTACGGCGGAATCCGCTGGGCCTCGGGCATGGCCCGCGCGTTCCAGTACGAGCATACGCAAAGCCGCATTGGCGGATCGTTGTGGCAGTATCCGGAGCGCTTCGTGGAGAACTCGCCGCTGTTCAAGCTCGATCGTGTCACGACGCCGGTGCTGTTCATGGCCAACGACAACGACGGTGCCGTACCGTGGTATCAGGGCATCGAGTTCTACGTGGCCATGCGCCGCCTGCAGAAGGAGGCGTACATGGTGGTCTACAACGGCGACGAGCACAATCCGACCAAGCGGGCCAACCAGAAGGACATCGACAAGAAGATGATCGAGTTCTTCGCGGTGAAACTTCAGGGGGCCGAGCCCCCGTCGTGGATGGTGCGCGGTATCCCGTTCCTCGAAAAGGGACGTGATCAGGTGAAGATGTCCAACACGACGGCGGGCGGCGCGGCGCCGATTCGCCCCAACGGAGGCAAGTGATGGCGGCTGACGAAATCGATTACCAGATCATCGGCGACGACCTGCAGGCGGTGATCATCACGCTCGACCCCGGCGAAGCGGTCTTCGCCGAGGCGGGTGGAATGATGTTCATGCGCGAGGGGATTACGATGGCGACCACTCTTGATCCGAACTCGAAGGGTGGCGGGTTGTTCGACAAACTGGTCGGCGCCGGTAAGCGCGTGCTCTCCGGAGATTCGTTCTTCGTCACGCTGTTCGGCAACGACAGCGCACGGCGCGCCGACGTGGCATTCGCCGCCCCGTTCCCGGGCAAGATCGTACCGCTCAATCTTCGCGACTGGGGCGGTACCGTGTTGGCGCAGAAGGACAGCTTTCTCTGTGCCGCGCGCGGCATCGACATTTCTGTCGCCTTCACCCGCAAGATCGGCGCGGGCTTCTTCGGTGGCGAAGGCTTCATCCTGCAGAAACTCCAGGGTGACGGGCTCGCCTTCCTGCACGCGTCGGGTACGCTGCACGCGATCGATCTCGCACCGGGTGAAAGGCTCCGCGTGGACACGGGCTGCCTCGTGGCTTTCCAGCCCACGGTGGATTACGACATCCAGCGCGTTCCCGGCATCAAGACGGCACTGTTCGGTGGCGAAGGATTGTTCTTCGTGCAACTCACCGGCCCGGGCCGCGTGATTCTGCAGACGTTGCCGTTCTCTCGTTTGGCCGATCGCATCATTGCGGCGGCGCCTCGCGCCGGCGGCAAGCGCGTGGGCGAAGGATCGATCCTCGGCGGCCTCGGCGGTATCCTCGACGGCGACAGGTAGTGCGTCCGCAGGGCCGTCGCCGTGGCCGGCGAGGAGGGAATTCGGGGCGGCGGCTCCCTCCGCCGCCCCGAACCCTCTAGCTTTGCACGCCTATGGCCACTCGTAATCAGTCCAGTACCGAGGCGCCGACTCCGGCTGCCTGGTCCATCGAATCCGCGCGCGCCCTCTACAACGTAGAGGGCTGGGGCGCCGGCTACTTCGACATCAACGAGCGCGGACGTGTCATCGTCCGTCCGAATCCGGACCGGCCGGATCTCACCGCCGATCTGCGAGATCTCGCGCATGATCTCGAAGGACAGGGCATCGCCCTCCCGGTGTTGTTGCGCTTCTCCGACATTCTCAAGTCGCGCATTGAAACGCTCAGTGAGCGCTTCGACGCGTCGATGAAGGAATTCGAGTACACCGGTGGCTACACCACCGTGTATCCGATCAAGGTCAATCAGCAGCGGCACGTGGTCGAGGAGATCGTCAAGTTCGGCAAGACGCACGGCGTCGGGCTCGAATGCGGCTCCAAGCCCGAACTGCAGGCCGTCCTCGGCCTCTCGGAAAGCACCGAACATCTCATCGTCTGCAATGGCTACAAGGATCACGAGTTCATGCGGCTGGCCCTCATGGGACAGAAGCTGGGACACAAGGTTTTCATCGTGCTCGAGCAGGTCAGTGAGCTCGACGTGTTGCTTGAAGTGGCGGAAGAGCTGGGCGTGACGCCCACCTGCGGTGTGCGCATCAAGCTGGCCAGCGAGGGCGCCGGCCGCTGGGCGCAGAGCGGTGGCGAGAAGAGCAAATTCGGTCTGAGCTCGGCCGAGCTGATCAAGCTCATCGACAAGCTGCAGGCGCTGAACATGCTTGGCATTCTCAAGCTGATTCACTTCCATCTCGGCAGTCAGATCACCGACATTCGCTTCATCAAGTCAGGGCTGCAGGAGGTCGCGCGGTTCTATCTCGAGCTGCGTGCTATCGGTGTCGACATCACGCACGTGGACGTAGGCGGCGGACTGGGCATCGACTACGACGGTACGAACTCCACGAACAATGCGAGCGTCAACTACTCGCTGCAGGAATACGCCAACGACGTGATCTACACGATCGCCGAGGCGTGCCGCGATGCCGAACTGCCGATGCCGCACATCATCAGCGAGTCCGGGCGCGCGTTGACTGCGCACCATGCGCTGCTGCTGGTGAAGGTGATCGACGTCGAATCACAGGCCGAGCAGCCGATCCCCGTGCTCGACGACGAAGAGCATTCGTTGCTGCACGAGATGTACGAGGACTGGCGTACGCTCACCGAGCGCGGCGCGAAGCCCCGCAAGGTGCTCGAAGTGTTCCATGATGCGTCGTTCGACAAGGATCGTGCCCGGAACTACTTCAACAGCGGCGTCCTGAGTCTCCGCGGATTGGCCAAAGCGGAGGTGCTGTGGCTCGGCACCATGAATGCGATCTATCGCATCGCCAAGGCCGACGAGGTGACCTACGCCGACATTCTTCCCGAGCTCGAGTCGGCGCTGGTCGATCGCTACTTCTGCAACTTCTCGCTCTTTCAGTCGCTGCCGGACAGCTGGGCCATCGATCAGCTGTTCCCCATCATGCCGATTCACCGGCTCGACGAGGAGCCCGTTCGTCGTGGCACGCTGCAGGACGTCACGTGCGACTCCGACGGGAAGATCGATCGCTTCGTGGGCGACAAAAAAGGACGCCCCAGCCTCGAACTGCATGAGTTCCGCGATGGTGAGGACTACATCCTCGGGATCTTCCTCACGGGCGCGTATCAAGAGATTCTCGGCGATCTGCACAACCTGTTCGGTGATACGAACGCCGTGCATGTACGCTTGAACGATCAGGGCTCGTACGAAATCACCGACCTGGTGGAAGGCGACACGGTCACCGAAGTGCTCAACTATGTGCAGTTCGGTGCGTCGCAACTTCTGGCCACGTTCCGTCGTAAGGTGAATTCCACGACATCCCTGACGCGCGAGGAGGCGAACGCCTTCATCGCGGACTACGTCGCTGGACTCGAGGGATACACCTACCTCGAAGGAGAGGCGGCGCGATGACGGAAGGTTCGGCTGGATCGCCCAAGAGCAGTGTGTTCGAAGACGTGCTTGAAGTGCTGTGGGCGCCCGCGATGGTGTTCGATCGCGCGCGGGCGAAGGGAGTGGGGATGTATATCCTCGTGCTCACGGCGATCACGCTGGTCATCGTGCTTGCGACGAAGGGACTGGTTCAGCCGTATATCGACGCGAATTTCGACCTGCAGATGCAGCAGATGGCAGCAAAGGGCACGCCGATGCCGGCTGAAGCGGCGGCCGTGGCGCAAAAGTTCGGCGCCTACGGGTTTGTCGCCACTGGCGTGCTGATGATTCCGCTGGGCGCGGTGCTGACCGGGCTGTTGGTCTGGATCGGCGGCAAAGTCGTGTCGGCGAATTTCACGTACGGGCAGGCGATGCTGATTGCCACGCTCGCGTCAGTGCCGCGTGTGCTCAGCTTCGTCGCGACCGCGGTGCAGGGGGCGATGGTGGACCCGCAGACGATTCGCTCGTTCTCAGATTCTGCACTTGGTGCCGCACGTTTCGTCGATCCCACCAGCGCGTCGCCGGCGCTGATGGCGATGCTGGCCAACCTCGATGTGTTCAACATCTGGCAGCTGGTGATCATGGCAGTCGGTATCAGCGTGATCGGCCGTGTCGAGCGCAGTGCCGGCTTTGTCGGCGCGCTTGTCGCCTGGGGTGTCGGCGTCGCGCTGACCGTCGTTCCGGCGCTGCTGGCCTGATCGCGCCCATACTGGGCACAACCGACAGAAGGGGCGCCGTGAGTTCACGGCGCCCCTTCTTGCACACTGATGCAGCTGAATCAGGCGGCGAAGCGCTTCGCGACTTCAGCCCAGTTCACCACGTTCCAGTATGCGCCAAGATAGTCGGCGCGACGGTTCTGGTACTTCAGGTAGTACGCATGCTCCCACACGTCGCAGCCGAGGAGCGCGTGCTTGCCTTCCATCAGCGGGTTGTCCTGATTCGGCGTGCTCATGATCGACAGCGCACCGCGCGTGGACACCAACCACGCCCAACCGGAACCGAAGCGGCCCATGCCGGCGGCCTGAAACTGTTCCTTGAAGGCGGCGAAGGAGCCGAACGCCTTCGTGATGGCCTCGGCCAGCGCACCCATGGGCTCGCCACCGGCATTCGGCGCCATCGTCTGCCAGAACAGCGAATGATTCCAGTGACCACCGCCGTTGTTGCGGACGGCCGTGCGAACCGCCTCCGGCACGTCGTTGATCTTGCTGCACAGCTCGTCGATCGACCACGACGCCAGCTCGGGCGCCTTCTCGATCGCGGCATTCAGGTTCGTGACGTACGCCTGATGATGCTTGCCATGGTGAATGTTCATGGTCTGCGCATCGATGTGCGGCTCGAGCGCCTCAGGCGCGTACGGTAGCGGCGGAAGAACGTGGGCCATGATGACAACTCCTTCAGTATGACGTGAGTATGATACGAACTCGAACGAGACGACGCGACAGGTCAGGCCTTTGCCGTCAGGCCTTTGCCGTCAGGCCTTTGCCTGTGCGCCGCGATTTCGCCACCAGGCAATGATGCCCGGCAGAATCGAGAGGAACACCACCACCAGAATCACCTTTTCGACATGCTTGGCCACGCCGGGCACGGTCTTCGCCAGCACGTAGCCGGTAAGGAGCATGCTCCAAATCCACAGCACGCCACCTGCCACGTTATACGCAAGAAACGATGCATATCGCATCTGGCCGACGCCGGCCACCACTGGGGCGAACGTCCGAACGATCGGCATGAAGCGCGCAATGATGATCGTCTTGCCACCATGCGTTTCGTAGAACGCCTGCGCTTTCAGCAGGTGGTCTTTGTGAAAAAAGAGCGAATTCTCGCGGGTAAAGATACGCGGTCCGGTGGCCTTGCCCACGTGATAGCCCACCGTGTCACCCACAATCGCCGCCACAGTCAGAATCAGCCCCAGCAGCCACACGTTGAGGCCGAATGCCGGGTCTGCCGCAAGCAGGCCGGCCGTCACCAGGAGTGAATCCCCGGGCAGAAAAAAGCCGACCAGCAACCCCGTCTCCGCGAAGATGATAATCGTCAGCCCGACGTACCCGGCCCACTGAACGAGGGCGGGAAGGTCGCGAAGCTTATGGTAGAACTCGGTCAAAAAATCCAAGCAGATATCCGGATACGGTCGGGAACGGGAACGGCGCGAGTCATTCAGCAAGCCGAAAGGTCGATGGAGGTGACGTTGCGGTCAACTGCGGACCCGAACCTCCGCTACGAGTCCGTCCCGAACTGGCCGCCGACTCGGTTCGGGAGGTAGCTTGCAGGCGTGCACGCTACCTCCCACGAGTCCCGCACCGCCGGCCGGATCCCGCTTCGGGTGTGCGTGGTGTCCCACACCCATTGGGACCGAGAGTGGTACCACAGTGCGGCCCGGTTCCGTCAACGGCTGGTGGCACTTCTCGATGCCGTGCTCGAGCGCAGGAATGTCAGCGAGACATTCCTCCTCGACGGGCAGGCGATCACGCTGCTGGACTATCTGGCGGTGCGTCCCGAACGGGAAGAAGAGCTGAGCTCGCGGTTAGGCGCGGGCGCGCTCGAGGCCGGTCCGTGGTTCGTGCTCGCCGACAACCTCATCCCATCGGGCGAAGCAATCCTGCGCAATCTCGAAGCCGGGCATCGCGTGCTGCGCCGCATGGGAGCGGCACCTCCGCCGGTCATCTATTGTCCCGATATGTTCGGGCATCCGGCCGCGCTGCCGGCGGTTGCGGCTGGCTACGGCTTTCCCGTGGCTATCGTCTGGCGCGGTGCCGGCGGTGCGTCCCATCCCGCCTCCGACGCCTTTCGCTGGGCGGCGGCCGATGGATCGTCCGTCGTGGTGTACCATCTGCCTCCAGACGGCTACGAGTACGGCAGCGCGTTGCCGGTGACGCCCGACGCTGCAGACGCCTGCTGGTTGCGGATGCAGGCCGTGTTGGCGGCGCGAAATCGCACGGGGGTCGTATTGCTGCTGAACGGTGCCGACCACCACGCGCTCCAGCCCGATGTCATTGCTGCGGTGAGCGCACTCCGCGACGCGGCCGCAGCGGATGCCATCGTGCAGCGGTGCTCGCTGACGACATTTGTCGACCTGTTCGAGACAGCCAGTCGTGCCATGGAGCTGCCCGTTGTACACGGCGAATTGCGCGACTCCTACGGGTACACGTGGACACTCGGGGGAACGCTCGGCACGCGCGCGCACCAGAAGCGCCGCAACGCCATGCTGGAGCGTGTGTTGCTGCGCGATGTGGAACCGTGGCTCGTGCTCGCGTGGTTGCATCGTGCCGCGACTCGGTCGCGTTCGACGGCACCGAATGGCACACTCACGCTCTCGCAGTTGCCCGCGCTGCTGAACAGCGCATGGCAGGACCTGCTGGAAACGCATCCACACGACACGCTCTGCGGTTGTTCCGTCGACGAGGTCGCCCGCGCCATGGACGCGCGTCAGGAGAGCGTGCAGTCGCAGGCGCGCGGACTGCGCGAGGCTGCGCTCCAGCTTGCCCTCCAGCACGATATCGCCGCCGCGCGAGCGCGAACCATCGATCCAAGCACTGATCACGCCATCGTGGTGCGCAATCGCGCGGCCAGCGCTCGTGGTGGCGTAGCCGAGCTTCGCGTGCTCGAGACGCTGGCCGATGTGGACGTTGGCCCGGGCGGTGCCGATGCGCGGCCGGTGACTGTGAGCGGACGGGTTCACCCGCCGCTCGTACCGGCTTGCCTACCGGGCATGGTGCTTCAGCCGCTTGATGACCGGGTCGTGCATTGGCGGCGCGAGTCTCCGCAGCATTACCCCGACGACGACCTCGTACGCGTGCACCGGATGCTGGCGTGGATTCCCGAGGTCCCCGCGTACGGACTCCGCGTGTTCGGCACGGCACGTGGCGATGACCGCGATCACGCCCAGATCCTCGCGCCGCCAGCGGTGCGCGTCGTCGAGTCCGCGTCGGACATCGTGCTCGCCAACGACCGCGTGCGCGTCATGATCTGCGACGGTCAGGTCGCCATCGAGCAGCACACGCATCGCCTCGACGACGTACTGCGGCTCGAGAGCACAACCGATCTCGGCGACAGCTATACGCCGTCGCTGCGCGGGGCTCCCGAACCATTGGCGTGCGTCGAGACGCTGGTTCTGCACCGCGGTCCGCTCAGAGTTGCTGTTCGTCTCTGCTGGGAGTCCGCCGCGCGCGACATTCGCGTGCACACCACGCTCACGCTCGACGCGGCGGACGACGTGTTGCGGTGCGACGTACGTGGCGTGAATCGCCGCCGCGATCACCGACTGCAGCTCACCTGGCGCACCGGATTCACCGACCCGGGTACGGTAGCCGATGCGGCGTTCGGTCCCGTCGAACGCCGCGTCGCGATTGCGGCCGCGAGCGCGCGCGAGACGGTCGTACCTACCATGCCGATGCATCGCTGGGCCACGCAAGCGCAGCACGGTCGATGCGTCACGCTGTTCGCCGATGGTCTCGCCGAGGCCGAGTCCACGCCCGGCGCGCTCTCGCTCACGCTGCTGCGTGCCATCGGCGAGCTTTCGCGCGCCGGTCTTCCCGAACGTCCGGGACACGCCGGTTGGCCCGCGCCCACGCCCGCGGCGCAAAGTCTCGGTCGTTTCAGGGCCCGCGTTGGACTGATGCTGCACGTCGACGGACCAGAACGAGCGCAGACCGTCAGTCGCGCGGCCGACTCGCTGCTGCTTCCACTGTGCGGAGAATCCTGGCGCGATCTCGATGTGGCGAATGCGCCTACGCTCATGGCGGGGCCCGAACTGCACGGGCCTGGCCTCGAGGCCTCGGCCGTCACACTGGCGCAGCGTTCCGACGGGATTATGCTGCGGGCGGTGAACCTCACGTCCGAGCCGGTGCCGGGACACTGGCTGCTGCCCCACGACGGTCCGTGGCTCGTCACCCATTGTCGGCTCGACGAAACGCCGATCGATTCACCTGTAGTGCGCGATGCTCGCATTCCGTTCACCGCCGGGCCACGGGAGATCATGACGCTGCACGTCGCCGCGGTCACCTGAACCACCCGCGGTATTGCGGTGACGCGCCTATCGAATGTCGCGTTGCGTGCGTCGGTCGCCCAGCGCATCACCCACCACGGTGCACGCCACCACGGTGATCACCAGCGCGACACCCGGTAGCAGCGCAATCCAGGGAGCGACCAACAGCCACTCGCGGCCGCCGGCGATCATGTTGCCCCAACTCGAGGCGGGCGGCTGAATGCCGAGGCCCAGAAACGACAGGCCGCTCTCCAGCAGAATGGCGTTGCCGACGCCAAGGGTAATCGCCACCGTCGCGCTGCCCAACGCATTCGGCAACACATGACGCCGCAGTACGCGCCACGACGGCACGCCCAACGCGTTCGCTCCCTCTACGAACGCCAGCGCGCGCACGCCCTGCACGTCAGCGCGCACGAGGCGCATCACCGACATCCATCCCGTGAGGCCGAGTACGGTGACCACGACGCCGAGCCCGGGCTCCCAGAGCGACGCGATCACGAGAAGCAACACCAGCCGGGGGATCGCCAGCAGCGCGTCGCCAAGCGCTATGATCGCACGATCGATCGCGCCGCCGCGCCAGCCCGCGATCGCACCCAGCAGAATGCCCAAGGCGCCGCTGAGCGCCGATCCGGCAACGCCCACCCCCAGCGAAATGCGCGCGCCCGTCCACAGGCGCACAAAGAGATCGCGGCCAAAGGCATCCGTGCCCAACAGATGCCACAGGCCGCGTCCGTCGCGCGACAAGGGAGGGACCAATCGGGTGGCGAGCACATCTCCGATGTCCCGCGCACCGTCCGGCGCCAACGCCGGCACCACAATCGCCGCGACTGTCATCGCGACCAGAACGCCCGCCGCCCAGCGCGGTGCACGTTCGCTCAGTGCACCGGAGCGCGCCGCCGACGCGGAGCTCGCCGCCGACGCGGAGCTCGCCGTCACGATGTGCGCCGTCATGATGTCCGCCGACGGGGATCGAGCCGCAGCAGGACCACGTCGGCCAGCAAGTTGGCGGTGACCACCGCGCCGGCGTACACCAACGTCAGTCCGAGCACCACCGGATAGTCACGTGCAGCGATCGCCGAGAGCATCGTGCGCCCGAGACCGGGCCAGGCGAACACCTGCTCGACGAACACCGAGCCGGCTATCACGCCGGGCAACGTCAGGCCGAACAGGACCACCAGCGGGGTGAGTGCATTCCGCAGCACGTGCGCACGTTCAACCTGGCCGCGTGATAGACCGCGTGCGTACGCCGCTGGTACATGCGGCGCCTCGGCGGCGTCCAGCAGCGATCGGCGCGCGAAGCGTGCTACACCGGCAGCGCCGGGCAAGGACAGCACCAGCAGCGGCAAGATGGCGTGACGCCATCGATCCGCCCAGCCGATCGATGCAGGGTCGGCGGCCGGGTCCTGCATCCCGAACGCAGGGAGTCGTAGCGATTCCGGCAAACCGAGCCACACCACGCCCGACGTGAACAGGGTCACCATCGCGAGCGCCAGCCAGAAGCTGGGCGCGGCATAGATCGCCGTCGTCACGGCCGTGATCACGCGGTCCGCCCGGCGCGACGCGCGCAGTGCCTGCATCATCCCGAGCATCGTGCCGATCAGGAAGCTTGCCAGCAACGACACGCCGCCGAGAAACAGGGACACTGGCAGGGCGTCCGCGATCACGCGCGTCACGGGTTCGGCACGCACGAGACTCTCGCCTAGATCCCCGCGCAGCACTCCACCGATCCAGTGCGCATATTGCAACGGCAGCGGGGCATCGAGCCCCAATGTGGTCCGCTGTCGGGCCGCCTCCTCGGCGGACGCCGTCGGGGATATCAGCAACGCCGCCGGATCACCCGGCGCCAGATGGATCAGCGCGAAGGTAATGGTGGTGACGAGCCAGAGCAGCAGGAGCGCGTCGAGCACGCGCGACGAGAGACGATGCACGTGAGGATGATGCCTCATGGCGCGACAACGTCAACCCGCGCGCGACGGTGGATTGCGTCCGGGTTGGCCGCCGCCTTCGCGGGTATCTCGATGGCGAGTCTCAATGCATGTGGGCGACCCGATCGACCGGCGGGCACGATCGTCATGGCCTCCGGAGCCGACCTCGAGTCAGGCAATCCGCTGGTCACGGTGCATCCGCTTTCGCGGCAGCTGCAACGGCACGCCCTGTTCGTCACGCTCGTGAAACTCGACAGCACACTGCAGCCGGAGCCGTACTTGGCGCGCTCGTGGCAATGGGATCCGACACGTCGGGCGGTCACGTTCACACTGTTCGTGGGTCTGAAGTGGCACGACGGGGCACCGACGACGGCGACAGACGTCGCCTTCACCATCGCCGCGGCGCGAGACACGATACTCGGCTCACCGCGGGCCGGAGATGTCGCGGTCATGGACAGCGTTGTCGCGCTCGATGACAGCACCGTGCGCGTCGTCTTCCACGAGCCGCGCACCGCGCTGCCGACCGTGCTCGCCGAACTGCCCCTCGTGCCGCAGCATCTCCTCGACAGCGTCCCGCGTGCCCGTTGGCGCGCGCACCCGTTCTCGACGGCACCGGTCGGCAACGGGCCGTTTCGATTCGTCTCGCGCACGGCGGGCCGACAGTGGCGATTCGCGCGTAACGCCGACTTCCCCGTCATGCTCGGCGGGCCTCCCAACGCGCAGCAGATCGTCGTCGCGGTCGTCGACGAGGCCGCCACGAAGTTTGCCGGGTTGGTGAGTGGGGAACTCGACGTCGCTGGTGTGTCGCCCACCATGGCGCATCTCGTGGAAAGGGACCCGTCGCTCATGTTGATGACGCCACCCGCGCTCTTTTCGACGGTGCTCGCGTTCAACACGACACGCGCCCCGTTCGACGATGCTCGCGTACGTCGAGCGCTGAGTGTGTCGATCGATCGCGAGCGCCTCGTACGCGCCGCCGTGGCGGGTTACGCCACGCCGGCCGGTGGCGCCATTCCACCGGGGTTGCCGTTCTCTACTGCCGACGCCCCGCAGCACGACGCACGGCAAGCTGACTCGTTGCTCGACGCTGCGGGTTGGACGCGCACCCGCACGGGAGGAGGTCGATCGCGCCGCGGTACACCGCTCGAAGTCAGCCTCTTGACCGTCGGCGGCGGCGACCTGGCCGTGGAGCAACTCGTGCAGGCCGACCTCGCGGCGCGTGGTGTCGCGCTCACGGTGCGCGTGATGGAGCTCTCCACCTTTCTCGCAACCGTGCGCGCGCCGACAAAGCAGTTCGATGTCGTGCTCACCGGCATCCCGGGTGACATCGCCCTCGGTCACCTCTCGGCGCTCTTCGCGTCCGCGCAACGTGGCGGTGCGCTCGACTACACCGGTTTCCACACGGCGTCGCTCGATGGTCGGCTCGCCGCCGCCCGCGGTGCCTCCCCGGAAGCAGCAGCCGGCTCATGGAGCG
The DNA here is from genome assembly GCA_038210005.1 of Gemmatimonadales bacterium. Taxonomy (GTDB): domain Bacteria; phylum Gemmatimonadota; class Gemmatimonadetes; order Gemmatimonadales; family Gemmatimonadaceae; genus Gemmatimonas. The sequence continues at coordinate 48,864 of JBBQXC010000002.1, forward strand.
CCGTTGCGGATGAACTCGAGGAACGCATGCCGGTAGTCTGGCTCTTTCACGCGCGAGGTGTGCAGGGACGCTCGCGCAAACTGGACGGTGTGCACATGGATCTGCGTGGAGAACTCGTCTCCATCGCTCGTTGGACTCGTAAGGATACGCCGTGAAGCGCCTCCGTCTGCTGCCGCTCGATCTCGACGCACGCCGACTCGAGACGGCCGAGGGCTCATCGCTCGCGCCCACTATACTGGGACTCGCCGCTGAACTGGAGCCGCTCTTGCTGCGCGAGCTGCCAATCCCTCGGCAAAAGGCGCGTCTCACACGCGCCGGCGGACGCTGTCCGGTACACGGCGTGCTGCTCGAGTTCGATCCGTGGTCGCCGCAGGTTCACCGCTGCCAGCGCTGCGCGCGCGCGTACACAAGTGTGGAGCACGACGACTGGTGGGCGATGGGTGCGCAGCTGTACACGGCCGAACGCGCCGTGCACGCTGCCACCTTGTACGCGCTACGTGGCGACCCTACACACGCTGCACTCGCCGTGCGCATTCTCTCGGAGTTCGCCGATCGCTACCGCCAGTGGCCCAATCGCGACAACGTGCTCGGACCCGCACGGCCGTTCTTCAGTACGTATCTCGAGTCCATTTGGCTGCTCAACCTCTGTCACGCGCTCGATCTGCTCGACGCGTCCATGGCGCCAGGCGCCGATCACATGGGGGCGCGCCTGCGCGGGCAACTCATCGCGCCCAGTGCGGCGCTGATCGCGTCGTATCATGAGGGTACGTCCAACCGGCAGGTGTGGAACGAAGTCGCTGTGCTATCGGCCTACCGTGTCCTGGACGATCAGCACGCGTTCCAGCGTCGACTCGACGCCGACCAAGGGTTGCTCAGTCTCCTGGAGCAGGGATTGCTGACCGACGGCACGTGGTACGAAGGCGAGAACTATCACCTCTTCGCGCACCGCGGACTCTGGTACGGCGTGCAGCTGCTCGCTGCTGCTGGCCTGTCACTTCCGGCCGCCCTCAGCGATCGCTTCGCGGCGGGTTTCGTCACGCCATTTCTCGGACTGCTTCCTGACGAGATCATCCCGGCACGGCGCGATTCGCAGTATGCGGTATCGATTCGTCAGTGGCGGTTCGCCGAGTGGTGCGAACTTGGGCTTGCACATCGCGCCCACCCTCGACTGGCGGGGCTCTTGTCTCGTCTCTACGACGGATCGCTCACGCATCACTCGCATGCGCGGGCCCGCTCCACCGCCGATGCCGAGCGGAACGAAGCCCCGTCGGCGCTGTCGCGTGCGGACCTCTCGTGGCGATCGCTGCTCATGGCGTCGGCCCGGCCTGTTCCCGCCGCGAGCTGGGCCCCCGACAGCGTACTGCTGGCGTCGCAGGGATTGGCGGTGCTGCGGCGCGAACACGGGCACGTGTATGTCGCGCTCGAAGGCGGCCATTCAGGCAGCGGTCACGGGCACCCGGATCGCCTCGCGCTGACGCTGCAGACCGGTCCCGAGCGGTGGTTGCAGGATCCCGGCACCGGGAGCTACGTCGAACGCACGCTGCACTGGTATCGCAGCACGCTCGCGCATCATGCCCCGCTCGTCAACGGCGGTTCACAACCGCCTGCCACCGCCACGCTCGTGGCGTTCGAAGATCGTGGGGGCATGGGCTGGGTTCAGAAGCGCGCATCGATCGGGCAGGGCATACGCGCCACGCGCACGCTCGTGGTGTGCGAGGGCTATGCCATCGACCTGCTGGAATGGAGCCGCGATCCGTCCGTCGCTGCGTCTGTAACGTCGGAGTCTGACGAGATCACGATCACGTTGCCCATCTGTGGTGACGCGCTCCGCACCACGCCCTCCGACTTCGCACCCACCTTGCGACCGGGCGCCGGCGCCCTCGAAGACGGCTTCGACTTTTTGCATCACGTGGAGTCGGTCCCGATCGATGGTACGGTGGTCATCGACGCGCTCGCCGTCACCGCCGACAGCGCGCCAGTCCATCGCGCCAACGCGCAACTCGTGCTCGCCGCCAACGTGCCGGCCACACTGCTTCGCGCACGCGCCCCCGGTGCTCCCGGGTGTAGCGAAACGGTCAGGCACGCCGTCGAGTTACATGGGCGCACCGGTCGTCTGGTGTCGGTCTGGCATTGGCAGCCGTCCGAAGAGCTGCCGGGGGTTCAGCGCGTGCTGCTCGACGCCTTCGGCGGAGCGACACCCAGCAGCGAGGCACCAGTAGCGCGCATAACCACGGCTGACGGGACCACCGCCGTGCACGGGCCGGCGGCGCATGGATGGCACATCGAGTTGTTGGCCCGCCACGCGCGCAGCAGTGTCGACCTTGAAGGACTCGTCGCCGTGGTCGACGCCGACCACATCAGCGAGGTCGTCGCAACGGCTTTGCCCCTGTCGCTCCCGCTGCAGATCACCCTTGGCGAGGCGCACTATCTGCGTACTGAGCAGTCGTGGCGCGAAGCCGATAGGCCGACCGCCACGGTCCACGTCGCCGTCGTCGGGGGGCGTGTCGTCGTCGAGGTCGTGGCCACGACCGGCGTCGTCGTGCCGGCCGATGGCCTGGATAACTCGCTCGACAATGAGCGGGCAGAGGTGAATGCCGATGGTGTGCAATGGTACTGGGGCGCCACAGACGGTCGGTGGCGGCAGGCCGCGCTCTGCACACCGTCCGACAGCGCAGTCCTGATGACGAGATTGGTGCCGGGCGACTGGCCGCTTCCGGAAGCCGCGTGGGAAGCGCTCGCCGAAGACCGCGGCTGGCGCGTGCGCTTCGAGTGGAAGCTGGCCGATCTTCCCTTGGCATCTGACGGCACCGTCACGTTCGACCTGGTGGTTAACGAGCGGCCTGTCAACCGGATGCGCCGACGCGGGCAGCTGTTGCTCAGTGGTCCGCCAGCGGCGTACCCCTCAGCGGGTGCCTACGCCTATCTGCGCGGCGATCGGCACTCGACCGCGCACGCCGTGCGGCTTCGTCTCGGGCCTCAACGTCCCGGCCACTAAGCCGCTATCTTCGTAAACGCGAGACAGGGCGTCTCGCGCGTCTCCGTCATCCCCGCGTCGGGGCGACGGTCCCCGAATTCCCGCCGGATGTCCGAATCTGTAATGACCGCCGTCACGGTGGTCCTGTACGAATCGCAAGATCCTATCAACATCGGCGCTGTCGTGCGTGCGATGAAGAACATGGGCGCTGTTGACCTGCGTCTGATTCGTCCGTGTCCCTACGACCTCAATCGCATTGAGCAGATCGCGCACGATACGCGCGATATTGTGGCGCGGATCCGTCACTTCGATACGATCGACGACGCCCTGGCCGACTGCCGCTACGTGGTGGCGTATTCGGGACGTCGCCGCGCCGCCAAGTGGGCGCGTCACACCCCGCGCACCGCCGCCGTCCATCTCCTCGCGCACGCGCAGCACGGTCGTGTCGCGATCATGTTTGGACGGGAAGATCATGGCCTTCCCAACGACGCCCTCGATCGCGCGCACGCGGTCGCGACGATCCCGACCACCGAACACTTCTCGCTGAACGTGGCGCAGGCCTGTCTCTTGGCGCTGTACGAGTGCCATTTGCTGGCCGGCGACGCCACGAAGAAACTCGCCGGTCCGAAGCACGCGAAAGGCGCGCCCACGATGGAAGAGTTCGAGCTCACCTTCCGCGATGCTGAGAAGGCGCTCGAGGCGCTCGCGTATTTCAAAACGCGCAGTCCCGAGCTCATCATGCGCTCCATGCGCGGGCTCATGTTTCGCGCCGAACCCGATGCCCGTGAGCTATTGCTCGTGCGCACGGCGAGCATCGAAGTGCTGCGCACGATCGAGCGCGAGTCGCGACTCGCGGTCGAGCGCGCGTTGGCCAATCGCGACGTCGCCCGCGAAGCCGCCGAGCGCGACGATCCGTGAATCGAGGGATTCCCTTCGCCGGTGTGCCGGACGACGACTGGCGGTCACGCGCCGCCGACGTGATCCCCGGTGGGAGTTCAACCGGCAGCCGCCGCCCCGATGCGCTGTACGGGTCGAGGGCGTTCGATGCGGCCGTGCCGACGCACTACGAAAGGGCCGAGGGCTGCTACCTCTGGTCGCCCGACGGGCGGCGCTTCCTCGATTGCGGCATGGCGCTCGGTGCCGTCGGCATCGGGTATGCCGACGCCTCCGTGACGCGAGCGGTCGTCGCCGCGGCGTCGAGCGGAAATGTGTCGGCGTTACCGCATCGACTCGAAGTGGAGGTCGCCGAACGACTCGTCGAGGTGATCCCGTCGGCCGAGCACGTGCGCTTTCTGCGCACCGGTGCCGAAGCCAATGCCGCCGCGATTCGACTCGCCCGCGCGCTCACGGGCCGCGAGCATATCATTGCGTGCGGCTACTTCGGATGGCTCGATTGGTGCAGCGATGCCGTCGGAGTGCCCACGTCGGTGAAGGACGCCATCACGTGGGTGCCGTTCAACGACATCGCGGCGCTCGACGCGGCGGTGTCTCGCGCGGCCGTCCCGCCGGCGGCCATCATCATTGAACCGCTCGTGCACGACATCGCGAGTGTGCCGTGGCTCGAATCCGCGCGCGGTCTGGCCGATCGCACGGGTGCGGTCCTCATCTTCGACGAGGTGAAGACCGCGTTCCGTGTGCGCACCGGAGGCGTGCAGGAACTCACGGGCGTCACCCCCGACCTCACGACACTCGGCAAAGCGATGGCCAACGGCTATCCGCTATCCGCCGTCGTTGGGCGCGCGGGCGTGATGGAGGCGGCACAGCGCACCTGGATCTCGTCGACCGCCGCCACGGAAAGTACGGGACTCGCCGCCGCGAAGGCGGTGCTCGAATGGCATGAGCGGACGGACGTGCCCGAGCGTATGGCCGCCGCCGGCGGCAGGCTGCTCGAGATCATCGGCACAGCGCTGTCCGAGTCGCCGTGGGTGAGCGTGCGAGCCGAGGGGCCGCCCGCCATGTGGCGGCTGCTCGCCAAGGCGCCCGATCAGCTGGACGCGCTCGTGGCGGTTGCGGCTCGCTACGGACTGCTGCTCAAGCGCGGTGCCTACCAATTCGGAGCGGTTGCGCATGACGAGGCGGCGCTTGAATATGTCGCTCACGTGATGCCCCGCATCATGCACTCGCTGCTGCCGGGTCCACGACGCGTCGAGGATTGACACGATGACCGAATTGATAGACGTCCACGCCCACTTTCATACCCCCTACAGCAATCGCGGCGATTGGCAGCGGTACAATGCGTCGCGCCTCGATGCCGGCGATCGCATCGGCGTCGCGTGCCACGTCGCGTCGGTGCTGGGGTCATGGGGGGCGACGTCACCGACGTATTTCGCGTCGCCGCCCGATCAGACGCGCGCGAACGAGTGGATGCTCGACTTTGCTGAGCAACAATCGCCGCGCGTGAAAACGTGGGTCGCGGTGAATCCGAATTTTACGGCACACGCGCTCCGCGAAATCGAGCGCGGCATCGCGCGCGGTGCGATCGGGATCAAGCTGGCGGCCGGCCGTCGCGCCGACGATGCGCTGCTCGATGATATCGCCGCCGCCGCCGTGCAGTACGGTGTACCGGTGTTGCAGCACATCTGGCAGCATCGCCGGCGCGACTGGCCGAATCAGGACGCGTCCGACGGCATCGAGTTGGCACGCTTGGCGGCGCGTCATCCGAACGCCATTTTTCAGCTGGCGCATATCGGTGGCGGCGGCGATTGGGCCCACACGTATCCTGCCGTGCGCGATTTCGAGAACATCGTGATGGACTTGTCGGGCAGTGGCATCGATCGTGGTATGATCGATGAAGCGCTGCGCTGGGTGGGAGCGCGTCGGCTGCTCTGGGGGGCTGATCTCACGCTCTGCACCGCCCTCGCGAAGTTGCGGGCCCTGCCGTACACCGGCGCGTCGAGCGACGATCTGGCTGATATGTGCTGGCGAAACGCCGTGCGTATTTTTCCAGCCGGCGCCTTCACGGAGGCGTTGGCGGCAGCGAACCGCTCCGTCGCGTCCGGAGCGTCGGCATGACGACCTCGGCGGCCCCCGATCCGCGTCCGATCGACGTCACGTCGTGGATCGGCAGCTATCCGTTCCGCGACGTGCCCCATCCTGATCCAGAGCTCCTGGTCCGCGTGCTCGACCGGGAAGGCTTCGCCGGCGCCTGGGTCGGCCATCTCCCCGGGGCGTTTCATCGGGATCCCGTACCCTCCAACCGCGCGCTGTACGCGGCGGTGCAGCCGTTCGCCGGCGTGTTGTTCCCCACGCCGATCGTGCGCCCCGATTGGCCGTACTGGACCGAGATGCTGCGCGATGCGGTCAACGCTGGCGCGCCGGCGGTTCGGGCGTACCCGGCGCAGTGGGGCCTCGGGCCAGGGCATCCGGCGTTGGCTGAGCTCGCGATGGCCTGCGGTGAGGTCGGGGTCGCCCTGCATGTCACGCTTCGTTTCGAGGACCTACGGCAACGGCACCTCATGGATGCTGTCGGTGACGTCCCCGCGGCCACCCTGCGGGCCCTCGCGCGACTGGCCGGATCGCGATGCCACGTGGTCGTTGCCGGCGCGGGTCGCGAGATCATCGAGGAGACGCACTGGGGACTGACACCGTCGGAACAGCAGCGCGTGTTCTACGACTTCGGCTGGGTTTGGGGACCGCCCGACGATCACTTCGCGCATCTCGTCGACACCATGGGCGCCGAGCGGTTAACCTGGAGCAGCTGGTGGCCACTGCGGCTCACGCAGCAGTCGCGGGCCTTGGTTGATCTCCTGCCGCAGCACGCGACGTCCCCGATTTCCGACACCACCGGTGCCGATGGTTTTGCCGATGGTTTTGCCGATGGTTTTGCCGATGGACGGAAAATTTTCGAGGCCGCGCAGCGTGCGGCCCAGTCTGGACTTGGCTCTGAAAACAGCGCGGGAACCGCGCCTCGCACCAATCGTTGATCGTGCAAGCAGAAAGTTCCCTCAAACCGTGTTGTGTACTGTGCTGACACTTGCGTATCAATACGGCGGCGGGCATACTTCCCGCTTGCAAAAATCGAGTTGACACAGACTTACACGCATGACTACGGCTACGGGTCGTCACCGGACAATCGGGGCGGATTCGGCGTTGGGGTTGTGCATGACGTGTGTCTTCCGCATCCAACGCCTTCCCGGCCCCAAAGTCGATGACGGTAAAGAAGAAGTGGACGGTGATTCCTGCGTTTCTCGCGCTTGCGGCAGCGGCCACGCTGCTGTCGGCCTATAGCGGCGCATCGTCGTCTCAGGGTCTGCGCGTCGAACAACCCGTCAAGTTTGTTCACGCACCGCACGTGCAGAAGGCAGGCATGAACTGCCTCTACTGTCATAGCGCTGCGAACAAGTCGCCCGATCCGGGCAATGCGTCGGTCTCCACCTGCATGGGCTGTCACCTCCTGGTGAAGCCACAAGCACCGGAGATCAAGAAGATCGCAGCGTTCTACGCGAAGGGGCAGGCGATTCCCTGGAATCGCGTGCACAAGGTGCCTGACTATGTGCAGTTCCCGCACATGCGTCACGTCAACGCTGGTGTCACCTGTCAGACCTGTCATGGCCAGATCCAGAATCAGGGTGCTCAGGGACCTGACACCAATTACGTGCCCGTCCAGCAGGTGAACTCGCTCAACATGGGCTGGTGCATCAACTGTCACGTGCAGGGCTACAAGCCTGCTGAGGGTGCTCGCCTGGCTGGAATGCCGGTGACCCCCGAACTGCTGGCCGCACCGCCCAAGAAAGCTCGCTACGACTGCGCGACCTGCCACTACTGATCGTCATCTGACCCTCGACCACGGGGCCACGGCGCGTAGTGTGCGTGCCGCATGCCCTGTGCAGCCGCCCGGAGCGGAGTGACTGCATGAGCACTGAAGCGGGAACCGGCGTCAAGCGCCGAGACTTCCTCAAGATTTTAGGCGCCACGGGTGCCACGACCGCGGTAGTGGGCTGCTCCTCCGAAAAGGTGGGGAAGCTCATTCCGTACGTCGCGTCACCTGACAACACCGTGCCGGGTGTGTCGCAGTATTACGCGACCACCTGCCGCGAGTGCGCCACGGCCTGCGGCGTGATGGCCGAAGTGCGCGACGGCCGGCCGATCAAACTGGATGGCAACCCCGATCACCCCCTCAGCCGCGGCGCGATCTGCTCCGTTGGCCTGTCAGCGGTGCAGGGCTTGTACAATCCCGATCGCTATCGCACGCCGATGGTGCGCGAGGGCAACGCCCTCAAGCCCACCACGTGGGATAAGGCGTATGAGCTGCTCGCCCAGAAGATCGGCGAGGTCAAAAGCCGCACGCAGGCGTCGAACGTCGTGTTCGTCAACCAGCACGAGTCGGGCACCTTCCCGGGCTTCCTCGATCAGTGGCTGTCAGCGCAGGGCATGCCGGCGCACCTCAGCGTCGATGCACTCGCGCCGTTGGCCACGATCGCCGCCAATCAGCAGGCGTACGGTGCCTCGTGGCCGGCGCTCGATTTCAACGCCGCGAAGCTGGTCATCAGCTTCGGCGCCGACTTCCTGGACGGGTGGGGCCACAGCGTACCGCAGCAGCTCGACTGGGCCGATGCGCGCGCCAAGCTCGAAGGCGCTCCGCGTCTGGTGTACGTCGGCGCGCGCCGCTCCCTCACCGGCCTCAACGCCGACCAGTGGATCGCCGCCACGCCCGGGAGCGAGCGGGAGATCTGTGCTGCCCTCACGGGCGCGGGCACGATGGCCGCTGCCTCCGATGCCTCGGGGGTGCCCGTTGCGACGCTCGAAGCGCTCGCCAAGGCCATCGCCAACGCCGGAAGCGGCGTGATGGCGATCTGCGGTCTCACGACCGCCAATGCCGTCGAGTGCGGCGTGATGGTGGCCGGTATCAACAAGAAGGCCGGCGCGGTCGGAACCACGATCAAGCCCGCCGCTGGGCATGCTGGCTACAACGGCCTCTCGTCCTATGCCGATCTCGCCGGAGCCGTCGCCAAGATGAGCGCGGGCAGCGTCCCGCTCGCCTTCGTGCGGGGCGCCAACCCGGCACACACCATGCCGAAGTCGGCCGGCTTCGCCGCCGCCTTTGCCAAGGTGCCGTTCAAGGTGTCGTTCACGTCGGTCCCCGACGAAACGGCGCAGCTCTGTGATCTCATTCTGCCCGATAATCATTGGCTCGAGAGCTGGGGCGATGCCGTCAGCACGCAGGGCCAGATTGGACTCCAGCAGCCCACGCTCGAACCGGTGTTCGACACGAAGGCCACCGCCGACGTGCTCATCGCCCTCGCCAAGAAAGATCAGGCGCTCGCCGCCAAGTACACGGCCGCCGATTACCGCGGCTGGTTCATCAGCCAGTTCCCCGGTGGTGGCTCGGCGTTCACGGTGGCGCTCACGAAGGCGACCATCAGCGGCTCCCCGCTGATCGCCACCGCCACGCGCTCGCTGACCGCCACCGCCTCGCCGGCCGATGCCGGTACCGGTGACTATTTCGTGCATGTGTTCCCGTCGCCCACGCTCGGCGATGGTCGTGGGGCGAACAAGCCCTGGTTGCAGGAACTCCCCGATCCCGTCACCAAGATCGCGTGGCAGTCGTGGGTGGAAGTCCACCCCACCACGTTCAAGAAGCTCGGACTCGTGGAAGGGCAGCACCTCACCGTCGAAACGTCCGCGGGGAAGATCACCGCGCCGGCGTACCGCTACATGGGCGTGCGTCCCGACACCGTCGCCATCTCGCTCGGTCTCGGACACACGGCGTACGGTCGCTTCGCGCAGAACGTCGGCGTGAATGCGTTCGATCTCGTCAAGAGCGGCTGGGATGCGTCCGGTGCGCTCGCGCTCTCCGGAACCAAGGGCAAGGTCACCGTCTCGGCCGACACGTCGCAACTCGTCACCACCGAAGGGTCGGCGCGTCAGCATGGCCGTGGCATCGGTCAGGCCATGACGCTCGCCGCACTCCTTGGTCAGGAAGCCGAGGAAGGCGGACACGAGGAGCATAGCATCCCAGGTCTGCCGTCACAGGATTTCAAGGCTGGCCTCAAGGCGCCGGTCGCGGCTGATGCGCAGGGTGAGCTGGCCAACCCGAAGGCGAAGGACCTCGGGATGTACGCCCCCGATCACGTGCAGAAGATGGAGAAGCGCCGCTGGGCGATGACCATCGATCTCGCACGGTGCACGGGCTGTTCGGCGTGCGTCACGGCGTGCTACAGCGAGAACAACATTCCGACGGTCGGCGCACCCTATCAGGGTCGCGCGCTGAGCCCGACGGTATGGGATGAGCGGCCCGGCGCGAACATCATCAAGGGCCGCGAAATGGCCTGGATTCGCCTCGAGCGTTACTACGAAGGCAACGAGAACACGGAAAACGAGTTCTCGCCCGACTTCGATACGCGCTTCGTGCCGATGATGTGCCAGCATTGCGGCAACGCGCCATGCGAGCCGGTGTGCCCGGTGTACGCCACGTACCACTCGCCCGACGGCCTCAACGTGCAGGTCTACAATCGTTGCGTCGGTACCCGCTACTGCAGCAACAACTGCCCGTACAAGGTCCGCTACTTCAACTGGTTCGGATACGGTGAGCCGGATCGCAAGCAGTATGCGTGGCCGGAGCCGATGCACTGGGGCCTCAATCCCGACGTCACCGTGCGCGGCAAGGGTGTCATGGAAAAGTGCACGTTCTGCGTGCAGCGCATCCGTGAAGCCGAACACCGCGCCAAGGCCGAAGGCCGTGAGGTCAAGCCGGACGAGTTCACGACAGCGTGCTCGCAGGCATGCCCGTCGCGCGCCATCATCTTCGGTGACGCGGCCGACGAAAACTGGACCGTAGCGAAGCTCGCATATGACCGTCGTGCATACCACGTGTTCGAAGAACTGAATACGTATACCGCCGTGGTCTATCTCAAGAAGGTCAACTATCCGGCGCCGGCATCCCCGGCGCAGGCCTGAGGGCATCGCGCATGGCATCCGTAGTGCATCCGGTGCGTGAGGGCATCCGTGGGCCGAACATCGCGTCGGCCGACGTGCAACTCCCCGCAGTCCGTGATTACGAGCAGGTCGATCGCGATATCATCGCGACGCTCGGCTTCACGAAGAAGTGGTTCATGGGCCTCAGCCTCGCCGTTCTGGCGATGCTGATCGGCGCCTCCGCGTGGGTCTATCAGATCTATTGGGGCCTCGGACAGGCTGGATACGAACCGCCGGTGATGTGGGGTAACTTCATCATCACCTTCGTGTTCTGGGTCGGTATCGGTCACGCCGGTACGCTCATCTCGGCCATCCTGTTCCTCTTCCGCGCCGGCTTCCGAACCTCGATCTACCGCGCCGCTGAAGCGATGACGGTGTTCGCGGTTATGACGGCCGGTCTGTTCCCGATCATTCACATCGGGCGCCCGTGGAAGTTCTTCTGGTTGCTGCCGTATCCGAACTGGCGTCTGCTGTTTCCGAACTTCAAGTCGCCGCTTGTGTGGGACGTCTTCGCGATCTCGACGTACCTCACCATCTCGACCACGTTCCTGTACATCGGCCTGATCCCCGACATCGCGGTGCTCCGCGACAAGGAAACCAACCCGGCGCGCAAGCGGATCCTCGCGATCCTCTCGCTCGGATGGCGGAACAGCGACCGTGAATGGCGTCACTTCGCGAAAGCGTATCTCTTCCTCGCTGCCTTCAGCACCCCGCTCGTGCTCTCCGTGCACTCAGTCGTTTCCTTCGACTTTGCCATGGCGCTCACCCCGGGTTGGCACGCCTCGATCTTCCCGCCGTACTTTGTGGCCGGCGCCATCTTCTCCGGCTTCGCGATGGTGTGGACGATCGCGATCCCCATGCGGAAGTGGTTCAAGCTCGAGCACTACATCACGCTCAATCATCTCGACGCCACGGCGAAAGTCGTGCTCTTTACGTCGCTGGTTGTTGGTTGCGCGTACATGATCGAATTCTTCATCGCCTGGTACAGCGGCGTTCGTGCGGAGCAGGAGTTCTTCTACAACCGCGTGTTCGGGCAGTGGTGGTGGGCCGCGTGGATCATGTTGCTCTGCAACATGTCCCTCCCCATGTCGCTCTGGTCGCAGAAGTTGCGCCGCAATCCCACGTGGTTGTTCGTGCTCTCGCTGTTCATCAACCTCGGCATGTGGTTCGAGCGCTTTGTGATCGTGGTGCCGTCCCTCTCGCATGAGTTCGAGCCGTGGCAGTGGGGCAGCTATGCCCCCAGCTGGGTCGACATGGCCTTCCTCGTCGGATCGTTCGGCTGGTTCTTCATGTGGTTCCTGCTGTTCGTGAAGCAGCTCCCTGTGATGGCCATCGCCGAGCTCAAGGAAATCGTCGCGCCGCGCGTCAAGCACGGAAATGGCGGAGGGCATCACTGATGCAGGGTGTTGTCGGAGCATTCCATGAGATCGATACGACCGTTGCGGCCATCGAAGATCTCAAAAAGAAGAAACTCGGCGATGTGACTGTTTACTCGCCGACCATTCGCCATGAACTCGAGCATGCGATCGATGCGCCGCAAAGCGTCGTTCGCCGGTTCACCCTGATCGGCGGCCTCATCGGCGTCAGCTTCGGCTACTGGATGGCTATCTGGTCGTCCACCTACTGGCCCCTCGTGGTCGGTGGCAAGGCGATCGCCTCGTGGATCCCTTACACCATCATCGGATTCGAAGTGATGGTGCTCGTCGGCGCGCTTTCCACGGTGGCCGGCATGTTCATCAATTCGCGCATCCCGCGCCTCAGCACCACGTCGGGGTATGACACCCGGTTCTCGGGTGGATACTTCGGTGTCTTCATCGCCTGCGACGCCAACAAGGCGGGCCAGGCGGAAGAACTGCTGCGCCATCACGGTGCAGTGGAGGTGCGGCGTGAAGCCTGAGCCTACGTTCTTCATGACTTCTGTCGTCGCGCGCTCGTCGCGCCTCGCGGCCGCCGTCGTGCTCCCCTTTGCATTCGGGGCGTGCACATGGTTCACCGACTTCAAGAATCAGCCTCGTATCGAGCCGTGGGAGCCGATGTCGCAAAACGACGCCGACTCGCTCGTGCCGCCGCGTGGTAATCCGCAGTTCAGCGTGCCGGTCCAGGGAACCGCCGTCGCCGGTTACCAGATCTCGTACGCCCCGCTGCCGCCGGTGATCGATTCGTTCTCCGCCATTCCGAACCCGCATCCGGTCACGGAAGCGTCGCTCGCGAACGGCAAGTTGAACTACCAGATCAACTGCGCCGTTTGCCATGGGATGGCGGGCGATGCGAACGGCGGGATGAAGAAGGTGAATCCCGCGTATGGGTTCGCCCCAAGCTTGCTGGCGCCGTCGGCCCTCGGCCGCACGGACGGCTACATCTACGGCGTCCTGCGCAACGGCCGCGGTATCATGCCCAGCTACAACCGTATTGAAGAAGCGGACCGCTGGGACGTGATCAATTACGTCCGGGCGTTGCAGGGCACGACCACGCTCAAGGCCGACACGTTGCTGGCGGGCTATCCCGGTCAGAACGGCACCACGGTGCCGGGACCGACGCTCACCGCGCCGAATGTGCCGTCGCGTTACCTGCATCCCACGCAGCAGCCGACGCCCGGTTCCTCGGGCATCAATTCGGCCACCTTCAAGGGCAACAACGACAACGACACCATGCGAAAGCTGCATGGCGCTCCGCACTCGGAAAAGGCTCCTGCTGGTGAGACGTCCAAGGCCGGTAAACCGGCCGCGAGCCAGGAGAAGCACTAGTGAGCCAGCATTACCACTATCCGGCGCGCGCGGAGTTCGCGAAGCGTCTGGCCGCCAAGCCGGTTCCGGGCGGAATCAAGATGGCCGCGCTCGGCGCGGCCGTGGTCGGCATCGCAGTGTTCGCCTTCGGTCTGTTCAGCAACGCGGATCGCGCGTGGCAGGCACTGCACTTCAACTGGTTGTTCTTCGCCACGATCTCGTCGGCCGGTGTGGCGTTTGCCGCCGTTCAACGGATCGTGACGGCGCGCTGGTCGCGGCCCGTCGTCCGTTTCGCGGAAGGTTACGTCGCGTTCCTGCCGGTCGCGTTCGTGATACTGCTGCTCATCCTGTTCCCGGGACGCGAGCACATTTTCACGTGGGCTGGTCGCGAGACCGTCTCGATTGCCGAAAAGGCGCGCTACCTGCAGCCCGGTTGGTTCGTGCTGCGCGGCGTCTTCTTCTTCGGCGCCATGATGGTGCTGCAGCTGCTGTTCGTGTATCACTCGGTCCGTATGGACGTCGCCGTCCTTCCTGAGTACGGCGCCAAGTGGGCGGCCGGTCTTCGCGCCAAGATGCGCGCAGGCTTCGGCGACGAACGTCGCGAGCTGCACACGCAGCATTCGCTGCAGGGCAAGCTCGGCGTCGCCGTCTGCATTTCGTTCGTCGTCGGCTGGTGCTTCATGGCGTGGGATTACTCCATGAGCATCTCGTTGCACTTCCAGCAGACGATGTACGCCTGGATTGTGTTCATGGGCGCGTGGCTCAACATGATCATGTCGCTGTCCCTCCTCGCGATGTGGTGGCGGAAGCACCTGCAGGCCGATGACATCGTGACCATGGATCACTTCTGGGATCTCGGGAAGCTGGGTTTCGCCTTCACGGCGTTCTTCGGGTACATCAGCTTCAGCCAGTACTTGGTGATCTGGTACGGCAACCTGCCGGAAGAGACGCACTTCTATCGCCTGCGTTTGTCGGGTGTCTGGAAGACGGTCACGCTCATGGTGCCGATCCTGGTCTTCATTCTGCCGTTCTTCGGTCTCATCTCGAAGGCCGCCAAGGTGTATCTGCCCACGTTCGTGCTCTTCGCCGTGTGCAGCCTCCTTGGCATCTATCTCCATCGCTACATCGAGATCTATCCGTCCATCTACGGCGAGGCCACGAGCCTTCCGTTCGGACTGCAGGAAATCGGCACCACCGTCGGCTTCCTCGGTCTGTGGGCGTTCTGCTACTTCTCGTTCATGGATGCATTCCCCGTCATGCGTGTGTTCATGATGACGACGGCCGCCAAGGACGAGGTGCAGGTCCCGGTAAACGCTCGCACGATGGAGCCGCTCCCCGCGCACGAGTAATCGCGACGGGACGGTTCGGCGAAACGGTTCGAACGAAGCGGGCGGGCACGCTACGGTGCTCGCCCGCTTGCGATTTTGCATCGGAGCGATTGGCTCCGGGCGGGGAACTGATTATTCTTCAATGTTGGTGTTACTCGGGGCGTTAGCTCAGCTGGGAGAGCGCGCGCTTTGCAAGCGTGAGGTCATCGGTTCGATCCCGATACGCTCCACTCCGAAATGTTCTGACGCAGTGATACGAAGCGGGGGCGGCCAGTTTTGGCCGCCCCCGCGTTGCTCTCCCCTCATCGCGAGTGGTCCACGCGCCTCAGTAGATCGCGCCGATACTCGACGACAGCACGCCGGACGTCGCACTGAGCACATACGGTGTCGACGTGGCCGTCGACCAGGTCGGGAGATTGAACTGCGCGCCCACGGGAACGCGCACCGTGGCAACCGGTGAGTAGCTCAGTGGTGTATTGGCCGCGCATACCCGGGTCACGCTGTTGGTGACGCTCAAAAAGTAGGCACCGTTGCCCGCGCCGAATACCGTTGCCGTACCGTTCGGCAGCACCGCCACGGCGGACTTTTCGTCCACACCGATACCCCGGGGTGCCGCTGCGCGTCCATCCTGCTGGAGGCGAGCCAGGAACGTCACCAGTCGCCCCATTCGATCGCGCACCACGAAGTGCGAATCGGTGATCAGGTTCTGAAGCATCGGCACATTGAACAGCGCATCGGTAATCGTGACCGACGCGTCGTGCGGATTCGCGAGGACGACCGCCGACGTAGACGACACGTTGAAGGCGGCATATACGAATGGACTCAGCACCGCTAAACCCGCGCTCGTGCCGCCGATCGGATAGCCCGCCGCAACGCGCGCATTCACTGCGGTCTGCAGCCCCGTGCCCGTCCACAGATTCACGTACGTGGACTGATCACCGCCGGCGATGAACACCACCTCTGCTTTCGCGATCGTGTTCTTCACATAGTCGCTGTTCGCGCCTGCTGTGGTCGAAATCACGATGCTCGTCACGGAGTTGGCGCCGAGGTTCATGAGGAAGGCGTTGTAGCCATTCGTGCCGCTCGTGCGCAGTACGACTACGTCGCCGTACGCGCCGGCACTTCGCGCGCCGCCCTGCGCCAGCAGCCACTGCATCCCGGCGTCGCTGTCCGTGCCACCACCGGCGAGGAGCGCGCCGCCCAGCGGCAGGGTCTGTACATCAATCGTGTTGCCGGATACGTATGTCGTGTAGCCGGGATCGATCTGCACGCCAACGACCACGGGAGCCGTGGGAGAGCTCGATCGGTTGCTGCACGAGGCCAACGCGAAGCAGAGCAGAAGGGCGGAGCACGAACGGGTCGTCATGAGGGGCGAGGCAGAGGACGGCATTCAGACCAACGCGCAGATCCTGACAATATACGAGAATCCAGGCGTCGCACGATGATCGCGAAGCGCGGGGGTGACCGGAGTGCGTCGCCCGTATGGAGGCGCGATGGCGATGGCGCGACGGGCGGCGGCATCGTCGCGCTCGGCTGGCGAATCGCTGCGCACCACGCGTTATTTATCCCACAATATGTAGGGCGGCGTTTCTCTCAAGTCTCGACTGACCGCGACGATGATCTGGCTCTTTATTGCGGCCTTTGCATTCGGGTCCGGCCTGCTGGCGATGAGCACCCTCGGCGGGGGCGACGGCGATGGCGATCTGACCCATGGTTCCGCACACGACGTCGGTCTGCTGGCCGTCTTCTCGCTGCGCAATCTGACTTGGGCCACCCTCGCCTTCGGAGGGATCGGCGTGCTGGCGGTGCTCACACAACGCTCGGTCGCCACGACGCTGACCGCATCGATCAGTGCGGGCGTCGTGACACTGATCGGCGTGCACATGATCTTTCACATACTCCGGCGCAGTGAGGCGGGCGATTTGCCGTCCGACGCGCAAGTGTTCGGCGTCGACGCTCAGCTCGTACTGCCGTTCAACGTGGATGGCCTCGGGCTCATCGCGTTCCGCGCCAACGGGCAGCTGCACGAACTGCCCGCTCGGCGCGCCCGTGAAGTCGCGGCGCTCGACAGCAGCCACTTCGTCACGTGTCGGGTCGAAGGCATCGAGAACGGCATCGCCATCGTGCACCCCTCGTCGCACTGACCATCGTGCACGTCGATCTCTATCACTGACCATTGGAGTACACACATGGATGCGCTCTTGAAGGACGGTTTCGGTACAGCGCTCTTCTCACTGGGCGGCGTCGCGTTCCTGCTCCTCTTGGTGTTCTTGTTGATCTTCACCACCAAACAGCTGCTCATCATCGTGCCGCCGAACATGGTCGCGGTTATCACGGGACGGAAGCGCATGTTGTCCGACGGCACCTCGGTTGGTTATCGCGTCGTGCGCGGCGGGCGGACCTTCCTCATCCCCGTGCTCGAGCGCGCGCAATGGATGCAGCTCAACACGATTCCGCTCACGATCAGCGTGCGCAACGCGATCGCGCGCGGGGGCATTCCGATCGACGTGCAGGCGGTGGCAAACGTCAAGATTGCCTCGATGCCGGAAGAGGTATTCAACAATGCCGTCGAACGCATCCTCGGCAGTGAAAAGCAGGTCGCCGATCTCGCGCAGGAGACCCTTGCCGCGAACTTGCGTGGTGTGCTCTCCACGCTCACGCCCGAAGAGGCCAACGAAGATCGTGTGAAGTTCGAGGCGGAGCTCATGAAGGAGGTCACCCGGGACCTTCAGAAGCTCGGCCTCCAACTCGACATGCTCAAGATTCAGAACATCAGTGACGATGCCGGCTATCTGCGCGCGTACGGACGCATTCGGACCGCGGAGGTGTTGCGTGACGCGCAGATCGCCGAAGCGCGCACGAAGGCGGAAACGGAACGGGAGCAGGCGATCTCGACCCAAGGAGCCGATGTCGCTCGCGCACAGGCACAGATGATGGTTGCCGCCGCGCAGAACGAATTGCGCGTCAAGCAGGCCGATCTCGATCGCGCCGCCCAGATCGCCGAGCGCACCGCACGCGCGGCCGCCGACGAGGCGCAGGCTCGCGCCGAGAAGGCCGTCGAAGAGGCGCGCGTTGAAGTCACGCGCGTGCGTTTGCAGGTGGAGCAGGTCGAGCCCGCGCGGGCACGTGCCGAGGCTGCACGCGCTGACGCCGAGGCGGCTGCTGCGCCGATCATCGCACAGGGTGAGGCGCAGGCCAAGGCCCTGCGCGCGGTGCAGGAACAGATCATGGCGGCTGGCGACCGCGGACTCTCCCTGCTGTATCTCCAGCAGCTGCCCGACATGATCGATCGGCTCGCGGCGGCGGCAGCGGATATCAAGATCGATCGACTCGTCGTGCTGGACAGCGGCGACGGACAGGGGGCTGCCAACGCGACGCAGCAAAAGCTGGGCGTCATGATGCGCCTCCTTGAAGCGGCCGCCGCGCAATACGGCGTCGAACCGGACTCCCTGTTACAGGGGCTCGCCAGCCGATTCGGTGGTGCCGCGTCAGACCGCGCCGCGACGGAAATCGTTCCGCCCGTGAAGCCGAGCAGCCCGAAGTAGCACGTCGCGCCGAGGCGTTGGGCCTACGCGCCCAACGCCTCCGGCCGACGGGCGCGCCACGAACGGACGTCCGTGATCGGCGCGCATGCGCGCGACGCCAGCAGCGACGCGAATTCCAATGCCGACACGGCCTCGCCGAAGTGACGTCCCTGCTGCTCGAAGCAATGCAGGCGTGCGAGTCGCTGCGACTGCTCGCCATTCTCTACACCCTCCGCCACCACACCGAGGCCAAGGCCCCGCGCCAGTCGCACCATCGATGACACGATGGCCTGGTCGCGCTGATCCAGCAGTAGTTGCGAAACGAATCGGCGGTCGATCTTGATACCGTCCACCGGCGCTTCCCGGAGGAACGTGAGCGACGCATGGCCGACGCCGAAGTCGTCAACCACGAGTCGAAGCCCAAGGCCTTTCAGTGCACGGAGCGTCTCCATGATCATGTCGCCGTCGACCATGGTGCTGTTCTCGGTGACTTCGAGCGTCAGCGCGTCGGGCGGACATCCGGTCTCGTCGAGGATCGCCGCGACACGCTGCTCGAAGCCGTGCTCGCGCAGCTGGACCGCCGACAGGTTCACGGACACACGCAGGGCGCCAGCATTCTGATCGCGCCGCCACGCAACGATCGACTCGCACGCCTGCCGCAGCACCTGCTCCCCGATCGGGACGATCAAGCCCGTGTCCTCGGCGAGCGCCATGAATACGGACGGTGACAGCAATCCGCGATCGGGGTCGCGCCAGCGAAGTAGTGCCTCCGCCGACACGATCCGATCGGCCACGACGTCGAGAATCGGCTGATAGAATACCTCGAACTCACCCTGCGATACCGCCGCTCGAAGACGCGACTCTCGGCGGTGTGACACGGAGTCCGCACTATCCATGGCGTCGATGTGATTCGTCCCGACCGCCGCCATTCCCGTCACGGGCGTTTTCAGACGTCCGAGCCGCCGCTCGCACTTCTCCCGATACATGTCCGAGTCGGCAGCGTCCAGCAGGTCCTTCGCGCAGGCACCATCGAGCGGCGACATGGCGCTGCCGATACTTGCCTCGACGACGAGCCCCTCCTCGCCTTTGAGCTCCACGGCCTCGCGCAGCGACTCGAGGATGGTGTCCTTCACGTACGACACGTCACGACGACTCGTCACATCAGGCAGCAAGATGACGAATTCGTCACCGCCCAAACGCGCGACGGCATCGGAGCGCCGCACGCAGGCCAGCAGACGCGCCGAGACGGCTTTCAGCAAGGCATCGCCTTTGGCATGCCCCTTCGTGTCGTTGATCGCTTTGAATCCATCCAGATCGACGAAGAGCAAACCCGTTTTGCGGTTGTAGCGCGAACCGAAGGCGAGCGCACGGTCAAGCTGATCGAGAAAGAGCGCGCGGTTCGCGAGGCCGGTCAGCGGATCATGAGTCGCCCGATGGGCCGCGTCCACGCGAGCGGCCTCGAGCGTCGCAAGTCGCCGCTGCCGTTCAATCGCAAAACCGAGCATGCGCGCCAGCGCGTTGGAAGCCACGTCGCCTTTCGAAAGACACTCATGCGCACCGGCACGGAGCGCCCGGATGGCTGTCGCATCGTCGAGGTCGCGAGCGTACACCACGACGGGCACCGACGGTGCCGCGCCGCGAACGCCGGCTAACGTCGCGATACCACTCGAATCTTCAACGGCAAGCTCGACCACGACCGCGTCGAAAACGGTCTCCATGAGCTCGCGGATCGACTGAGCAAGCGATCGTGCGCGTACGACATGCACGCGGTCACCGAGCCGCTCTCGGAGGCCAGCCTCGGAACGGCCGGCCTCCTGCTCGTCGCTGTCGATCAGCAGGACGCGCAGGACACCGTCGGTGACTACCCTTGTCTGATGATCCATCACCGATCCCTCACGGCGTTCGGGTCAGGGAACTCGTGGGCTGGGCGCCCGTTCATCTCAACAATATTGGCGTTCTCCACATTCGCCAGTAGGGGAAACACTTGTGACCTGACTGGTGCCGCCGCTGTGCCGTTCCGCCTCTCTTCATCTTCTATCACGTGTTCATCATGTCCACGACCGTCGCACCGCTACACGCCGACACTGAAGCCCCCGAATTCACTTTGAGCTCGACGTCAGGCGAGTCCGTGACGCTTTCCGGGTTCCGCGGACAAAAAAACGTGCTGCTCGCCTTCTTCCCGCTGGCGTTCACGAGCGTCTGTACAAGCGAATTGTGTGCCTTCAGCGAAGATTTCGACGAGTTTTCCGCTGCTGATGTGCAAGTTCTTCCCATATCAGTAGATGCGGTGCCTTCCCTCAAGGAGTTTCGCAGCAAGCACGACATGAAAGTGGAGCTACTCTCGGACTTCAAGCGCGAAGCGTCAACTGCCTTTGGCGTTCTGCGACCGGATGCGTTCTTCTCGAATCGCGCCTACTTCTTGATCGACAAGACGGGGATGATTCGGTGGTCCTACGTCGAACCGACCCCAGGTACGAAGCGTGAGAACGCTGAAATTCTCGACGCCATCCGCGCGATCGCCCTCTAGGGCACGCTCAGGTGCGGTTTCGCCCCTGTGGACACGTTCGTTCGGTCAGCTTGTCCGATCGTTGACCGCGGTCTAGCTTGCAGGGGTGATCCCGCTCCCCACCTTACCCTGATGGATGCCGTGGCCATGCCGACCCTCCCAGAGGTGCTCGGCCTCATGGCGTGCGCGCCCGACGTAACTCACGGCGTGACGTCCGTGTTCGAGCGCCTCGGCCCGTCTTTCGATGCCGCCCGCTTGGCGTTGGAGTACGCCGATGGCTCGAAGTCGCCCATTGTGTGGCGCGACCCGGCCAGCGTTCGCGCCACGCTACCGACCACCCCGGGACAGATTCCGGTCGCGGCCGCCACCGGCGTGCTGGCGACCCTCGTGGTGCACCGCGAGCAGCCATTCAGTCCGACCGACCAGCAGCGACTGGCCGCCGTCGCCGACGCCTTCGCGATCGCGCTCGCCCGTGATGCACAGCTCGAGGATCTCCAACGGGAACTCACGGCGAGGGTCCAGGAAGTCGCCCATCAGCGCGCGTTTATCGAGTGTGTCGTCGACTCGCTCCCAGACGGACTGCACGTGGTGGATCGCGATTACCGCATTCACGCGTGGAACCACAAGCGTGAGACGGGTCTGCAGGGGGTGGCCCGTACCGATGCGATCGGTCGCACGATCTTCGAAGTGTTGCATCGCCAGCCTGCCGCGCTGCTGAAACGGGAATTCGATGAGGTCTTCGCCTCGGGCCGACTCCAGCAGTTTCAGATGGAGAGCCATGCCTTTGGTGAACCCCGCACGTTCCGGATTTCCAAGATCCCGATGCGGATGGGCGGCGGCCCCGTCACCCATGTCATCACCATCGGGGAAGACATTACGGACTGGAAGGCCGCGCTCGACCGCACAGCACAGTCGGAGAAGCTGGCGGCGCTTGGTCAACTGGCCGCCGGTGTGATGCACGAGATCAACAACCCGCTTGCCACGATCGCCGCCTGCGCCGAGTCGATGGGACTCCAACAGGAACTCGGTGCGCCGACCATGCCTCCCACGGAGTTGTTGCGCATCATCGATCTCGAGGTCCAGCGCTGCAAGAAAATCGTGAACGGACTGCTCGACTTTGCCCGGCCGAAGCCGGCGCACCGCGAACGCTTCGATCTCGACGAGGTCGTGCAGCAGTCGCTGTTCCTGTTACAGCATCATCCGCGCTTCAAGCGGGTCAAGCTCGTGATGGAGCTGGAGGGGAACGCGCACGCCATGGTGCATGGCGACGCCGATCAGTTGGTGCAGGTCCTCATCGCGCTCGCCATGAATGCCTTGGACGCGACCCCCGAAGGCAGTCGCGTCATGATCCGCACTTCGTCGACCTGCGGCGACGACGGTCGGCGGCTGGTGGTGCTCGAGGTTGAAGACGAAGGGCCGGGCATCCCGCGCGCGCTACAGGCGAAAGTATTCGAACCCTTTTTTACCACCAAGCCGCCGGGGCAGGGCACCGGGCTGGGACTGGCGATCTGCTATGGCATCGTGAACGATCACGGCGGGCAACTGGAACTCGTCTCGCCTGAAGGCACGGGCGCGGTGTTCCGTGTGTCGCTGCCGGCCGGCACTCCGCAGTGAGCGCCGCGCCGTTCCGCCCCATCGATCCGGCCTCGCCGATCCGCGTGCTGATCGCGGAGGATGAGCCGAATCTCGGCATGATTCTCGAACAATTCATGAGCGCGCGCGGCTTCGCCGTGACGATCGTTCGTGATGGGCGCGCGGCACTCGAGACACTGCGCGCCGACAGCTTCGACGTGGCCCTGCTGGACGTCGTCATGCCGGAAGTCGACGGACTGGAGGTACTGCGGCAAATCCGGGAAGAGCCGATGCCGCCGGAAATCATCGTCATCACCGGCAATGGGACGATCGAAACAGCGATCGCCGCGCTCAAGCTTGGCGCGTACGATTTTCTGTCGAAGCCGTATCGCATGGCCGAGATCGAGGTGCTGGTGAAGCGCGCCTGGGAGAAGCGTATGCTCGCCCGCGAGAATCTTCATCTGCAGTCGCGCCTGCGGCGAACCACGGTGGATCCCCAGTTTCTCACGCAGTTCGCGCCGCTGCGGGCGGTCCTGTCGTTGATCGATCGCGTTGCGCCGAGTGCGTCGACGGTGCTGATCACCGGCGAGTCGGGCACCGGTAAGGATCTGGTTGCCCGTGTGCTGCACGCGCGCGGCGACCATCCCGACGGACCGTTCGTGGATCTCAATTGCGCCGCATTGGCCGAGTCGCTGCTGGAGACGGAACTCTTCGGTGTCGAGAAGGGCGCCTTCCCGGGCGCCGACCAGCGCAAGGTCGGGCTCATCGAACTGGCCGCGGGCGGTACGTTGTATCTCGACAACGTCGGAGAGCTCGATCTCAAATTGCAGGCGAAGCTGCTGCGTGCCTTGGAGACTGGCAGTTTCTATCGGGTGGGCGGCACACAGAAGGTGCAAGGCAACGTGCGCGTGATCGCGTCGACCACCCGCGACCTCTCGCGGATGGTGCACGCTGGGACCTTTCGCGACGACTTCCTCCACCGCATCAACACGATTCGCATCGCGCTGCCTGGCCTTCGTGAGCGCACGGTGGACGTGCCGCTCCTCGCTGCGCATTTCCTTTCATACTTCGGTGAGCAGTTCGGGCAGCGCACCTTGCAGCTCAGCGCGGACGCCACGATGGTGCTCGAGCGGTATCGCTGGCCCGGCAACGTGCGCGAACTGCGAAACGTGATGGAGCGCGCCGCCCTGCTGGCCACCGATGGCATCGTGAGCGCACTCGATCTGCCATTGGGCGTGGATGTCGGCGGCGCGGCACGGCCCACGCCGGTCGTGCCGATGGAGCCGGTCCGCGAGTCGGGCATCCCGTCTGTGGAGCCGGTGTCGATGTCGGAGCTCACGCTCGAGGAACTCGAACGGCGTCATATTGCCGGGGTCCTTGAGCACACGAACTGGCATCAGGGGCGGGCAGCGGACATGCTGGGCATCTCGCCGAAGACGCTCTATCGCAAGATTCGCGAGTTTGGCTTCAAGCGCCCGTCGGGCGGAGCACGCCCATGAAAATTCTCGTGATCGAAGACGATCCCACGGTCGGCGAATTCGTGCGACGTGGACTCGAGGAGCAGCGGTGGCAGGCTGACCTCGTGAACAACGGGCTCGAAGGCGAGCGGATGGCGTTGTCCCAGCCGTACGATCTGGTCATTCTCGACATGCGACTGCCGGGGCGGAACGGACTCGATGTGCTGCGGACCCTGCGCTCGCGGGGATTCGAACGCCCCGTGCTCGTCCTCACCGCGCAGGATGCGGTCGACGCGAAAGTCGAGACGCTGCGGGCGGGGGCCGACGACTACGTCACCAAGCCCTTCGCCTTCGAAGAGCTGTTGGCGCGCGTGGAGGCCTTGTTGCGCCGTCCGCGCGCGATCGTGTCGCCGCTCTTGAGCGTGGCCGATCTCGAACTCGATCAAGGCACGCGCGACGTCCGGCGTGGCGAGGAGTCGATCGAGCTGACGCCGAAGGAGTTCGCGGTACTCGAGTATCTCATGCGGCACGCCGGACGGGTCATGAGCCGCACGCTCATCACCGAGTATGCGTGGGGCTATCATTTCGATCCCGGTACCAACATCGTCGATGTGGTGATCAATCATCTGCGCAAGAAGATCGATGCCAAGTTCGAGAAGAAGCTGATCACCACGGTGCGTGGCGTCGGCTACATGATCCGCGGGTAGCGGAGCGCGCGTGGGGTCCATCCGGGCACGTCTGACGGTCGCCTACACGGCCGCGTTCATCGGAACGCTCGTCATCTTTTCGATCGCACTGCTCGCCGTGCGCCGCGAGATCCTGTTCCGCGAACTCGAATCACGCGTGCAGTTCGAAGCGGATCAGGTCGTGCGCGCCATCAATCTGGCACGAAACACCGGTACCGAGCCGGTGGTGGCACAAAACGATCCGCTTGCCGGCCCCAGTGTGTCGTTGCGCATGGCAGCGTTCCTGTCGCTGCTCGAGGGGTACGTGCTCGTGCAGGACAGCACGCAGTACGATATCTATGCGTCGCCCGCGGTGCAGCTGTTGTCGTCATCCGACCGCGACGTCTTCAGCACGGCCGCCCGCACGTCGTCACCGTCGCCGGCCGTGCGCGTGCTCACCATGCGCTCGGACGAGGTGCTGCTCGCCACGCGCGTGGTGCCGCTTAGCGAGAACGCGCGCTACCGTATTTACGCGGCGCTCAGCACGTCGGACATCAGTTACACGCCGCGTGACCTGGTGGGCACGATGTTCGTGATCGCGCCGTTCCTGCTCGGCATCTCGATGACGTTCGCGTACATCATCGCGGGACGGGCGTTCCGGCCCATCGACCGCATCATCGATCAGGTCGAGGCGATCACCGACGGGCGTTCACTACATCGTCGGCTGGCGATCGGGGCCGCCGGCGATGAACTCGCCCGCTTGTCCTCCACGCTCAACGCGATGATCGAGCGACTGGAAACGTCGTTCGGGGCGCTGCGTCGCTTTACCGCCGATGCCAGCCACGAGCTCAAGACGCCACTGGCCGTGATGCGCGCCGACATCGAGCGCTCGCTGTCGCCGACGTCGACCTCGTCGGAACAGGCGATCGCGATCGAAGAAGCGCTGCAGCAGGTGACCCGCATGGCCGATCTGGTCGACTCGCTGCTCACGCTAGCCCGCGCTGATGAGGGGCGCTTCGATCTCTATCGCGAACCCGTCGAGCTCGGGCCGTTGATGCGCGAAGTGGTGGAAACGGCCCGACTGCTTGGTGAGGACGCGGGGCTGACCATCGATGCGCCGCTGATGGAGAACGCCGAGGTGCTGGCCGATCTCACCCGCTTGCGTCAGCTCTATCTCAATCTGGTGACCAACGCGATCAAGTACACACCGCGTGGTGGGCGCGTGGAGATGACGCTGACGCGAGGCGACGCGGATGTCACGTTCGCGGTGAAGGACACCGGTCTCGGGATCGCGGCCGCCGACTTGCCGTACATCTTCGAACGATTCTGGCGCGCCGATCGCGTCCGCTCGCGCGCGTCCGAGCGCGGCGGCTTTGGGCTCGGCCTCGCGATCTGTCAATGGATCACCCAGGCCCACGGCGGCCGTCTGACCGTGCAGTCGCGCCTGGGGCGGGGGAGCACGTTCACGGTGGTGCTGCCGTTGGCGGGAGCGCCGGGCTCAGGCATGACGGGTGAGTACGAGTCGATTGTCAACCGGCGCCATGATGATGCCCCCTCGAGCGGAATGCTAACTGCGGATTAATCCGATCCTAATGTTCTGTCCATTGCTCGATCATCTCCGGGACGTAGTATCGCTGTAGTCAGTTCCCGGGCCTCTTGTCCGGGCGCTGCGAACCGTCGCCCGCACCCCGGACAAGCGAGATGTTCAACAACCTGCTTGAATCGCAAGCCAAGAAGCAGAAGCGCTTTGGTGGGTCCGTCACCTCGATCATTGTCCATACGGCCATTGTTGTTGCCCTCGTGGTTGTCACCAAGAACTCGGGCATCATCAACGAGAAGCCGAAGGAAGAAAAGGTCGACTTCGTCGAGGTGAAGAAGGACGAGCCCAAGCCACCTGAGCCGGAAAAGGCCCCTCCGCCGCCCGACGCCGTGGTGGCGCCGCCACCGCCCAAGGGCTTCCAGGTGCTTTCGGCTCCTATCGATATCCCCAACGTCATCCCCGACATCGATTTGTCCAAGAAGGTCACGGACGAAGCCGACTTCTCGGGTAAGGGTGTCGCCGGTGGTATCGCGAAGGGTGTCGAAGGCGGAAAGGGCCCGGTCCCGCAGGGTGACCAGCCCTACTTCGACTTCCAGGTCGAAAAGCCCGTCGTCATGGCGCCGGGCGCTCAGGGGCCCGCGTACCCCGACATGCTCCGCACCGCGGGCATCGAAGGCACTGTGCTGGCGCAGTTCGTAGTAGACACCACGGGACGTGCCGAAATGAGCACGTTCAAGGTGCTCAAGTCCGACAACGACCTGTTTTCCAACGCCGTGAAGAATGCGCTGCAGCGCATGCGCTTCCTCCCAGCCGAAGTGGGTGGACGCAAGGTAAAGCAGCTCGTGCAGCAGCCGTTCCAGTTCTCGCTCAACCGCTAAGGTTCTTCCCCTCGCTCTGCGGAGATTTTCGTCATGAACATGTCGTTGATGGAGCTGTTCAACTCGATGGGTTGGTTTGCCAAGGGCATTGTCTTCACGCTCCTTGGTATGTCTGCCTTCTCATTCACTGTGCTCATCCAGAAGTGGTGGAGCATGCGTAAGGCGCAGGCCGAAACGCGGAAGTTCGCCCCCGAGTTCTCGCAGTTCCTCGAAGAAGACAACCTCATCGAGGCGATCAAGCTGGCCGAAGGCTACAAGAAGTCGCATGTCGCGCGCGTGCTCGGTGGTGCCCTCGCCGAAATCCGTCCGCTCATCCAGGACGGCTCGGTGACGGTGTCGGACATCAACACGTCGGAGCGCGCCGTCGAGCGTGAAATGCTCATGACGATCGTCGACCTCAAGCGTGGGCTCGGCGTGCTCGCGACCGTCGGCGCCACCGCGCCGTTCGTCGGTCTGCTTGGCACCACCATGGGGATCGTGAACTCCTTTACGGGTATGGCCACGTCGGGCGCAGGCGGTATCTCGGCCATCGCCGCCGGTGTTGCCGAAGCCCTCATCACGACCGCCATCGGTATCGGCGTCGCCATTCCCGCCGTGTGGGCGTTCAACTTCTTCCAGACGAAGATTGACAACCTCACGGCCGAAATGACCTACACGTCGAAGGAAATGATCGACTACCTCATCAAAGGGGTTTCGGGTGAGTTCGGTCGGTCGCGCTTCACGCGTGAGTTCAACACCGCTGGTCAGCAGTCGATCTCGCAGTAATCACGATCGGTCATCCGGTTGGCGCTCCGTACGGGGCGCCACATCGGAAGGCTCAACGCCAGGAGTCGCGCGATGGGAATGGCTGTCAGCGGGGGCGGCGTCAAGGCCGAACCCAACGTGACCCCCATGATCGACGTGATGCTTGTACTGCTCATCATCTTCATGATCACGATTCCGCAGATCAACGCGGGCTTTACCGCGGTCCCGCCGGAAGGGCAGAACCTCAAGCCCCACCCGGAAGAAGATGGTGATCAGGTGCTCGGCATCGACGATCAGGGTCGGTACTATCTCAACAAGAGTCGGATCCGCAACGAGGACCTCGAAGCCCTCGTCGGCGAGATCTATCTGAAGGAGCGCGAGGACTACATCATGTACATCAAGGCCCACAAGGACCTCGAGTACTTGAAGGTCGTCGACGCCCTCGATCGCATCTCGCGGTCTGGTGTGCGCGTCGCCGCGCTCATCACGGATCAGACACCGAATACGGAATCGCTCGTCCCGAGCGACCGCATCATGCCGGGGAGTAAGTAGCCATGAGCATGTCTGCACCGAGCGGTGGCTCGAATCTGAACAACGACATGAACGTCACGCCCATGATCGACGTTCTGCTCGTGCTGCTCATCATCTTCATGATGATTATCCCGATGAGCCGCAAGGCCATCGATACGCAGCTGCCTGATCCGACGCCGCAACCGCTGTCGACCCAGGTGAACCCCGATCAGATCGTGCTCGAAGTCCTCCCGGACGACAAGTACGCGGTCAATAAGGAGCCGGTCGAGAAGGCCAAGCTCCTCGAGAAGTTGAAGTCGATCTACGACCCCCGTCCCGAAAAGATCATCTTCGTGAAGGGCGACACCACGGTGAAGTACTCCGCTGTGATCTGGGCTATGGACCAGGCTCGCGGCGCCGGGGTAAAGGTCATCGGCGTTCCGCCGAAGTGATGTGTGGCGCGGTCCCGAACACGGGAGCGCGCCCACCCACGAGATCCACGTCGTGACCACGGCGGGCGAACCCACAGGGATCGTCCGCCGTTGTACGTTGTATAGGTCTCACCCCTCGAGTCTCAATGACGCCAACGCCTTCGTCGCTTCCAGATACTGCTGACCTCCCGCCGCCGGAACGCCCGCGGTACCGACCGCCTATCGGCGTGCCGGTGGGCAACCAGCGTCGGGTCCGCAGCCTGCTGATCAGCATTGGCATTCACCTGCTGATCATCATCCTGCTCATCGTCCCGTTCACCTCGCCGGAGCTACTGCGCGAAGTGCTGGGCGCTGGCGGCCTTGGCCCCGCTGGCGGCGGCGGCGGCGGCAATCGCGGCACCGGCGGCGTTGCCAAGGATGAGCGACTCCAGTTCGTTCGCGTGGCGCCCCCGCCACCGCCGCCACCGCCCGTGGTGAAGCCCCCGACGATCAAGCCAATCGTGCCGCCGCCGCTGGTGCCGCCCGTGGTAAAGCCGCCGCAGCAGACGGCGGCGCCAGCACAGCCGTCCGCCGCCGACGCGGCCGACGCGAAGTCGGCGGTGACGGGCACGGGCGGTGGCTCAGGCACCGATGGAAGCGCCGGGGCAGGCTCAGGTAGCGGCGGTGGGGTCGGATCCGGTGTCGGCACCGGCAAAGGCACCAGCGTGGGGCCCGGTACCGGTGGCGGTCCCGGCACCGTGTATCCGCCGGCGCCCACCGAGCTCTTCCTCCCCCCGCTGCCTGTCCCGAACAAGGCCAAGGGCACGGTGGTCGTCGTCTTTGAAGTCGACTCCACCGGTAAAGTGCTCGACCTGCAGTTTACGCCGACCAAGGACGGCGCGTACAACCGAAAGCTGCGTGAGGCGCTCGTCGCCATCCGCTTTCGCCCCGCCGTCAATGCGCAGGGCGTCGCTGTCCGCGGCAAAGCCGAAATCACGTACTCGCTGTAGACTCGCCGTACGCGTGACCTGACAGTAGCTTGCGCGCACGTTGTACCGCGCGCCGATCTCCGCTTCTCCCTCACGGCGCCTCCTCCCCCCCGATCCCAGGGCCCATGGGGCTGTTTGATCGAAAGCCGATCGCCGCTGCCGATGAAAGCGGCGCCGGCATGCGCCGCACGCTTGGTGCTGGCGACCTTGTCATGCTGGCCATCGGTGCCGTGATCGGCGCCGGCATTTTCTCCTCGCTCGGAACGGCAGCGGCCGGCGAAACGCTGGCCGACGGAACCGTGATCCGATACGGCGCTGGACCCGCGCTCGTACTCTCCTTCGTGCTGCTCGGTGCCGTCTGCGGTCTCGCCGCGCTCTGCTACGCGGAGCTCGCGGCCATGATTCCGCAAGCCGGCAGTGCCTACGCCTACTCGTACGCCACGCTCGGCGAAATCGTCGCGTGGATCGTGGGCTGGGCGCTCATCCTCGAATACGCGGTCGGCAACGTCGCCGTCGCGATCGGATGGTCCGGTTATTTCACGTCGCTCCTCTCGGGGTTCGGCATCGACTTGCCTGGATGGCTCACGCACGGATACTGGAACGTCAAGGCGAGCGCTGATCCGGCCATCCGTGCGCTGATGGAGTCGGCGCCTCACATCGCCGGCATCCCGGTGCTCGTGAATCTGCCGGCGTTCGGCATCGTCGTCGCGATCACCCTGCTGTTGCTCAAAGGCGTGAAGGAAAGCGCGCGCGCCAACAACATCATGGTGGTCATCAAGCTGCTCGTGCTGGCGCTGTTCGTGATCGTCGGCGGCATGCACATCGACCCGGCCAATTACAAGCCGTTCGCGCCCAACGGCTTCCGCGGCATCCATCAAGGCGCCGCAATCGTGTT
Source organism: Gemmatimonadales bacterium (assembly GCA_038210005.1). GTDB lineage: Bacteria > Gemmatimonadota > Gemmatimonadetes > Gemmatimonadales > Gemmatimonadaceae > Gemmatimonas. Next base: position 79,493 of record JBBQXC010000002.1, read on the forward strand.
CTTTGCCTATATCGGTTTCGACGCGATCTCCACGGCCGCCGAAGAGACCAAGAATCCGCAGCGTAATCTGCCCATCGGTATTCTCGGTGGATTGGCGGTGTGCACACTCATTTACGTGATCGTCGGCTTCGTAGCCACGGGCCTCGTGCCGTACGAGCAACTGCGCAGCAGCGATCCCTTGGCCAGGGCGCTCTCCGTGGCAGGCCTTTCCACGGCCAGTTGGATCGTCGCCGCCGGTGCTGTGGTCTCGATGTCTGCCGTCTTGCTGGTCTTTCAGTACGGTCAGCCGCGAATCTTCTACGCGATGGCGCGCGACGGCCTGCTCCCCAAGTTCGCCGCCAAGCTGCATCCGAAAACGCATATCCCGCATGTAACGACCATCATCACCGGTGTTGCCGTGGCGCTTGGCTCACTGCTCGCCGACGACGCGGCGACGTACGATCTCACCAACATCGGCACGCTCGCCGCCTTCTCCGTGGTCTGTATCGGTGTGCTGGTGCTCCGCATTCGCGAGCCCGATCGCCACCGTCCGTTTCGGGTGCCATTTGTCTGGTTCGTGACGCTCGGCGGGGCCGCCGCCTGTGTGTTCGTGATGCGCGGGTTGCCCTCGAGCGCTTGGAAGGCGTTCGGCATCTGGATGCTCATCGGACTCTCGCTCTACTTCTCCTACGGGTACAAGCACTCGGTGCTGCGTCGCGCAGACGCACCGGTCGCTCCCGAATAGGTCATCCGCCGCACCACGACTCCTCAAACCAGCATCATGGCTCATCAGTCCTCCAGCGCGTCGCCGGCAGCACCGAGCAAGGGATTCCTCGGGATCGGATTCTCGCAGTGGATCGTCATCTCGATGATCATCGGCATCCTGATCGGCTGGCTCGCGCCCGATTTTGCGCCGAACCTCAAGCCGTTCGCGAACATCTTCCTGCGCATGATCAAGTCGTTGATCGTGCCGCTGCTGTTCAGCACGCTGGTCGTCGGCATCGCCGGGCACGGCGATGACATGAAGAAGGTCGGCAAGCTTGCGCTTCGCTCGATCATCTACTTCGAAGTCGTCACCACGGCCGCGCTGGCGATCGGGCTGATCGCGGTGAACTACGTGAAGCCGGGCGTGGGACTGTCGATCAGCTCTGCGGCCGGCAGCGCGGAGGAATTTCAGGCGCTCGCGGCGAAGACGCCCACCTTCGCGTCAGTGCTCGAACACACCGTCCCGCAAAGCTTCTTCGAGGCCGCCGCGCAAAACGAAGTGCTCCAGATCGTCTTCTTTGCCATCCTCTTTGCGGTCGCGTTGGCCCGCGTGGAAGGACCATCCAAGAAGATGATGCTCGACGGACTCCAGTCGCTCAGCGACGTGATGTTCAAGTTCGTCGGCATTGTGATGGCCTACGCGCCCATCGGGATTGGTGCCGCGATTGGTGTGACCGTCGGCAAGAGCGGGCTCGGTGTGCTGCTCAGTCTCGGCAAGCTCGTCGGCACATTGTACGTGTCGCTCATCGTGTTCGTCCTGCTCGTGCTCGTGCCGGTCGCGCTCATCGCGCGCATTCCCGTCATGCGCTTCTGGCGCACGGTGAAGGAGCCATGGCTCATTGCCTTCTCCACCGCGTCCAGTGAAGCGGCATTCCCGCAGGCCATGCAGGCGATGGAAAAGTTCGGCGTGCCACGTCGTATCGTATCGTTCGTGCTGCCCACCGGGTACTCGTTCAACCTCGACGGCAGCACGCTCTACCTCGCCATCGCCTCGGTTTTCGTGGCGCAGGCGGCCGGTATCGACATGCCGATCGGTACCCAGCTGCTGATGATGCTCACACTGATGCTCACGTCGAAGGGTGTCGCGGCCGTTCCGCGGGCCTCACTCGTGATCCTGTCTGGCGCGCTGGCGCAGTTCAATCTCCCGCTCGAGGGAATCGCGCTCATCCTCGGCGTCGACGCCATCATGGATATGGCCCGCACGTCGGTGAATCTGCTCGGCAACTGTCTCGCCACCGCCGTCATGGCGCGTTGGGAAGGCGAGCTCAATATCCCAGCCGAGGAAGCGGTACCGGCCTAGTCGTTATGTGAACCGGTGGGGCGTCAGACCTCGACGCCCAACAACCGGCGTGCACGACGAACGGCACCGCGTGCCGCGTCTACTTCCTCCGCGCGTACGGTCGCCCCCGGCACGGCGCTCTTCAGTCGCTGCTCGAGGCGCTTCCGCACCAGCGAACCCTTCGTAAGCAGGCCGCCCGCGAACGCCACGGGAACGGCGGCACGCTCGTCCATGAAGCAACGTCGCGCCAGCGTGCGAATGTGCAGCGCGAGCTCTTCCACGCAGAAGCTGATGAGCGCATTCGCGCGCAAGTCACCCGTCGAGGCCACTTTCGCGACCACCGGGGCGAGCGTCGCGAAATCCCCGGGCGTCGCGTCGGCGGCCCACGGAATCAGATCGTCGAGCGACTCCAGTTCGAGCGCGGTGAGAATCGCACCCGTGAGCGCCGTGTCAGGCTCGCGTCCATCATGCGCCGCCGTGATAACGCTGAGGGCACGGCGCCCGAGCCATGCGCCGCTGCCTTCGTCGCCGATGTTCGGGCCCCAGCCACCACAGCGCTCCAGTCGCCCGTCGGGCGCGCGGGAGTAGGCCACCGATCCGGTGCCGGAAATCAGCAGCACACCGGCGGAGTCGCCGAACGCGTCATCCATGGCGATGGTCGCATCGGCCTGTACCGATACGTCGTCCGCCACACGGCGCGACGCGAGCGCCGACCACAGGGCTTGCGCGGCGCGCTCCTGCCCGGCGCCGGCGACCCCCACCACGCACACCGCCGGACGCGTTTCACTGCGATCGACCGAGGCGAGCACGTCCGCGATCAACGACGTGATGATGTCCGCGGCCACGCCCTCGTGGCCCGGCAAGAGCGCTGTCCCGGCGCCCTCCATGCGTGCGAGCGTGTTGCCGGCGGCGTCGGCGAGCACGACGCGGGTACGGCTACCGCCGCCATCTACGCCTACAACGAGTGGTGTCGGGTCGAGAGGTCCGGCACTCATGAACGATTCCCCTGAGAAGAGCGCGGCGCCATCGGTGGCGCATGCGTGAACGACGACAGAATACCTGTCACGAAAGTAAGCGTGGTACCGATCAACACGAACCACGGCCACGCGATCACGGCGAACGGGGCAAGCGTCGGCGCGAGTGACGGAAACCAACCGCTGAGCGCCTTGGCGAAAACGATGAAGGACATGGTGCCGATGCCGACCGCCATCCCCAGCATGGCGTCGCGCTGGATGGCCCGCGGCGCCAGCATCGCCAGAAAAAACGCGCCAAGCAGACCACCGTAGGTGAATGAGGCGACCGAGAGCGCGATCGTGACCACGGGTGTCCCTTCGTTCTTGTAGAGCAGAGCGCCGCCGATCAGAATCGCTGACCAGATGAGCGTGAACAGCTTGCTGACGCGAAGCAGCCCCGGGTCATCGGCGCGGCGTTTACTGAACGGCAGATACAGATCGTGAAGCGTCGCGGCCGCCAGCGAGTTGACCGAACCGCTCACCGTGCTCATGGCCGCCGCGAGGATCGCGGCGATCACCAATCCCGTGAGCCCCGCCGGCATCACTTCCACGATGAACTTCGGGAAGATCGCATCGGGGCGGGGGAACGCCGTTCCATTGTAGAACGCGAACAGGCCCACGCCGATCAACAGGAACATGGCGAATTGCGCCATCACCACGAAGCCGCTGCCGATCAACGAGAGACGCGCCTCACGCAGATTGCCAGAGGCGAGCAGGCGCTGCACGATCAGCTGATCGGCGCCGTGCGAGGCCATGCTCAGGAAGGCGCCGCCGATCAGGCCGGCCCACAGCGTGTGCGGGCGGTCGATGCCCGTATACAAATCGAGCACTTGGAGTTGCCCACGAGCGCTCGCGCCTTCCAGAATGGCGCCCCAGCCACCGGGCACGCCGGCACCGATGATCCACATCGCGCCCAGCCCGCCCACGAGATACACGCCGGTTTGCAGCACATCGGTCCACACGACCGCACGCATGCCGCCGTGATACGTGTACAGCACGGTGAACGCGCCGAGAATCAGGATCGAAAGAGGAGCCACGTACTCGGGCGGGACAATCGGACCGATGATCAGTCCCACCGGGATCGCCGTCGCGAAGACGCGCACGGAATCGCCGAACGCGCGCGTGACCATGAACACGATCGACGCAAACCGTCGGGTCGCAAGGCCGAACCGCTTTTCGAGCAACGCATACGCCGTGACCAACTCTCCGTCGTAGTACCGCGGAAGCAGGGTGTACGCGATCACGATCCGACCCACGATGTAGCCCACGGCGATCTGCAGGAACGACAAATTGCCGACGTATGCCAGTCCTGGAATCGAGATGAACGTGAGCGCGCTGGTCTCCGTTGCCACCACCGAAAAGAGAATGGCCCACCACGGAATCGCCTTGCCGGCCACGAAGTAGTCGCGCGCGTCCTTTTGGCCACGTCCCAGCCACACGCCAAGGAGCGTCGTGCCCACGAGATAAAGCAGCAGAACGGCCCAGTCCAGCGCCGTGAAGCTGTTGGTCACGAGGTCACGCCGGCATCACGCGATGACATACGCCTCCATCGCGAAGTACTCGGCGAGACCGAGTTGGTCGAGTTGAGCCGAGGTGGCTTTGTTGCGCTGCTCGACACGCTGCCAGAATTCACGCGCATCCTGACCGGGGAACGGCGCGGAATCCTTCTGCGACTGATGCTTGAAGATCGCCTGGATCTTGATCGTCAATTCCTCCTGCGACAGCGGCACGAGCACCGTGGCTTCCGTGATCGGCCATTCCTGCCACGCACCGCGGTACAGCCACACCTGCGGGCGCGCCGGAGCGTTCGCGCCGCCGTACACCTCGAGCAGGGCACTGTCGATCGCTTCCTTGCACATGCGGTGCGTGCCGTGGGGATCCGACAGGTCGCCCGCCACGAAGAGGATCTCCGGTTGCAACTCCCGCAGCAGATCGGCGACGATCGCCACGTCGGCCGGACCGATCGGGTCCTTGCGGACCTTGCCGGTCTGATAGAAGGGCAGGTTGAGAAAGCGCGCGTGTTCCCGCGCGAGTCCCATCACCTCGATACCGCTCACCGCTTCCGACTCGCGGATGATGCGCTTGATATCCTGCACTTCGGCGATGTCCACCTGACCCGGCTGCTTCGCCTCGAGAAAGGCGTGCACCGTGTCGGCCAGCGTGCGGACGGCGGTACCCTCGCCGATCCGCTCGTGATCGAGTCGCACCAGAAAATCCATGTAGCGACGGACATCGTGATCGAACACCGCGATGTTGCCGCTGGTCATGTACGCCACGGTCACATCGTTCTCGTTCTCGACGAACTTGCGGAGCATACCCCCCATCGAGATCACATCGTCGTCGGGGTGCGGTGAGAAACAGAGCGTCTTCATGCCCCGTGGCAGCTTGCTCTTTCCGCGGATCTTGGCGCCGAGCACGTTGAACACGAACCCGTTCACGGCACCCGATGAGCCATGACGCGCCACCAGCGACAACAGCGAGTTCTCGGCATAGTCGTGTTGCGTCAGCTTGAGGATTGCCTTCTGGCACCGACCCGCCAGCCACGTCACAGCGCGGACCGCGAGCGCGTCATCCCAGCGCACTTCGTCGATCAGCCACGGCGTCGCCACGCGCGTCAGGTCGGCGGCCGCGGCGTCATCGACGTAGAACGTCGTGTTCGAGTGACGCTGGAGGAAAGTCGCCGCGACCGCACGATCGATCTCACCTTCCACCGAACGACGCACGACGCCCGCCTTGTGTTCTCCGGTCGCGAGAATCGCGATCTCACGCGCCTGCAGAATCGTCGCGATGCCCATCGTGATCGCTTCGCGCGGCACGTTGTCTTCGCCGAAGAAATCCGCGGCGGCGTCGCGTCGCGTGACGGAGTCGAGATGCACCACACGCGTCCGGCTGTGCTCACCGGAGCCCGGCTCGTTGAAGCCGATGTGGCCCGTCTTCCCGATACCAAGCAACTGGAAATCCACACCGCCGGCGGCCAGGATCGCCGCCTCATACCGTGCGCAGCCGTCATCGATCGAAGACCGATCCAGCGCGCCGTCCGGGATGTGCACGTTCGCGGCATCGATGTCGACGTGAGAGAACAGATTCTCCCACATGAACCGGTGATACGAGTGGATGCTGTCCGACGCCATCGGGTAGTACTCGTCCAGATTGAACGAGACCACGTGCCGGAAGCTGAGCCCCTCGTCACGGTGCAGGCGGATCAGCTCGCGATACACGCCGATCGGCGTCGAGCCGGTGGCCAGTCCCAGCACGATCGGCCGACCCGCCGCCGCACGCTCGCGCATCAGCGTCGCGATGCGTCCGGCCACGACCCTCGCCATCGCTTCGTGCTCGTCGATGATGATGGTGGGGATGCGCTCGCGCATCGCGCCGTTGATGTCGGGATGCACGAAAGTGGTGCCACCGACGCGCACAGGCCCGCCGCTCGACTCGAGCGTGCGGGCCTGCGAACCATCAATGGCCACCGGAGAACCGGAGGCCATGGTCATGGGAAGAGGTGTCGACGCGTCGGCTCAGGCCGAGAAAGAGCTGCCGCAACCGCAACCGCCGGTTGATTGCGGATTCTTGAAGGTAAAGCCCGATCCCTGCATCGACGTGACGTAGTCGATCGTCGTGCCGCTGAGATACTGCGCCGAAAATGGATCGACGAACAGCTTGATTCCTTCGAGCTCGAAAATCGTGTCGTCTTCCGCGTTCTTGTCCTCGATCACCAAGCCGTACTTGAAGCCGCTGCATCCGCCCGGCATCACAGACACGCGAAGGCCACCCTGCTCGGGCGTTACACCCTCGGCTTCCATGAATTTGCGGACTTCCGTCGCGGCCATGGGCGTGAGAACCACCATGACATCCGGCTGCTGCATCGTGCTCATTGCTGTCCTCCGAAGCGGCCGGCTGAGAGCCCGGCCTGATGGAGCGCGCCGCCCGCACCCGATCGCACCCGCGATCGGCAACCGGGACAGCGTCGCGTGTAGCTGAAAGAAGAATAACGAGTGAATCGCTCCCTTTCAAGAAAGACCCACGTGAAACCGCGCTCATCGGCCGGTGGCACCGCGCAACGCACCCACCGCAGCATCCGCCAAAGCCGTCCGGACGCCGCTGATCTTGCGATTCTCGCGCGTCGGATTCACCCGGTTGGTCAACAGCAGCACGAAGACGCCCTGGGCGGGATCCATCCAGACCGACGTCCCGGTGAACCCGGTGTGCCCGAACGCGACCGGAGAGAGCCGACGGCCGGCCGAGTTGCCCCCGGTCGGCGTCTCCCATCCGAGCGCCCGGCGCGAGATGGTCGAGTCCTGCATCCGCGTAAACGTGGCGACCGCAGTCGAGTCGAATACCCGCACGCCATCCAGCGTTCCGTGACGCAAGTACATGCGGGCAAAGCGCGCCAGGTCCTGACCTGTTGAAAAGAGCCCTGCGTGTCCGGAGACCCCCCCGAGACGGACGGCATTCTCGTCGTGCACTTCACCCCGTACCTTCTTCTGGCGCCACGGGTCCTGCTCGGTGGGCGCAATACGCGGGAGCAAGGCCGCCGGCGGAAGGTAGCGCGTGGAGGTCATCCCGAGCGGCGAAAAGACATGCGCCGAGTCGTACGCCGCCAGCCGTTCGCCGCTCACGCGTTCGATCAGCTTCCCGAGCAGAATGAAGCCCAGATCGCTGTACACGTATCGCACGCCCGGCAAAGTATCCGGGGAGGTCGCGAACAACTGCTGCTCCGCTTCCTCGGGAGTGGCTGCCTCTTTGTACAACGCGCGCCACGCCGGCATGCCTGATGAATGCGACAGTAAGTGACGCACGGTGATCCGTTCGGCCCCAGGCGCCTTCCAGGCCGGCAGGTAGCGCACGACGGGTGAGTCGAGCGCCACCCGCCCGGATCCCACCAGCTGAATCATGGCGCTCGTGGTGCCGATCACCTTGGTGAGTGAGGCAAGATCCCAGATCGTGGTCGCCGAGGGCCGGGTGCCGTCTGCCACGTCGAGTCGCCCCACGCCGTACTCGACGATGACGCCGTCGGCGGTACCGACGGCCGCGTAGGCGCCCGGAAAGGCACTGTCGGCGATTGCACGGGAGAGGATTGCCCGAACACTGTCCCCGAGACGGAGCGCCTGCTCGCGCGCAATGCCGGGCACGGGCGGTAGGTCGCGCGAACCGCTCAGGGGCTTCGCGCACCCGATCAGCACGCTCGCCGTGGCGGCCAGCGCGAACATCGACCATGCACGACGCTTGAGAAAGACGCGATTCGGTGCGTTCGTGCAGGCAGCGCCGCAACCGGACTGGCCGGAGAGCGGAGCAGGACGGTAGGGATCCGGTCGGGTCATGTGTTCGCGGTAGGGCGGGACGCTGTGCGACCTGAGCGCAGCGGGATCTTCTGGAGGTTACGCGTGAAGGCCATCAAGACGCTGGTGCTACTCTCTGTGGTGTGTGTCGGGACGCTCGTCGCGGGATGCGCTGGCGGCGGTCGCCCCGACAGCGAACCGCTGTCCGATGAGGGTGCGGATGGAATGCCGATGGGGAACCGGAACCGCAAGGTCCGCCCCGGCATAACGGTGCTGCTGGACGATAGCATCAAGCTCATCGCCGGCAAGCGTGTCGCGCTTGTGACCAATCAGACGGGCGTGGATGAGAAGGGGCGTCGCTCCATCGATCTGCTCGCCACCGACCCGCGCGCGCGACGGGCCGGCGTGAAACTGGTGCGTCTGTTCGCCCCTGAACACGGCGCCACCGGTACCGCCGATCGACCGAATCTCAGTGACGAGAAGGACGTCAAGACGGGCTTGACGATTCACTCGCTCTATCAGAGCCGCACGATTGCGCCACCCGACAGCCTGCTGACCGATGTCGATGTCCTGGTGGTCGATCTTCAGGATATCGGCACCCGCACTTGGACCTACGTCGGCGTCATGTTGTACTCGATGCAAGCCGGCGCGAAGCGCGGCATCCCCGTACTCGTGCTGGATCGGCCTAACCCGATCACCGGCGCCCGGGCCGAAGGGGCGCTCCTCGATTCCGCCCTCGCCAACAGTGACATGCCCGCCGCCGGGAATCGCACGAATGGCTTCGCCCTCTATCCGATGCCGCTTCGCCACGGCCTCACGATGGGAGAGATGGCACGACTGTTTCAGGCCCAGTTGAAACTCACGACTCGGCTCACCGTCGTGCCCATGAGGAACTGGCGCCGCGGCATGTGGTTCGAGGAGACGTCGCTGCCATGGGTTCGGCCGTCGCCGAACATGCCGAATATCACCAGCGCGCTGCTCTACCCGGCGCTGGTGCCCTTCGAGTCGAGTAACCTGTCGGTCGGCCGTGGAACGGACGAGCCGTTTCAGCGCTTCGGGGCTTCCTGGCTCCGCGCCGATTCCGTCACCCGGATGCTCGAAGACCT
>JBBQXC010000003.1:0-76138 GCA_038210005.1 Gemmatimonadales bacterium
CGTCCCGCCGGCCCGCTCCGGCCTTCCCTCGGGGCCGTGATCGTCGCCGTCCCGACGGCCAGCGACGTGACCAAGCCGCTTGCACTGACCGTGGCCACGGCGGGGTTCGAACTCCCCCACGTAATCGCGCGCCCCGTGAGCACATTGTTCGACGCATCCCGCGTCACGGCCGTCGCTTGCGACGTCGCGCCAACTTGCACCGACGTCGCCGCCAGCGACACATTCACCGTCGCCACCGGCACCGCGGTCACCGTCAGTCCGGCAGTCCCGCTCCGCCCTTCACTCGTGGCCGTGATCGTCGCCGCGCCGACGGTCAGCGACGTGACCAAGCCGCTTGCACTGACCGTCGCCACGGCGGGGTTTGAGCTGCTCCACGTGATCGTTCGCCCCGTCAGCACCCTGTTCGCCGCATCCCGCGTTACGGCCGTCGCTTGCGACGTACCGCCCACAATGACCGACGTCGCCGCCAACGACACACTCACTGTCGCCACCGGCACCGCCGTGACCGTCAGTCCGGCCGCCCCGCTCCGGCCTTCACTCGTGGCCGTGATCGTCGCGGTACCCACCGCCACGGTCGTCACCAGCCCGCTGCTGTTCACCGTGGCCACCGCGGTGTTCGAACTCCCCCACGTGACCGCGCGCCCCGTGAGCACATTGTTCGCCGCATCGCGCGTCACGGCCGCCGCTTGAGTGGTTCCGCCCGCCGTCACGGACGACGACGCCAACGACACACTCACCGTCGCCACCGGCACCGCCGTGACCGTCAGCAGCGCACTGCCGCTCTTGCCTTCACTGGTGCCCGTGATCGTCGCCGTGCCGACGGTCAGCGTCGTCACCAGGCCGCTTGCACTCACCGTCGCCACCGCCGGATTCGAACTCGCCCACGACACCGCTCGTCCGGTAAGCACGTCGTTTGAAGCGTCACGTGAGGTGGCCGTCGCCTGCGTCGTGCCACCCACCGTGATCGACGAGGCGGCCAGCGACACACTCACCGTCGCCACCGGCACCGGCACGACCGTCACGGTTGACGATCCGACCACACCGTCCGCCGTCGCGCTGATCACCGTTGTGCCGGGCGCGACCGCCAGAACCCGGCCGGTGCTCGCGATGACTGCCACGCTGTTGTTCGCCGAACGCCACTCCACCGCGCGCTCGGTCAACACGGCGCCACTGCTGTCACGCACGACTGCCGTGAGGTCATCCGTGACACCAGTGATCAGTGAAACGCTCACTGGCGTCACCTCGACGCGCATCACGGCAGACAACCGCACCGTCACTGCGGCGCTGGCCAGCCGTCCCTCGCTCGACGCGAACACGAGTCCGGAGCCGGGGCCGACCGCGGTGACCGTACCGTCCGGTCGCACGGTAAACACGCTCGGAGCGCCCGAAGTCCAGGTAATAGGACGTTGCGCCAGCGTGGCACCGCCCGCGTCCAAGGCAACCGCCGACAATCGCGTTCCGCTCCCGACCAACAAAATCGTGGTGGCCGGCAAGATCCGGATCGACGACACAGGCGATGGCGAGACCACGACGGTCGCGGTTCCGACTTGTCCCTCGCTGGTAACGGTAATCGTCGCGACACCAGGTGCCTTCGCCGTCACCGTGCCATCGGCCGCCACCTGGGCGACCGATGTGCTGCTGATGGTAAACGCGGACGGACGGCCGACCAGAAGCGTCCCGTTGGCGTCGGTGATCTGCACGACGAGCCGCACGGTCTGCCCGACGGTGAGCGCCGACTGAGACGGCGACACGATGACGGAACCAACCGGCCGTGGAAGCACCGTGATGCCCGCCGTACTCGTACGTCCAGCGCTGGTGGCACTGATCGTCGCCGTACCCGGTGCGATGCCAAGTACGACGCCCGTCGAGGAGACGGTGGCCACCGCCGCGGCGTCGGTGCTCCAGATCGCGACGCGGTCGCCCAACAGTCCACCCGCCGAGTCACGCGACACGGCGCTCAACTGCGTCGTCTGTCCGACCGTGATGCTGCCGCTCGGCGGCGTGATCTGCACGCTCGCCACCGGCACCGGAAGCACAGTGACGCCGACGGACGCGCTCCGCAATTCACTCGATGCGGTGATCGTGGCCACACCTGGCGCGAGTCCGTTCACCACACCGGTGATGTCGACGACCGCCACCGACGGGTCATTCGACACCCAAAACAGCTGACGGTTCGCGAGCGGGGAACCGCCGTCATCGAACGGTACCGCCACCAGTTGCACGAAGCCACCAACGAGCAGACTGGGTGACGTCGGCGAGAGCTGTACGCTGGCTACCGCGCGCGCCACGACCGTGACCGTCGCGGTTGCACTTCGCCCGTCGGCCGATACGGCTATGCGCGCAACGCCGGGGCGAACCGCCGAGACGAGTCCGGCCACCGACACGGTGGCGACCGTGGAGTCGCTGCTGGACCACATGAGGTCGCGGTCGGTCAGGAGCTGCGCTGATCCGTCCCGCACACGCGCCTGCAGCACTGTGCTCCCACCAGCCTGCAGCGAAAACAGTGTCGGCGTGAGTTCCACGTCGACGACCGGCGACTCGACCGGCCGAGGTCCCGAGATGTCGGAGAGGCCTGCACAGGCCAGCGTCCCGCAACCGACGCTCAACCAGAGCAACGCACGTCGCCAATGCGGCCAGTGACGTCTGCGCATGCTAGCGCTCCGACATGGTCACACGTGTCGGTCGCGCGAGGTGATTGCGCGTGCCGTCGCCAAGCTGACCCTCAACATTGAACCCCCAACACCACAGCTCGCCGTCACCGGCCATACCACAGGTGTGCGCACCGGTCGCATTGAGCGCCGTAAAGGTGAGTCCGCCCCCGACACGCGTCGGCACATCGCGCGATGCATTCGTGCCGTCGCCCAGTTGCCCGTACACGTTCCGGCCCCAACACCACGCCTGACCTGCCCGCGTGCGGCCGCAGCTGTGCACCCCCCCGAGCGTGACCGAAACGAATCTCGTCGATCCGGTGACCGGCGTCGGCGTGAGCTGATCCGCCGTACCACCCGCGCCACCCGTACCGAGCTGCCCATAGCTGTTTCTGCCCCAGCAATAGGCCTCACCCGTCGCCGCCACCGCACACGTGTGTGTCGCACCCGCCGAAATGCTCGTCAGCTTGATCGGCCCGCTGACGGCGATCGGTGTGCGCGCATCCGCGCGCGTTCCGTTTCCGAGCTGTCCGGAAGCGTTCGCGCCCCAGCAGTACGCAACACCATCGGTCGCGATCGCGCAGCTGTGGTTCCAACCAGCACTTACCGAGACAAAGCGCAGTCCACCACTCACCAGCACGGGCGACGAGCGGGTCGCCGTTGTTCCGTCGCCGAGCTGACCGTTCGCATTGCTCCCCCAGCAGAGCACATCGCCGGCGGACGTCAGCCCGCACGTATGCGTTTGGCCGGTGCGCAACGCGCGGAACGTCTGATTACCGGACACGCGCACCGGCGCGCTCCGCGACGTGAACGTGGCGTCGCCCAACTGCCCCTTGTCGTCGTTGCCCCAGCAGTACGCCTCGCCGCCACGGGCGACGCCGCAGCTGTGCGCCAAGCCGGTGGACACCTGCGTGAACGACAGGTCTCCCACGACCGGTGTAGGATCGCTGCGCGCCTCAGAATCTCCGTCCCCGAGTTGGCCGCGATCATTCGCCCCCCAGCAGAGGACCCTGCTGGAGACGAGCGCGCAAGAGTGACGCCCACCGGCGGCAATCACACCGGGATCGTCGGTTGCGCGAATCCCGGCCGCCACGACCTTCGCGGCGACGCGGGCAATTGAATCGGCGACGCGCGCCGCCCGGCGCTCCGCGCGCCAGATCCGCATGCCGGCAATGGAGTCCGCCACGAAGGCCTCGCGTGAACGAACCGTCGAAGCCATCAAGACAGATGACTCGGGCGCACCCGTGATCGGCGAGGAATCCGTCACCGTGGCCGTCACGATACCAGGCATGCTATCGAGCGTGCTGCCGGGCGCGCTGTCAGTCTTGGCGACGATCGGTAGTTCGACGTTTCCCGCATCAGCCATGACGGCCGGCGGCGCGCGACGCACGGGAACGACGGCCAGTTGCGTTGTATAGTACGCGAACGCTGCACCGGCGGTCGTCATCATCACCAACGCGGCCACGACCCACCACCGGCGTGGCCGCGCGGGCACGTTGTCTTTCGCCCAGGAAGGCGCTTCGTCATCGGTGTTCGCGGTGTCCGAAGGCGTCGGCAGCAACGTCGCGGGCGTCGCGCTCGTCGGGAGCAGCGGCTCCGGCCGCGAAGGCGCGCTACTCTCCGCAGGCCGCGCAAACTTCACCGTCGCGTCGGCGCTCGCGCTCTTCGCCACCGACGCAACGCGGGGCTTCGACTTCTCTCGCTCACGGCGTCGCCGATGCGACTCCTCCCACTGGCGCCAGTCGCTGGGTACGACCCACGCATTGAGCGCGGCGAGCAGTCCATCCGCCCCCGCCCAACGCGCGGCGGGCTTCTTCTGCAGCATGCGCTCCGTGATGTACTGCAAGCGCAAAGGCACCTCGCCGGGGCGCAACGCATCGATCGCCGGCAGCTCTTCGTGCTTCTGCTTGAAGATGACGTTGTAGAGGGCTTCTCCCTCCCACGGCCGCTCGCCCGTGAGCATCTCCCACGTCACCAGCCCGAGACTGTACAGATCCGACCGCGCGTTCGCTGGCGCTCCGTCAATCTGCTCGGGCGCCATGTAGGCCGGCGTGCCGATCGCGGCGCCGGTCATCGTGAGACGCGAGTCGAACTCCGCCGAGTGCGCGATCCCGAAGTCGCTGAGCAACGCGCGGTCCGTGTCGGCATCGAGGAACACGTTCTCCGGCTTCACGTCGCGATGCACCACACCGTGGGCGTGCGCAAAGGCGAGTGCCTCGGCCACGTCTTTCAGCACGCGCTCGGCGCGCTCCGGAGAAAAGGGGCCGTCGTCCTGAATCGCCTGCTTCAGCGTACGACCGGGCACCAATTGCATGACGAGCGCCAATCCACCGTCGCGCAATCGCTTGACCGCATGGACCGTGACGATGTTCGGGTGCTGCAAACGTGCGACGGTACGCGCTTCGCGCGCGAGCCGTTCGATGGCCTCATCCGCGCTCGCCGCGAAACGCGGGCGCACCACCTTGATGGCAACATCACGAAACAGGTCACGATCACGAGCTCGATAGACGATCGCGCTCCCGCCGCGTCCCAATTCACCGAGGATCGTGTATTCGTCGAGGTCGCTGACGACATCGTCTTCGAACGCGTCGAACATCAGCGACTCCGAAACGTGAAGACGACTTCACCCATCTCGAGACGGTCACCATCCTGCAGGCATTCGGCATCGAAGGTATCGAGCTCGTCGCCGTTTCGGGCAACCGGATTCGTCTCCGAGAGATTCCGGAGATACCAGTGGCCATCACGCCATTGCAACAGGGCGTGCTGTCGACTGACCGTCTTGTCGCGCAGTTGGATGTGCCGATACAGGGCGCCCTCTGTCCGTCCGAAGGTGACCTCCGTGCCATTGGGTCCAGGAACATGTACGAAGCGGATTTCACGGCCCACGTCAAGGCCAGAGCCAATCTCCAAGCGTCCGGGCAGAAACTGCAACGTCCCTTCGGCCGGCACGCTGAATCGGATCGCGTGCCCTTCCACCATGGTGCCAGGCACGCCCGCGTCGCTGACGAGTGGCGCGTTCAGGGAGTTCGGCGGCCGCTCGCTGACCGACGGCGTGACGGGCGGCGCCGATGTCGTGGTGAATTCGCGAACCGTGGGTCGAGGCACAACCGGGGGTGCAAGAGGTGGTGCGATGGGCAGTGCGCTGGGTGAGGCCGTGCGATTGGCCGTCGCCGGGGCCGCGCGCGGCGCAACGTCGGACGGACGATCCGTACCGGTGAACGTCGACGGACCCATTCCAGTGAAGAGCGGGATCGTCTCCGACTCGTCACGCCGAACGTCGGGAGCCCGATTGATCCACCAGACCCCGATCCCCGCGACCGCGATCGCCACGGCGGCGATAAACGCCAGTATCGTTGAAAGTTCGGTGGTCATGCGGGCTACCCAGTGTGCAGTATTCCAAGGGTGGGCCAAGGGGCCAGCCATGTAATCTAACTGATTGTGCCCCCTGGCCACGCGGCGCATCAGTGGCGCAGCCCCGGTTCGCATCGGTATCTCTCCTCCATGCTTTCTCCGTCATTCTACAATTGAACGCCGTCGCCGATCCCCGCGACCGACCCACCATTTTGGTGGTCCACGGCGCCCTCGGGGACGCCGAACAGATGCGCCCGCTAGCGGATGCGCTGGGGGACGTGGGCAGCGTCCATCTCGTCGAACTACCGGGACATGGGCAGACCCCGCTCCCATCAACTGCTGACTTCGGCATGGCGCTCTTCGCCCGGCACATTGGCGATGCCGCCCGGCGCCACCGCGTCGGCCGCCGTGCACCGATCTGCTTCGGCTACTCCATGGGCGGGTACGCCGCTCTTGTGCTCGCATCGACGTCACCAGGCACGCTGGGCGGCGTCGTGACGCTCGGTACGAAGTTCGAGTGGACACCCACCGTTGCCGCAGCAAACGCGGCTCGACTCGACGCGTCCCGACTGCAGGCGAAAGTCCCGGCGTTCGCCGAGCAGCTCCGCCAGCGACATGAAGGCGCGGGCGGCTGGGAGCTGCTGCTCGCGCGGACATCCCAACTACTGACCAGCCTCGGCGCCGCCCCGATGCTCACGGCGCACACGCTCGCCGACGTCCACCTCCCGGTGCGCCTCGCGGTCGGCTCGCGCGACGACACCGTGACGTCGCTCGAAGTCGAGCGGATTGCGCCGCTCTTGCCGCATGCGACGATGCACGTCCTCGCCGATGTGCCCCACCCGATCGAACGGGTCCCGACGCATCTGCTCGTCGACCTCATGCGCGACTTTCCCCGGAGCTGACCATGTTTCGAGCGTTTCGCGTTCCCGAGAAGCTGTTCGCGCTGGCGATGTGGGCCGTGTCGATCACCTTCGCGGGTTTCCTGATCGGCTTGGGCGGCAAGATTGTCGGTGAGCTGCCCGGCGTCGACCAAAGCGTGTCGCTGTCGGAGTTCGTGGATCCGCTCGAGCGCCTGCCGTTGCTGAGCGCGCGCGATTCGCTGGTGAAGCTGCAGCGCACCACGCAGGACGAGCGGGAGCGCGCGTCACAGAGCCACGCGGTCGCGCGCAACGCCTACTCGTCGCAGCGCGAAACGTTCGACACCTGGATTGCGACACGCACGGCCACGACCGATCCATCGCAGGATCCCGAGGTCGTGTCCCGCACACGTCTACTGGACTCTTTGAAGCGCAGTGAACGCGATGCAGAATCGGTGGTCGAACAACTCGACGAGCGACTGCTCGCCGTCGCGCAAACCATGGAGAACAATCGCGAACGCGAGATGGATCTCGAGCTCTCGGCGCGCGGACGGTTCGAGAAGGCGCGCTTCTCGCAAGAACTGCGCGTGTTCGGTGTGCGCCTGGCGCTCACGCTGCCGCTGCTGTTGGTCGCCGGATGGCTGGTGGCCCGCAAGCGACGCAGCGAGTACTGGCCGCTGTGGCGCGGCTTCGTGCTGTTCGCGGTGTTCGCCTTTTTCGTGGAGCTCGTACCGTACCTGCCGAGCTACGGCGGCTACGTGCGCTATGGTGTCGGGATCATCGCCAGCGGCGTGGCCGGCGTCTACGTGATCCGCGCGATGCGTCGCTATCTCGCGCAGCGCCAGCGTGTGGAGCGGCAGAGCGAAGGGGAACGCCGCCGTGCGCTCCCGTATGACGAAGCGCTTCGCCGCATCGGCGCGGGCGTCTGCCCGGGGTGTGAGCGGGCGATCGCCGGAGGACCGGCCAATCCCGGCAATTTCTGTGTGCACTGCGGCCTGCGGCTGTACGACCACTGCGGCAGTTGCCAGACGCGCAAGAACGCGTTCTTCCCGTATTGCCCCACCTGCGGTGTTCCCGCGGCCGATGCCGACTCGCCGACACCGACCGACACCGTTTCCATTCCCACCTGACCTGATGAACTCGCGCTCTTTCGCCACACGCCCGTCATTCGCCCGCGCGCTCGCGTTGGCGTGCACGATGGCGGGCACGCTCGTGGCGCCCGTCGTGTCGTCGCCGCTGTCGGCACAACGCGCCGCCAAACGACCGGCCGCCGATGCCGTGCCGGCGGCGCCAGCACTCACCGCCGAGGCGCTTCAGGGAATTCAGTTCCGCTCGATCGGCCCGGGCTTGGTGACCGGGCGCATCGCGGATATCAAAATCGATCCGAAGAGTCCGAGCACGTGGTACATCGCCACTGCGTTCGGTGGCATCTGGAAAACCACGAACCGCGGTGCCTCGTTCACACCGATCTTCGACGACGGTGGCACACACAATTCCTGCTGCATCGTGATCGATCCGAAAAACAGCGACGTGTTGTGGCTCGGTACCGGTGAGAACAACAGTCAGCGCAGCGCGCATTTCGGTGACGGCTTGTACAAGTCGACCGACGCCGGCAAGACGTGGGTGCGCAGCGGCCTCGCGCAGTCGGAACACATCGGCCAGATCGTGATCGATCCGCGCAATACCGACGTGGTCTATGTCGCGTCACAAGGTCCGTTGTTCTCGGCCGGCGGCGAACGTGGTCTGTACAAGACGACCGACGGCGGGACATCGTGGACGCGCAGTCTCTTCATCAGCGAGAACACCGGCATCACCGATGTCGTGCTCGACCCCAAGCATCCGGATGTGGTCTACGCGGCGGCCTATCCGCGTCGTCGGCATGTGGGGCAAGCGATCGGCGGTAGCCCCGAGGGGGGATTGCACAAGTCGACCGACGGCGGGAAATCGTGGACGAAACTGATGAACGGCTTGCCCACCGGCGACGTGGGACGCGCGGCGCTCGCCGTGGAAGGACGCACGTCACCGACGCAGCTCTTTGCGTTCATCGAGGCATCGGGCACGCAATCGGGTCTGTACCGCTCCATCGATGACGGCGCGACGTGGGCGCGCTTCGGCAAGAATGCCGCAGCGGTGGGTGGTCGAGGACCGGCTGTCGGCGGCGCCGGTGGAGGTGGCGCCGGTGGCCGTCCGGGCGCGCCGGTCGACAGCGCGCGCGCGGCCGCCGCCCGCGAGAACTGGTTCACGAGTGGTCTCGGACAGTACTACAGCGAGTTGTTCATCGACCCGCATCGCGTGGGTCACATCTACGAAGTGGCCACGAATCTGGCGCGCAGCACCGATGGTGGCGCGACATGGGCGAACACGAACTGGGAAAGCAAGGGCGTGCACGTGGACCATCACGCGCTCGAGTTCGATCCGCTCGACAAGAACCACATGCTGCTCGGCAACGACGGCGGTCTGTACGAAACGTACGATGCGGGCGAGACGTGGAAGTTCCACGCCACGCTGCCGATTACGCAGTACTATCGCGTCGGCATCAACAACGCGAAGCCGTTCTACTACGTATGCGGTGGCACGCAGGACAACTTTTCGCAGTGCGGCCCGTCGCGCACCACGAACAGTTGGGGCATCCGCAACAGCGACTGGTTCAACATCGTGGGCGGTGACGGCTTCCAGGCGCGCGGCGACATGGAAGACCAGAACATTTTCTATGGTGAGTCACAGAACGGCGGGCTGTCACGCTTCGACATGCGCACCGGTCGAGGCCAGGCCATCCGCCCCACGACGGCAACGGCCGGCGGCGACGACGGCGGGGCGGCCGCCACGCCGGATACCACGCGTGCCGCACCGACCGCGCGCGTGCGCGACCGCACCAATTGGGACGCGCCGTTCGTGATGAGCGCGCACAATCCCGCGCGCATTTACTTCGCGAGCCAGTTCGTCTATCGCAGCGATGATCGCGGCGACAACTGGACCAGGATCAGCCCCGATCTCTCACGCAATCTGACGCGCGATTCGTTGCCGATCATGGGCAGAGTCTGGCCGCGCGGGTCGGTGGCGCTGAACGTGTCCACGACGGAGCTCGGCAACGCGGTCGCGGTGGATGAATCGCCGGTGCTGGAAGGACTGCTCTGGGTCGGCACCGACGACGGGCTGGTGCAGGTCAGCGAGGACGGCGGCAAGAACTGGCGCCGCATCGACGCCTTCCCGGGCGTGCCGAAGTTCACGTACGTGAGTGACGTGCACGCCTCTCCGCGCGATGCGAACACGGTATTCGTGACGCTCAACAACTGGCAGCGCGGCGACTACGCGCCGTACATCGTGAAGAGTAGCGACCGTGGTCGCACGTGGACGAACATCAGCGCCAACCTGCCGGCGCGTCACGACGTCTGGACGATCGCGCAGGACCACGTGAACGGTGACCTGCTGTTCGTAGGTACCGAGGTCGGTTTGTTCACCAGCGTGGACGGTGGCAAAAGCTACGTGCAGCTCAAGGGGGGCCTGCCGATCACGCAAGTGCGCGATCTCACGCTGCACAAGCGCGAGAATGATGTCGTGCTCGCCACGTTCGGCCGCGGCTTCTATGTGCTCGACGACTACTCGTCACTGCGCGAGATCACGCCAGCCTCGATGACCGAAGAGGCGCGGCTCTATCCCATGCGTCACGCATATGCCTTCACACCGGGCGGATTGGCACCAGCCGGTGCGGCGGGCGTGCTGGCGATCAGTGGCAACTACAGCACGCCGAACCCGCCGGTCGGCGCGTGGGTGACCTACCACGTGAAGGAGGCGCTGCCAGCGGACGCGAAGCTCGTGCTCACGATCAGCGACAACGCCGGAAAAGCGTGGCGCCGGTGCGAACTCGACAAGTCGGCTGGACTGCGTCGATTCACGTGGAACCTGAACGGCGATCCGGCGGCGCCCGCCGCTGCGCCTGCAGCGACCGATAGCAGCGCGCGTGCACCGCGACCGGCCCAGAACGCGTTGGCGCTGTGCGTGCCTCCTGCTCCCCTTGGACCGGGCGGCTTCGCGTTCGGCGGCGGGTTTGGCGGCCGTGGTGGACAGGCGCAGCGGGTGCCGATGGGCGTGTACAAGGCGACCATTGCCAAGCTGGTGGGTACCACCTACACATCGATCGGACCGAGCCAGTCGTTCGCGGTGCTTTCCCTGTTGCAGTAGTCGGGTTGCCGTAACCCACCCTCTTGGACGGCTGAACGCGATTGACGAACCGGTTCGCGGGTCTGCATACGTTGCTGCTGCTGGCGCTTGGGCTGTTGCTGCCCGGGCGCGAGCCCGCGACGACTGTGCGTGCGGTCGCCAGGGCAGCACCGGGAGAGCGACGGGTGGTGGTCGCGCCCGCGGAGACGCTGAGCGTGAACGGCGGCGCGGCAGGCATGACGCGCGGCGACGTGGTCGTGCTGCTCCTTCCCGGTCCTGTGGGCTCAGCGTTCTCGATGCGCAAAGTGGTGCGCGAACTGCAAGCCCGCGGGATTGAACCGCTGGTCGTCGATCCACTCGGCATGGGCGCGTCGACGCGGCCGAAGGGCGCCGACTACACGCTCAGCGCACAGGCGGCACGTATCGCCACGGTGCTCGAAGCGGAACTCCCGGTCGGTGTCACGGTGATCGTCGCCGCACAAGGCACCAGTGCCACGATCGCGTTCCATCTCGCCGCCACCGATACCGCGCGTGTGCGGGGCGTCGTGTCGCTGGCAGGAGGACCGATCGACAAGCAGGGCACGTCGGGGGTGCGAACGGCGCTGACCTTTGCGGCGCTGCTCGACAATCCGATCGGGCGCGGCTTCGCCAAGCGTCGATTCGTATCGGCGTTGCGCGACCAGAGCGCCGACGATCGCTGGCTCACGACTGATGTGGTGAAGCAGTACGTCGCACCCATCGAGAATGATCTGCGTGGACTTCTGCGCACACTCGGAGCCATGCAGGCGTCCGTCGAGCCGTTTCCGATCGAGACCCGGCTCGAGCGGATCGCGGTGCCGGTGCATCTGCTGGTTGGCGACAAAGCGTCAGCGAGCGCGCCGACGGTCGCTCAGGTGAGCATCCTGCAGGCGCACGTGAAGCGGTTTGCGATCGATACCCTGCGCCCCGCCGGCACCATGCTGCACGAGGAACGCGCGGCCGACGTGGCCCGCGCGATCGACGACATGGTGCGCAGCGCCCGGCGCTGACGCCGCTACGGCTTGCGTGTCCCGCTGAACGTCGCGCCGCCCTGACCGCCGAAGTCCAGATCGCCTTTGATGTGATCGGCATCGACGATATCGCCGCTGAACGTGAAGGTCGCGCCCGCTCCCGTACTCGCGGCGAAGGTGAAGGTCTGACCCTTCACGACGCCCTTGAACGGCAGCGTGCCCATCCGGCCCGACGTGTACGTGCCCGTGAGCGAATCGCCCTTCTGCGTCATCGCGACGGCCGATACGCCCGTCCCGTTTTCGGTGACAACTTCAAAGGTCCAGTTACCGGTGAGATCCACGGCAAGGCGCTGCGCGGCGGCAGCGACCGACGAGGACACCGCAATCAGCGACGCCGTAGCGACCGCGAAGACACGCGACGAAAAATGCATGGAAGTGTTCCGAAGGTGAAGTGAGGCCGATCAGCGACGCAGGCCGGCGCCGAATGGCGCCACACCGGGAAGCGTGATCGGCAGTTGACCGGTGATCGGCGCCTTGCCGAGCAATGCCCGCGCGGCCGCGCGTTGCGACAGCGACCACGGGCTCCAGGCGATCAAATGCGCCTCGGTGAGAGGCAGACCAAGCTGCAGATACGGATTGTTGAACGACACCAGTACCACTCTGGTGTTCGCCGCGCGCAGGCCGTTCAGCAGTTCCGGCAGTCCGCGCGTAGGGACGATCGACGCGGTGTTGGTGCTCGCGCCGATGTAGCTCGACACGATCACCAGATCGGCGCCACGCGCAATCAACAGGGCGTTCTCCACCGAGGCGGTCAAGAGCGCGGGCTCGGGATTGATCTTGTAGCTCCCGGTGCCACCGGCGGCCGCTCCCGCCGTGTTGTCGGCCACCGTCTCGGGACTGAGTGTCAGCGAGAGCAGATTGGCGAACGCGCCCTTGAGCTCCGCATCGAAAATGCGTCCGGCGCTGAGGTCGACACGGGGCGTGACAGTGATGCTGACCACACGGCTGGTCGGCGGTATCTTGAACGGCACGAGGGCGAGTGAATCGCGCACCAGCGTGATCGCCTTTTCGGCCGCCACGCGGGCGGGGGCCACATTCGCGGCCACGCCGACGCGGGTGCGTACGCCCTCCACGTTCACGAACCGCTCTCGATCGAGACCGAATTCGTGCTTCGCCATGAGCAGCTTCTTCACCGAGGCCTCGATGCGCGCTTCGCTGAATCGCCCCGAGGCCACGCCGTCCACCACGGCCTGAATCGACACCTTGGCATCACTGGGCATGAGCAGCACATCGTTGCCCGCCACCACGGCGCGCTGAGTGGCCTCCGCCATCGTCATGTCGCCCAGCACGCCGTTCATGTCGAGTGCATCGGTCACCAACAGGCCGTTGAAGCCCATCTGCGTACGCAGCAGATCGGTCATCACCTTTGCGCTCAGCGTCGCCGCCGTGTGCGTGGTGTCGAGTGCGGGCAAGTCGCCATGGAACGTCATCATGCCGCGCACGCCAGCGTTGATCGCCGCCTGAAACGGACGCAACTCCACGCTGTCGAGTCGCGCACGCGACACATTCACGCGCGAGAGCTCGAGGTGCGAGTTTTGTTCGGTGTCGCCATGTCCCGGGAAGTGCTTGCCGGTGGCGAACATCCCATGCTCCTGAATACCACGCACCAACGCGGCCCCCATACGAGACACGAGCACCGGATCCTCACCGAACGAGCGGGCCGCGATCACCGGGTTCTTCGGATTGTTGTTCACATCGAGCACGGGCGCGAAGGCCATGTGAATGCCCATCGCGCGCCCCTCGATCGCCGTCACGCGGCCCATCTCGTAGGCGAGCGCGGTATCGCGCGTAGCGCCGATGCCCATCTGATACGGGAACGACGTCGCGCCACCGAGCTCGATCGCGTTCGGCAGGAACCAGCCGCCACGCGCGCGGAACGCGGCGCCGGTCTCGAGGTCCGCCCCAACCAGCAGCGGCAGCTTCGACGCGGCCTGCAACGCATTCACCTTGGCGGCGATGTCGAGCGGCCCGCCGACCGACACGATGATGCCCCCCAGCTCCTGCTCGCGCACCAGGCGTTCGATGTTCGTGTACCCTGCCGCGTCGGCTGCCGTGTAGTCGCCAAGTGTCCAGATCCAGATCATCTGCGCCGCTTTCTGGCGGAGCGTCAGGGTCTTGAGCACCGAGTCGGCCCACGCGGCATCGGCGGCGGGGTTCCTGGGCGCCGACGCGATCTCCATGTACGGAGTGATCGGCTCCGAGCGGCGCGAGGTCGGGGCGGCGACCGGACCACGTCCGGTCTGGGCAGCGGAGGCACACGCGGCGCTGACAAGCGCGGCCGACAGCGACAAGCGGGCGAGTTGCGAAGTCTTCACGATCGAGGGCGGGCGAATTCGGGCGGGAATGGACAGGCCGACGGGAGCCGCGCAGCGCAGCGCGTCGAGCTCCCGGCGGCGTTCTGTGGGAAATGTACCCCGCGCGAGCCAATTCGTGGCCAGCTGAGTATCGTCCCCTATGGCGTGTCGTGTCCCCTTCTCCCGAGCCGTCGTCGGCGCCCTGCTCCTCTCGGCGGCCACACTGCGTGCCCAGTCGACACCCGTGCGGGCGACCGCCGCGAGCGCGACCGCCGCGAGCGCCCCAACCGCCACGCGGGATTGGAGCGACCGTGTCAAGGTGATACCGATACAGGACGGCTGGCCGCTCACGCTGACACTGTCGGGACAGGCCCGCTGGCGCGAGGAGTTCATGCGCGGCTACAACGTGGGCACGCTGCGCGACGACTTCGGCCTCACACGACTCATGGTCGGTGCCGACCTGCAGGCTGGGCATCCCGAGCGGCTCCACGGGCGCGTGCTCACGGAAGTGCGCGACGCCCAAGCGCTGAGCCGCACGCTGCCGGGGGGCACGCGACCCACCGACGGCGACCGTCACGATATTCAGAATCTCTACGCGGACCTCGGCTACGGTCGCTCGTTCGTGCGCTACGGTCGTCAGGAGGTCTCCCTGAACCGCGAGCGACTCGTGGGCGTCCCCGACTGGGCCAATACCCGTCGGGGCTCGGAGGGCACGCGCGCGCAACTCGTGCGCGGCCGACTCGTGCTCGACGGCGCCGACATCCGGCCGATGATCGTGCGACTCGATCGCGGCAATCGGGCCGACGGCACCGCCCGGCTGCGCACGCTGTCGCTGGGCTCCGCGCCCGGCGCCACGCGCCTCGCGCGCGGCCTGCCGACGCAGTGGAACGGCTATTGGTATGAGCAAACGATCCGCGCGCCGTTGTCGCTCACCCGACGCCTCACCACCGGCGCGAGAACCGTGTGGCAGTTCGGCACACCATCGGCTTCACGCATCGTGACGAGTATGGAATTCGAAGGCGCGTTGCAGCACGGACACGCCGGCGCGCGCGAGCTGCAGGCGTGGTTCTGGGTGGCTGAAACACAGCTCCAGTGGCAACGCGTGCGTGGCCTACCGTCGCTCGCGCTCGGGGTCGAGGAGGCCAGCAGCGACCGTTCGTCGACCTTCGCGAACGAAGCCTTTGCCGTGCTCTATCCAGCGGCGCATCAGCACGGTGGCTATGCCGACGTCATCGGTCGTCCCAACATGACCGAGCTGCACGCCATCAGCAGTTGGGATCCGATCCCGTCGCTGTCACTGCGCGGTGCCTGGTATCGCTTTGACCGGCGTCATCTCGACGACGGCGTGTACAACAAGCAGAATGGTCTCTTGCGCGCCGCGAGTGGATCGGCGGCGCGTCATGTGGCCGACGAAGTCGATCTCACGGCCGCGTGGAAGGCGACCACCCATCTGCGCGTGCTGGTCGGGGGAGCCACCGTGCGCCCCGGCGCCTTCCTCTCCACTACCCCCGGTGGAGCGCATGTGGAGCATTGGGGGTATATCGGTACCACGTTCGCGTTTTGAGTTCGCGTTTTGACCGTGTCGGTCGCTCACCTCTCCTTGTCCATCTCTCCGATGTTCCGATCACTTCTCGTGCTGATGATGGCCCTCCCCGCCGCGGTCGCAGCGCAAGTGCGTCCCGCGACGCCGGCGTCGCCACCCGTTCGCGCACGCCTTGTCGGCAGCGTGTTCGACAGCGCGGCCACGCAGTGGCTCGGTGGAGCGACCGTGCAATTGGTCGACGCAGTCAACCCTTCGAATGTGCGAACCGCGACCGCCGAGGCGAACGGACGCTTCGCCATCGATTCGGTCAGCCTTGGCACATACCTGATCGGGTTCTTCCACCAACGGCTCGATCAGCTGGGCATCGAGGCGCCGCTCTTTCGACTGGACATCACGACGCCCGATGAGCTCACCATCCCGATGGCGATTCCGTCGGCCGAGACGATCATCACCAAGCGCTGCGGGCCGGGCGATCCGGAACAGCCGATCGGACTCTACATGGGTTTCGTGCGCAACGCCGTCACGAGCCAGCAGGTCCCTGCCGCGCGTGTGCGCGCGCAGTACACGGAGGTGACGGTGGGACCGCGCGGCGTGGAACGACGCTCGCCGTCGCGGTTCGGCAGCAGCACCGACGACGGGCTGTTCACGCTCTGCGGCGTCCCGCGCAATGCGCCCATCACCGCACGTGCGTATGCCGGAGGCGACTCCACCGGTTTTATCGAGCTGCGCGTACCGCGCAACGGTCTACTCGTGCGTGACCTCGTGATCGGTTCCACGAACAAAGGCACCGGTATGCTCCGTGGCTCCGTGAAGAGCGCGAGCGGACAGATGATTGCCAGCGCACGCGTGGTCCTCTGGGGCGCAAGCGGCAACGGGGCGAGCGCGACGAACGGGCAGTACGTGCTGGACGGGCTTCCCACCGGTACACAAATGGTCGAGGCGCGTGCCATCGGCTACCAGCCCATGCGCGTCGTGGTCGATGTTCCCGCGGCGGCAGGCGCGACGGCCGACATCACGCTCGAAGCGCTCGTCGCCACCGTCGATACGGTGCGGGTACGCGGTGATCGCGTGTCCAATCAGATGGCCGAGTTCGAGAAGCGGCGGCGCTCTGGCTTCGGGTCGTTTATCGACGAGAATCAGCTCAATGCCCGCTCGCCGATGTTCATGTCCGATATCTTCCGTACGGTGCCGGGAGTCTCGATCGCGAGCGGTCAGTCAGCACAGGGACGCGTGCTGATGCGCGGGAATAGCGGCCCCTGCGCCCCAGCGGTGTTCTTGAACGGCATGAACGTGCAAGTTCCCGACGGCAACCTCGATGCGATCGTGAACTCGCAAGAAGTCAGGGCGGTCGAGGTGTACTCCCGCACGTCAAGCGTGCCCGCGGAGTTCCAATCACGCAACGGCTGCGGCTCTATTGTGGTGTGGACGGGGCCGCGCGCGTCGCGTCGCTAGCGAGTGCCGCGCGGCGGGGCGTTTGTATGCGTGCTTGAGCTTTCGGCGCTCAAGACGCACACTGTGACATGGTCTATCCCTCGAAGTTGTCACGCGAGAGCGTTGTGGGTGCCGCCCTGTCCCTGATCCGGGAGCAGGGCGTGGAGGCGCTCGGCATCCGCGCGGTCGCCGCGCGCCTTGGCGTACGCCCCGCCTCGCTCTACAAGCACGTGGTCGATCTGGCGGGCTTGCAGTCGCTGCTGGCCGAACACGCGGCCGGTGAGTTGCTCACGGCCATGGATACCGCCATCGCTCGTGCGCCTCGCTCCGCGAGCGTTGAATCGCCGAAAATGCCGATGCTGTTCATGGCCAATGAGTATCTCCGCTTCGCCCGCGAGCATCAGGCGCTGTATGCCATGCTCACCAGCGCGACGGTGCGGTCAGCGGTCACCGAACCCTCGACGCCGGTCGCCTCTTCAATACCGCACGCAGCGCGCGCTGCGCTCTGGCAGCGCCTGCTGCAGGTCGTCGGTGACCTCACCGGCTCGGCCAACGACGCCGATGCGACAGTCGCGCTATGGGCCTTTCTCCATGGGTTCATCGCCTTGGAGCGCAGTGGTATGTTCGGGGTGAGCGGCCCGAAGGGCGGCTTTGCGCGGGGGGTGAAGGCCATGGCAGCGGGCCTGCGCCGCCCCGCGTCGGGGAGCCATCCGGTACTCTCGGAGCCTGTGTCATGATGAACAGAGGACAGCGCGGCGGGGTAGAATTGCAACAGCAGAGCCACGTGTTCCACAGAGCTCTGATCGGGCACACCGCTTCCCGGTGCCACACCCGTCATCCCATTTGGCCGGAGACGTCGATGCCTGCAATGCTGCCCGCACCGAAGCGCCGCATGCGTGATTTGGCTCGCCTGCTGCGTGGATCGACACGCTTGGCGTCGAGAAACAGCATCGTCCTCCTCGTCGTCGCCCTGCTCTCCGCCTGCAGCCTTGCCAAGCTTGGCGGACGCGGCTCACCACAAAGCACGGTGACCTTGGTCGTGGATAACCTTGGCTATGCCGACGTGAATGTGTATGTCGTGCGCAGTGAAGGCGTGCGCGGCGCGCGGCTGGGAACGGTCAACGGCGGTGCCACGGTGACATTCAAGGTGCGTGAAACGTACCTGCAAGCTGGCGGACTGATCCAGCTGCAGGCCCGGGCCATCAGCGGTCGCTCCACATGGACGTCACCGACACTTTCCGTGACCAATGGTGGCGTCGTGAAACTCGATCTCATCGCGTCCGGCACCACCGACCTGAGTCGGAGCCAGCTCTACATCATGCAGTAGCGCTGTCCGACGAACGGACGCGGCAAGGGCTATTTCTCGAGGCCGCGAGCGGTCGCGCCGGCTTTCGTGATCCGGCCGCGGTCGTCGAGCCGGGAAATATTCAGGCTGATCTTGCGCACGTAGTCCAGCGTTTCCACGTGACGCCAGCGCGGCACCGACGGTGCGATCTTCTCGATGTTCCGCCACTGCCGAGGATCGAGCTGACGTTGCCGGGCGCGTCGCTGCGCCGACAGTAGCGTCCCCCGTCCGGCATTGTAGCTCGCGAACATGAACTGCAGCCGATCGTCGGCGATCGAATCGTTCTCCCAGCGCAACCAGAGTCGTCGGTCGTATGCGATGCCCGCTTCGATGTTCAACTCGGGATTGTCGATCATGCCGAGGTCGGCGTTCGCCGACGTGATCTCGCGATAGGTACTGGGCATCAGCTGCATCAGTCCACGCGCCCCAACCCGGCTGCGCGCCAGCGGATCGAGATTGCTTTCGGCCATACCCTGCGCCTTGAACAGGCGCCAATCGAACGCCGGTCCGAACGAGCGTTTGGCGGCCTTGCGAAACGTATCGTCGTAGCGGTCGGCCGGATCGCGCGGCTGCGCCGATACGGTCGGCGCATACACCGCACCCGCGGCGAACAGCATCAGCACGCTCCAGCGCACGTACGGCATCAATTGAGGGCACCGCCGACCACAATCGCCACCGAGACGAAGATCGCGGCCACGAATAGACCGACCGCCACGTTCCCCTTTTTCAACTCCTCAGCGAAATCGACCTGCGGGGTCAGCACGTCGATGATGCGATAGGCCGCGAACATGAGCACCACACCGAGGGTGGCGTACAGGATGTTGAGCCCGACGATCGACCATTGCATGAATGGACTGGCAGAGGGAGAAGAGGGACACCGCGTGCGGATTATACGTCGGGATCAGCGGCGGCGCGCCGTGATCAGCACGGCGATGTCATCAGGGCGCGGGTTTACGAAGTCGAGGCGCACACGCCCGTCCGGCATCGTGCTCACCGTCGCCGGAATGGCGCTGTTCGTGAGCACCCAACCGGCTGGCAACACCACGGCATTCGCCGGGCGTCCGAAGCCGCGATCCCACACCAGCTCGTCGTTGGTCAAACGGTAGCGCGCACTGTCGGTGTACGTCTCCGACATGCGCAAGCGCGTGGTCGCGCCCGGCGCGACGGGGGCAAAACGAAACACCACAATTTCGGTGTTCGGCGTCACCGGTTCACCGACGTCGAGCCTTGCAGCCGTGATCGCCGCACCCTTCAGCACATCGAGACGCAGTGATTCGCCGGTGTCGAGATTGCGCGCTGACGGGTTCGACACGCGACTACCTGCGCGCACGACGTTGATGTAGTGATCGGTGCCGGCGCGCGACTCCGTGTAGTCATGATACAGGTCGAACGCGTGTGTCTCCGGCTGCTGCAAAAAGTACACGATCTCCCGAGACTGTTTAGCGCGCTCGTCGAGTCGCGACTGCATACTCGATCGCACGGCGCTGGGAGATGTCGCCAAGGACGCCACCGGGTGCGCCCGTAACACCAACGGCGCTTCGGCCGGCGTGCCGTTCCAGAAGCTGATCGCGATGCGGCCGTCGGACTCCTGGAGAATTTGCGACGGGTAGTTACACGACTCGAGCTCGTAGCCCTTCGGCAACACGACCGCGTTGCGCTTGATGCCGAGCGGTCGATTGAAAACGAGCGTCGTCCCGTCGGTGAAGTAACTCCTGGCGTCTTCGTAGGTCTTGTCGATCAGCACGCGCGCTTCCCCGCCGTTGGCCGGCACCGGTCGCGCCAGTGTCACGCGGATGTATTGCTGCGAACTATCGGAAACACGCACGCCGCCCGCTCGTGCCACGGCCGCGCCGACCACGTCGAACACCAACGGTTTACCAGTGGCGCGATCAGTCACGTGCTCGTCGGTGGCGATACTGCCAGCGCGAATCGGATTGAAGTAATACGTGGCGCCGGTCGTTGTCGCGGTCACGTCGTACACGATGCGGAACTTGGCCGATCCCGGCGCCAGCAACTCGTATCGCGTGTAGGCGTCGGCGTCGGTCTGGCGCGGCGGTGCCGTCTGCGCACCGGCGGGCACCACGCTGGCCAGCGTCGTCGACAGTGTGATCGCCAGGCCGAACGCACCGCGCCATCTGTCGCGTGCCGTGTCGATTTGAAAGGTGTTCATGCTGGTTGGACCAGGTTGATGAGATTCCCGCAGGTGTCTTCGAACGCCACGGCGGTGATGGGGCCGATCACCGTGGGCGAAGCACCACACACCAGGCTGGCCGCCTTGCGCGGCACGGCCGTCGGGTTTGCAACGTGAGCGATTGTCAAAGCTGCGGCGAGAAGGTGGTCCACGGAAGTCGCGTGTCCCCACGAAGCCGACGGTCTCAGAACTTTTCGCCTTGCGCTTCGCGGAGCTGGCTGCCGACGGGCCGGATGCGCGTCCACATGGCCCAGAAGTACACGCCGAGTCCGGCGATCTGTCCCAGGCCGCCGATCACGACCGCCCAGCGCAGCCCGGTCGCCCCGGACCAGGCGCGTGACGCCTCCGACAGAATGCGCAGCGCGGTAGCGACGGTGAGGATCCAGTACGAGGCCTCGACACGAGCCGGTAAATAGCGGGTGTCGCCCTTGGGGGGCCGAGGGAAAAGCCAGAGCGCCACACCGCAGATCAGGAACATGACGAAGCCGACGAACACGGCATGCGTGTGAGCTGACACGAGATGCGGGTGGGGCCACGCGCCGGTGAGTTCACGACGCACCAGCAGGAAACCGCCGAGCGTGAGACCGATGGCGAGAAAGACGATGCCCGTTTTGATGAATCGGCGAACGAGGGTATACACCGCGATCCCGGAACCGGCGTGGAGACATCGGGCACCGCTCGCCGCGATGGCGACCAGCTACGATTATTACTCGCAGCAACATACTGCGCGCCGCCGCAATCACCGACGTCACTGTCCGCTTTCGACTCGGCGGCTCAGCTCGGTTTGAACGACGCCCTTCTGCTCACTCGACTTGAATCGCGGGCAGGATGAGTCGTACGGCATTCTGTCCCACATGGGCGCTGATATCATCCGCAGGGGCGTCATGCCCGACCTCAAAACGCCCGTGATGCGAGGTCGCGACCCAGCGCACGATGGAGAGTCCCATCCCTCGATCGCGTGTGGTGTCTTGCGCGACGGCAACGCGAAATGCGCCGCCATCGCTACGCACTTCAAGGACTGCCTCCTGCCGTCCGGGAACGGCGCGGCAGGACACCGTGATCGGTGCGCTCGACACACCGTGACGACAGGCATTCTCGATCAGCTCGAGCAATGCTTCCTGCAGCAACGCTGCATGGCCCAGCACGATTGCCGGCTCAGCATCTCCGATTGCCAGAGTGTGCCCCGTGACGGCGGCACGCGCCCGCATCAAGTAGGTGCACTCGAGCACCAATTCGTCGAGTTCAACCCGTTGCTCCAGGCGCACCACTTCGCCGGCGCGCGCTTCAGCCAAGAGAAAGAGTTCGTCAACCCGGCGCCGCATCTGCTCGGCCGCGGTACGAACACGCGTGAGCGTCGCGCGAAGCTGCGCTTCGCCGGCGTCCGCGCCAGCGTCCGAGGCGTCAGCCGCCGAGGCGCCCGCCGCCGGTGCCCTGTCGAGGGCCAGCGCGGCTTCGCCCAGCACCAGCGTGAGTGGCGTGCGTATCTGGTGCGCGGCCTCACGCACGAATTGTCGATTCCGTTGCTCGCCTCGGCAAGACGCACCAGCAACGCATCGAACTCCGCCGCAAGCGCCCCCAGCTCATCATCACCGTGCTGCGGCGCGAGACGACGGGATAGATCGGTCGGCGCGATGTTCGCAATATCGCGGGACAACTGTTGAACCGGGGCGAGCGCGCGGCCCGCCAGCAGGTAGCCGACAAGCAGGCTCGCCAACAGAATCACCGGAACACCCAGCGCAATCGCGATACCGAGGAGTTCGGTATCAGCCTCAATCCCTGCGGTCGATCCGAACACCACGACACGAACTGGCCGACGCCCCACCGGCGATGTCGTGTCGATCACGAGGGTGCTGTCGAGCAGTCGCGCGCGGAGATCCGATCCGTCGCGGTTGATGTTGAAACGCGTCGTGCGTGCGTCCGGAACGCCGGCCATGACGCGCGCACTCATACCATCTGGATCGCGGCGCGCTACGACTGCGCCGGTCTGATCGAGAAACAGAAAGGCATCGCGGTTATCGGGCCATTCGGCGGCGACTTCAGCCGCCACGTAATGGAAGGACGAATCCGGGGTCTCGTCGTATTCGCGCGTGAGGGCCGCAAGCAGCCCGTGACTGACGCCGTCGAGATGTGCGTCGAAGCGACGAGTCGATTCCCTGGTCAGGAACACCAGCGCGCTGGTCGCGAGGCCGCCGATACCCACCGCGAATGCGAGTGCAAAGCCCGACGCGAGTCGAAGTCGAAGTCGACTAACGGCCATGGTCACCGGCCGGCCGATCGGTGAGGACGTAGCCGCTGCCACGTACGGTGTGCAGCAACGGGATGCGCCCAGCCCGATCGATCTTCCGGCGCAGCCGTCCCACCAACACGTCGACGGCGTTCGCTACTGGATCGAAGTTGTCGTCCCAGACGTGATCGAGAATTTGTGCCCGACTCACCACACGCCGCGGATTACGCAGCAGATACTCGAGCAGCGCCGCCTCACGCTGCGTCAGCACGAGGGGCAGCGCTGCACACGTCGCCAAACGCGACGCACTGTCGAACTCGAGATCGGCCAGGCGGAGCACTGGCTCGAACGCCGCCGCCGGACGACGTGCCAACGCCCGCAGGCGCGCGAGCAGCTCACTTACCGCGAACGGTTTGGCGAGATAGTCGTCGGCGCCGGCATCGAGCCCCTGTACGCGATCGTTCACCGCATTGCGCGCCGTCAGCACCAGCACGGGCGTCCGATCACCCGTGGCGCGCAAGGCTCGGCAGACGCTGAATCCGTCCATATCGGGCAACCCGACATCGAGCACTACGAGATCCTATGTGCCATGCGCGAGCGCTCCGAGTGCGGCCCGACCGTCCGACACACCGTCGGGCGCCCAGGCCGCCTCACGGATGACCCGCAACAGAAAGTCGCGGACCTCCGCATCGTCCTCCACCACCAGGACCCGCATGTCGGTCAAGGTAGCACACCGACGCCTGACTACGCGCCCGGCTTCTTCACGGTCGCCGCGGCCTTTGCCTTATCGGCCTTCGCCTTGGCTTCCTTCGCTCTGTCCTCCTTTGCCTCCTTGGCCTCAACAGCGACGCCTTCATGCTCAACGCTCACGACGGCGCCGCTCATCGCGTCGACCAGCACTTCCTCGATGCCGCTCTTGCCCGCGACCTTGATATCGAACGAGTACACCAGCTTCCCATCCTCCTTCTCGATCTCGGCGCTCTGCACCTTGCCGCCGGGCACTTTTGCCAACGCCGTTGCCGTGGCAGCACTCGCTGTCACCTTGGCCAACTTCAGCATGCCCGCCTTCTCTTCCTGCACGGTGACGGACTGCGCCGACAGCGTCGTCGAAGCGACCGCCAGGGCAAGAAGGCTACTTGTGATGATCCGCATGTTTGTGTTCCCGCTATGAAAGGACTGCCGTGGAAGTGAGTCGAAATCCCCGCCCGCGCACGGCCACGAGCAGCATGGGTACCGCGAACAACGTGATCGGCATGGAAAGCGCTAAGCCACCGATGACCGCGATCGCGAGCGGCTTTTGCATCTCGCCACCGGCGCCAAGTCCGAGTGCCAGCGGCAGCAGTCCGAACAGCGTACACAGCGTCGTCATGAGGATCGGACGCAGGCGTATGCGTGCTGCATCCCGAATACCGGTTTCGAGATCGGCGCCGTCGACCAGCATGCGGTGTCGCGTGAAGTCCAGCAGGATGATGCCGTTCTTCACGATCAGTCCGACCAACAGAATCAAGCCCATGAAGCTCGACACGTTGAGTGACACACCAGTCAGTACGAGGAGCGCGAAGGCGCCGCTGAACGACAAAGGGGCCGCGAGCAGCACCACAATCGGCTCGACGAACGAGCGGAACTGCAGCACCATTACGCACGTCACGCTCACAGCGGCCAGCGCCAACACGAGTAGCAGCGTGGAGAACGCCGCCTGCTGACTCGCATAGCGCCCGCCCAATTCCACACGCACGCCGGCCGGCGCGGCGTTCGCCGCGAGGATACCCTGCACGTCGATCATCACGGCGCTCAGCGGCCGCCCTTCGACTCCCGCCGTGATGATGACCAGTTGCTGTTGATTCTCGCGCAGATGCTCGCTACGCACGTCACCTGGTGCGAAGGTAGCAAGAGCGCCGAGAGGGGTGGAGTGAGCGGCCCGTGGTGTCCATACGGGGAGGGTCGCCAATCGCGTGGCGCTGAAGCGTACCGAATCGGGTGCCCGTACCCGGACGCCAATCGCGCGATCATCGAGGCGGATCTCGCCAGCATCCACGCCGAGGAGCGCGCCACCAACGCTCGTGCTGACGTCCTGCGCGGAAAGCCCCGCACGGCCGGCCGCATCTCCATCGATATGCATCGCTAGCTCGGCGCTCGACTCAGGAATTCCTGAATAGAAGTCGGCGAGCCCGGCGACTCGCTCTACCTTCGGTCCGATCACCGAAGCGTATGCGTCGAGCGCCGCGAGGTCCTGACCGAACAGCTTGATTTCCATCGGCGACGACGCGCCGGACAGATCATCGAGTACATCCGACAGGATCTGAATGAATTCCACGCGGACGCGCGGCACCGACCGCTGCACGCGACCGCGCACGTCGTCGATCACTTCCGTGATCGGTCGCGCCCGTTGTGAATGTGGCTGCAGGCGCACGGCGATATCACCGCGGTTCTGCCCGGTCGCGAACAGTCCGAGTTCGGCGCCCGTACGCCGCGAGGTACCCGTGACTTCCGGCGTCTCGGCAAGGATGCGCTCAATGATGTGCAGCTGGCGATCCGTCTCGGCGAGCGCCGTGCCGCCGGGCGTGACGTAGTCCACAATGAACGAGCCTTCGTCCATATCGGGCAGAAATCCGGTACCCGCCGCGCGATAAGCGAGCACACCGCCCACGATCATGAGCAAGGCCACGACGACCAAGGCGCGTGCCTTGTCCAACACTCGACCCAACAGATCGGCATAGCGCACCGACAGCCGGTCGAGCGAGGCACTGATGCGACCCAACAGGCTCTTCCCATCCTCTGCAGGGTGTGCTTGCTCCTGAAGGAATTGAGCGCTCAGTAACGGGATGATGCTGAGCGCAAGCACGAGCGACACGACTACGCTGGTCGTGAGCGTGAGCGAGAGCGCGGCGAAAAACTGGCCCGATACGCCTTTCAGCAGTCCGAGCGGAAGAAACACCACGACCGTCGTCGCCGTGGACGAGGTCACGGGCCAGATAAGCTCCTGAACAGCCTCACGGATGGCGATCGTCCGATCGGCGGTCAGCGCAAGATGGCGCACGATATTCTCCGTGATCACGACGGCGTCGTCGATTACTAACCCAATCGCGATCGCCATGGCGCCGAGCGTCATCAGATTGAACGTCTGCCCGAAAAGCCACATGAGCAGCACTGTGATCGCGAGCGTGAGCGGAATCGCCGCCGCGCTGATCGCCGTGATGCGGAGGTGCTGTAGGAACAGGAGCAGAATCATGATCGCCAGCAGCGTACCGATCAGCATGGCATCGCGCACCGAAGCGACCGCATCGCGCACCAGCGCCGCCTGATCGTACACCGGAGTGAAGTGCACGCCCGGCGGCAGTGTGGCGGACAACGCACGCACGACACGAGCGACACTATCGGCCACACCGACGGTGTTGCCACCCACCTGTCGTGTGATGTTAAGCAGCGCCGCAGGATGCCCGTTGCCGGAGATGATGCGCACGTGGTCTTCCGTACCCAGCACCACCGTGGCGACGTCGCGCACGCGCAGTCCACCGCGGAGAAAGACGTTGCCGATGTCTTCGGCGGAATGCGCCTCCTGCGACGACACGACCAGGTATTCCTTGTAGTCGCGCGCTACCCGACCCACCGCATCCACGGCGATACCCGCTCGGATGTCAGCGGCGAGATCGGCGTACGTGAGGCCAGCGGCCGACAAACGTGCAGGATCAGCGACGACCTCGATCTCACGCATATCTGTTCCTTGCACATCTACGCGTCCAACCCCCGGCACGCGTGCAAGCACCGGCTTGCCCTCATAACGGGCAATATCATAAAGCGTCGCCGCGTCACCACCCTCGAGACTATACGAGAGGATCGGGAACAGGGCCGGCGTCAGTCGCTCGATTTCGAGCTGCGTGCCGACCGGCAGCGTGCCGCGGATCTGCTCAACGCGCGCGCGAACGAGCTGTAGCGCGCTTTCCATCGCCGTGCCTTCCGCGAAGGTGATATTCACCTCGCTCGCACCGCGAATGGACCGGGAGCTCACGCGCTCCACACCAGGCACGATGCTCACTGCCTCCTCGATGGGCCGCGTGACGGCGAAGACGATTTGCCGAGCACCCAGCGATGAGCCTTGCGCGAGGATCGTGATGCGCGGAAACGTGAGCTCCGGATACACGGCCGATGGCAAACGCATCGCCGCCCATACACCGGCGACGCTGAGCAGCGATACCGCCAGATAGACGAACAGCCGCTGTGAGATCAGGGCGTCGAACAGGGTGCGCTGCGGCGTCTTCACGAGTGACTCACGGCTTTTTGACGTCCGACATCACGACCGATCCATCATCGAGTCCGTAGGCGCCGGCCGTCACGATCGTCTCGCCTCGACGAACGCCCTCGCGGGTCCATACGCCTTGTGTTCTGCGACCACCGACCGTGACGCTGCGGGCGTGCGCGACGCGAGCGGTATCAACGACGAACACGCGGAAGCCCTCCTCGTGCGGCACGAGCGCCTGATCGGGAACAACCACGGCCCCGTGATGGGTCTCGGCGGTGATCGAGCCGAACAGTGTTTCGCCAATCCGGAGCGGCACCGTCATCCGCGTCACCGACACGCGGACGGCTACCGACCGGCTGCCACTGTCCACCACGGCGGAGACGTCGACCACGTGGCCATCGCCGATCGATGGTGCGCCGTTCGCGGCACTCGCTCGCAGCGTGACAGACTGACCCGCGCGCACACGACGCGATGCATCGGGGGCCAGCTCCAACACAACATCAACACGCGCAGGATCGGCAATCTCCACCAGCGGCTGTTGTTCGTTGACATTGGCACCGCGCACCGCGGACACGCGCGTCACGACACCGGCAATTGGAGCCCGCAGTGTGGTGAGCTGACGGACGCGACGCGCCGCGAGGGCGGCGGCACGGGCCGACGCCAACGCCGCGTTCGCCTGCTCCAGATCACGGCGCGGAGCCACGCCGGCGCCAACCAACCGTTCAGCGCGCAACTGTCCCTGCTCGGCGGCCAGCAGCGCCGATTCGGCACTCGCGAGCGCGGCATCGAAAAGTACGGGCTCGAAGTCAACGAGTGCAGCGCCGGCTGCAACGCGATCGCCCACCGCCACGAGAATATGATCGATCCGCGTGGAGGCAGGTGCGGCGAGTGAGGCCTCGGCTCCCATCCGCGACGTGACCATACCGCCGGCGTCGATGACCTCGGCAAAGCTGCTGGTATCGACGCGGACGGTGACCGCCGCAACCGCCGATCCCGCCGTCGCCTCGTCGGCCGCCGCATCCTGGCGACAACCAGCGGGCATGGTGAGCGCGGTAAGCGTTGCCACGCTGATCGCCAGGCGGCGTGAACGGCGTGAGCGGCGAAGTATGCGCCCGGTCATGAAGAATGGCATCACTGGCTGGTGGGCAGGCGGAGCGACAGGAACTGCAACACACGATTAATGATCTGCACGGCGGCGAGATCCTCGAGCGATTGCGCGCGGGCATCTCGCGTGGTGCGCTGGGCTTCGAGCACTGAGACGAGGGTGGTGGCCCCTTCACGGTAGGCCAGTAGCGAAAGGGCGTTGATACGCTCCGAAGTCGCGAGTAGGCGGAGTGAACGTTCGGCCCGCGTACGCGCTGCAACGGCTTCCGTCTGCGCCAGCGTCATCGCGGTCTCCTGCTCCAGCTGTGCTTGTAACAGCAAGGCCCGGCCGCGCTGCTCATCAGCCAGCGCTCGCGCGATGGCCGCACGGTTTCGGTTGAACACGGGCAGCGGCAGGCTCACACCAATGAGTGGGAGCGGACCGCCGGGGCCACCGGGATTAGTGGCCTCCACGCCGACTGTGATCGCGGGTGCGCCGAAGCGTCGACGCCGCTCGAGGCGCGTCTGCTCCTCCGCCGCGCGTACGTCGAGGGCGGCGGCGGCAACGGGCAAGGCCTGACCGATCCCCATCGAATTCGACGTCGGACTCGCGACCGGCACATCGACCGCACTCCGGTCGATAGAATCCGGCAGCGCGATACGCATGGACTCGGGAGAGATGCCCATCAGCAGTTGCAAGCGGAGCAGCGACGCTGCCGAGCTGGCGTACGCAGTGACCGCAAGATTGGCGCTCTGCCCCGCGGCAACGGTCGCGATCTCCACGTCGAGATCGCTCGCGTCACCGGCATCACGCCGAATGCGCACCAGGATGACGAGACTGTCCGCGTCACGCGCCGTGAGCGCGAGAAGCCGCGCCTGGGCATCAAGGGTCTGCGCCCGCGTATACGCGGTATCCGTGTCGAACGCGAGTAACGCGTCAGCGAGCCCCAGCCGCACGGTCATCGCACCGAGTAACGCGCGCGCGGCAGCGATACGCGGTTCACGCTGGCGCGGCAAGTCGATCGGGACGTCGAGCGTGACATGCGCCTGTGGGGCAGCCTCCGTATACGACGTGGCCAGCATCGGATTTTCGTACTGACGCGCAGTACGCAGTTGCGCGAACGCCGAGACGGAGTCCAGACGGGCGAGGGTATGCCGCGGGGATTTCGACAACGCGCTCGCGATGGCCTCCGCGCGTGTCACCATCCGTACGGCCGACGCGGGCTGTGCATCGACGACGGCGCTACCACCCGTGAGGGCGAGCCAGATCACGACGACCCGCCGCATCGTACTCCGCGTTCGGCCAAGCATGATCTACTTGCGATCCAGCACGAGGATCGCGAAGGAGCCGGGAATGACTGGTGCACGCGGACGCGGCTGTTCCGCCGTCGCGGCGGGAGTCGGACCGTACTGCACGGTGGCGAGATACGCGCGGTGTGTTGTCGGATCGATCGTCATCGTGCGTGAGCCCACGCGTGTGGTCGCATTGCCGAGGGACGTGTACCTGTCGGCGCTCTCCTGTCGGATCACCGTCATCGTGCCGTCGCCACCGTTCGATGTCAGCAGGAGCTTCTCGCTGTCGTCATACGAAACGGCGTCGACGCCTGGGCCGATCGGCACGGTGCTGACGACAGTACCCGACGTCGGATTGCTGACCGCAAGCACACGATTTCCGCACACGGAAAAGAGCCGATCGCGGGCACGGTCATACGCGAGTCCTGACGGTCCGTCGCATCCGGTGAGCGTGTACGTCGCCGTGACCTTCAGCGTGCGCGTGTCGATCACCTGTATCTGCCCCGGGTCCGTTTCAATATTCACGAAGAGACGGCCGCGCCCGTCCGTCTGTGCGAACTCCGGCTTTCCGGCCAGCGCGATGGTTCCAAGCACGGCGCCGGTGGTGGCGTCGAGCGTCGTTGCGTTCGCGCTCCGGCCGTTGAACGTGAACAGGCGCTTCGTCAACGCGTCAAAGTGAATCGCATCGGGATTCGCCCCCGTCACCTTGACGCGCCCGAGGACCGACAGCGACTTGAGATCGAAGATCGTGACCGAGCTATCGCGTCCATTGCTCGTGTAGCCGCGCCCGAGTGCTGGCGCGAGGGCGACGCCATGAATGCCGGGGGTGTCGCGCAGTTCGCCGACCACCGAGTCGCGATCGATATCCACGACCACCATTTTCGTTGCGTGCGATACGTACAGCCTTCGCGCCTCGGCATCGACAGTGATGTAGTCCCAGCCGCCCTCGGCGCCGATCGGGATCGTCTTCGTGATGTGGTACCCCGCCGCCGGTACCGACTGGGCGTGACCGACGATAGCCGGCATGGTCACGAGCCCGGCCACGACGAACGACCACGGCCAACGGAGAGTCAAGCGCGTGTGGTGCGAAAATTCGCGTCGCATGGGAATCGGAGTCGGGGGAGGGCGAATGAGCTGTCCTCCAACACTAGGTCCCGATCATGTCAGGACGGTGACAAGCCACGTCGCCATTCCCGAAATGCGTCTGACACCCGACATTCTCTGCCTATGACCCTCCGGGACAACATCCTCGAACGCGATCATCTTGGCGCGTTCTGCAAACACACGCACGTGTATCGCGCCGGCGCCGGGAGCGGACCGCTACGCGGGCTCTCGTTCGGCCTCAAGGACATTTTCGACGTATCCGGACAGCGGACCGGCTTCGGCAGTCCCGACTGGTTCGCCACGCATGGCGAGGCGTCGAGCACCGCAACAGTGGCCAGGCAGTTGCTCGAGGCCGGCGCCACTCTCGCTGGCAAGACGCACACCGAGGAAATGGCGTTCAGTCTGACCGGCGAGAACGCGCATTACGGAACGCCACTGAATCCTGCGGCGCCGCATCGTGTGCCGGGTGGCTCCTCGAGCGGATCAGCCGCCGCAGTCGCCGGCCGCTTGGTCGACCTCGCGATCGGCAGTGACACGGGCGGCTCCGTACGAGCGCCGGCGAGTTTCTGTGGCATCTACGGTATCCGTCCCACGCACGGCAGGATCTCGCTCGACGGCGCGTGTCCACTCGCGCCGATCTTCGACACCTGCGGCTGGTTCGCCCGCGACGCGTCGTTGCTGGCGCGGGTGGGCGATGTGCTGCTTGGCGGCTCTCCGGCCAAGCCCGGTCGTGTGTTGCTCGCGACCGATGCATTCGCGCTCGCGCTTCCTGGCGCGGGGGAGGTGCTCTCCCCGGCCGTTGCGCGCGTGGCTGCGCTCTTGGGGAACGCCGAACCGGTGACGGTAAGCGCCGAAGGACTGCCCGCATGGTTCGATGTATTTCGCGTACTGCAGTACGACGATATCTGGTCAACGCATCGCGCATGGGTCACACGCGTACGCCCGACGTTCGGCCCGCAAGTCGGCCCGCGCTTCGAAGCCGTCGCGCAGGTGCAACCGCACGAGGTCGCCACGATGCGCGAGCGTCGCATCGAGATCGCTTTGCGACTGGACGCGTTGCTTGCGAACAATGCAGTACTGCTGTTGCCCACGGTGCCGGATATCGCCCCGTTGCTGCGGCTCCCGCCGGCCGAGACGGTGGCGTTTCGCGAGCGGGCGCTGGCGTTGCTGTGCATTGCGGGGCTGGGCGGACTGCCGCAGGTCAATCTGCCCTTTGGCACGCTGAACGGGTGCCCGATCGGGTTGTCGATGATCGCCTCGCGCGGGAATGACGAGATGCTGCTGGACATCGCGGAGCGGCTTGAGGCGGCGTCGGTTTGAGACCACGAACCGAGCACGCTGAGTGCGCAGAGACGCAGAGGTCAAACTTTCTGTTGCTTTCTGCGCCTCTGCGTTCTCGGCGCCGCTGCGTGGTCAGTTCCGAAGTACTCGCTCAATCCGCCACGCCGCCAGCTGATGCACCGCCTGTCCGCCGACCATGGCCGGCGCGAAGCGTACCCTCGCCAACAGCGTTGCCAGTTCGTTCTGAACCGCCGCCGTCCCACGCTCCCGCTGCGCATACAGCACCTTGAGTGCGGTCGTATCCGCCCGACCGTTCGACAGTACCACAAACTGCACGACCACGACCTCCGGTCGCGCTGGCACCGCGTCTGACACTTCGTCCCGCCCCAGCGGACGCATCGACGACACGCCGTTCGGAAGCCGCGCCCCGGCCGCAAGCGCCGCGGGACGCTCCACTTGGGACTCGAAGTACATCGGCTCGACACGCTCCCAGCTGCGAGGCA
Organism: Gemmatimonadales bacterium; assembly: GCA_038210005.1. Lineage (GTDB taxonomy): Bacteria > Gemmatimonadota > Gemmatimonadetes > Gemmatimonadales > Gemmatimonadaceae > Gemmatimonas. Next base: position 32,593 of record JBBQXC010000003.1, read on the forward strand.
ACCGCGTCGTGATCGGCAGGGCGGACCACTCCGGCTCACACGCGGTGCGCGCGAGCGTAACCGCCGCGCGTATCGGTGCCGTATTGGGCACCACGGCATCCGAAAGATACGTGGCGTACCCTGCCATCGACCTCGGCAGGTCACGCGCAGCAAGCCGAGCTCGCCAACCCTGCAGCCCCGTGAACACCGTGAGATTCACCGAGTCGCCGCGCAGCTGCCAGTAACTGCGGGTCTCCCACATGGCGCGCTCCCGAGCGCTCAGCTGACGAAGAACCACGCGGCCGCTGTCCCGCAGCACGATGGTCGTCCACGGCGCATCTCTGGGAACGGCCAGTGCACCGCCGGTCGGTCCGAGCGGCCGCGATGCCTCCCAGCATCCGGTGACCACGGGCACACGAACGCGCGATTGCGCCATTGCCGGTGACATCGCGCTTAGTAGCAGGGCGAAAATCGCCAACAGCGGCACGACACCTGCTCTGCAATGTCTCGAGGACCTCATTCGAACATTCCGGGAGACGATATGGACGAGCAGCAAAAACGAATTGACGAACTGTACGATCTGGTGAACGGCATTGAAACCGCCATGTTCGTCACCCAGCGCGACGACGGCCAGCTCGTGTCGCGACCGATGGCCACGCAGAAAAGAAACCCCATTGCCGACCTGTGGTTCGTGACCGACATCGAGTCGAACAAGATCGACGAGCTCGACGCGCATCCGGACATCAACCTCAGCTATTTCAGCACCAAGTCGAAGGAATGGGTCTCGGTGTCGGGCACGGCTACCGTCTCCACGGACCGCGCCAGCATTCGTGCACTCTATGAGCCCGACTGGAAGATGTACTTCGGCGCGCTTGACGACGTTCGCGACGGCGGCCCCGACGATCCCCGTCTCGCGCTTATTCTCGTGAACGCGGAAAGCGTCATCTACCTGAAGCAGGAAAAGTCGACGCCGGCGGTGCTCTTTGAACTCATCAAGGGCCGAATCACCGGAGACCGGCCGGATCTTGGCAGCGTGAAGTCCGTGACGCTGTAGCCCTACACGAATGGGTGCCCCCTCGTGACTTCGCGAGGGGGCACCCAATCGACGATCACGCGGCTTCGGCCTACTGTCTGATGCCCGCCGCCGCCGTCGGCACCGTATACGACCACGGCTGACGCACGAGCGGCTTCTTGCGCGGATACACTTCATCAAGCGTGTTGCCGTCGAACAGACGACCGTTCACCATCACCATCGATACGCTGTTGCTGTGGCGGATGTTCACCAGCGGATCACGATCGAGTACGATCAGGTCGGCGAACTTACCCGCCTCGAGTGACCCGATCTCGCTGCCAAGCCCAATTGCCTCGGCGCCCACGATCGTGGCCGCACGCAACGCGTCGTGCGTGGACAGCCCGCCCGACTGCACCAACCACAGCTCCCAGTGCATGCCCAGTCCTTGCAGCTGGCCATGACTGCCAACGCCAATACGACCGCCGGCGGCGACCGTCTTCGCGATATCCTCGGCATGCTGCCACATGGCGTACTCCTCCTTCACGGCGAAACCGGCCGGTCCAGGCGCATTGCCCGCGCCGCGTCGACGGACCTTGCTGTCGAAATCGACCGGATGCGTAAAGCGACGGAGTTTCGCGTCGTTGAGCAGATCTTCGGTCTGATAAAACCAGCCCTCACCGAACGGGCCGCCGTACTCCACGATCAGCGTGGGTGAGTTGGTGACTTGCGTTGCCTTGTACCACTCGAAGATGTCGTCGAACTTCGGCGTGATCGGCAGCGTGTGCTCGATGCCGGGATACCCGTCGATCCCGTGCGTGAGATTGAGTTTCTGATCGAGGCCACCCTCGGTGGTCGGCATGATCCCGAGCTCTTTCGCCGCCATGATCAGCCACTGCCGCTGCTGACGATTGCCGCTCATGTACATCTTGAGTGTCTTGGTGTCGTAGTACTTCGCGTAGCGCGTCATGATCTCCTTTGCATGCGCGTAGTCGCGTACCGGCTCGGAGGAAAATACACCGGGGCCCGTGGTGTAAATGCGGGGACCGATCATGTCACCCGACTCCACCTTGTCGGTATACGCCAGAAAGTCGGTACTTGATGTCTGCGGATCACGCGTCGTCGTGGTGCCATACGCGAGCGTGGCGAGATACTGCCACGTCTGCGTGTTGTGGATCTGCGGCGTGAGCCACTGCGGGTGGTAGTGCGTATCCACCATGCCCGGCATGATCACCTTGCCACTCACGTCGAAGATCTGCGCTCCCGCAGGAATGGTCACGCTGCCGCGCGCGCCGATCGCCACGATGCGACGGTCGCGCACCACGATGTCCGCGTTCTCGATGATCTCCTTGCCCTTCATCGTGATCGCCTTCGCCCCGCGGAACACCGCCACACCGCGCGGCAGATCACGCGGTGCCATCACCGTGATCTTCATCTCCGCCGGTGAATACGCCGGTAGTGGCTTCTTCTTCGTGGTGTCGGCCTTGGCGATCGAATCGACGCGCATCACGCTGTCCTTCACCGCCTTGGTGGTGTCGGCGCGTACCCGCGCCTTCGCACGCGCATCACCCTTTGCGGAATCCTCGGCGACCTTGGCACGATCGAGATCGTACGACCACACCGAGTTCCCCAGCGCCCAGTGGACCACGCGACCCGTACTGTTCCACGTGGGGAACTCGCCGCCGATCGTGTTCAGCTTCTTCACCGGCACCGATGCCGCCGCGGGCATCGACACATTCACCGTGGGCGCCACGGCGCCCGCCTGCGCCACGGTGATCGTATACAGGTCCATGCCAACCATGGCCAACGCCTGATCGCCCGAGGGTGCCATGAGCACCAGCGATGCCGGCGGTGGCTGCGGCGGTGTGGGTTCGGCCGGATCGAGGTGCGTGTCCGTACCAAGCGGTCGCGCGGCCCGGCCGCCGATGTAGTGCCGCGACTCTTTCTCCACGAGCGCCGCGTCGAGCGCGGGCTCGCCACCCGCCCCCGGCGGCAACGGACCCGTCACCTTCAAGTGCGTCTTGATGTCGGTGCCATCCCAACGGAATGATTGCAGGCCGGCGCGACCGTAGGCGAAGATGCGCGTCGCATCCTTCGTGAAGTGGGGCGTGCCCAATCCGCCGCTCGGCATGATCACGGTGAAGGCGCCACCGGTGGCAGGCAACCACACCATGTCGGCGGCCGCCGGACCGAAGAACGCGGCACCCGCTTCCTGCATTTCACGCGCGGCGGCACGCATCGCGACGATGCGATCACCGGCCGGCGACCACGCCAGATCCGTGTAGAGACCCGCCGACGTCGTCAGCGTCTGCGTAGCCCATCCCTTTTTCGCGTCGAAGGTGGCGCGCTTGATCTGGCCACCCGCGGCGTCGTCCCACGTGACCCACGCCAGCGACTTGCCATCGGGCGACCACACCGGACCGAACTCACCGCTCGCGCCCGTGCTCACGCGCGTCGGCGCGCCACCGGGCAGTGCCATCACGTGAATGCGGCCCAGAGACGAAAACGCGAGCTGCTTGCCATCGGGCGACGGCTGAATGTCACGCACCTGCCGCGACGCAAACGTGGCCGCCGTATCGATCTTCCACGCGAACTTCACCTCGGGGCCCATCTCGAGCTTCACTTCGGCTTCGAAGGGGATCTTGACGGCCGCTGACTTGTCGACCGGCACGCGCCAGATCTCGCCGCCGTACGACACCACGACCGACTTCGAATCGGGCATGAAGCTGAAGCCCGGATACGCATCCATCGGCGCACGGGACTCCGTGTCGTCACGCTGCACGGGGAACGCGAGCCAGTCTTCTTGCTGTGTTTCGAGATTGCGAATACGCAGTCCCGTCTTGGTTTCGAAGCGCGTGCCGTACGCGAGAGACTTGCCGTCGGGCGACAGCGTGGGGCGGAAGCCAGACCCGAAGCGCGTGGACATCTGCGACACCCGCCCTGTTTCCTTGTCCCACACATACAGCTGGAATTGCGCGCCGATGCTGTTGTACTGCCAATCGCCGGTCCGCGCAGCAAACCACATGTAGCGTGGGTCCTTGCCGAAGGCCGCGCCAAGCAGCTTCTGGTTGGCCGGCAGTGTCGGCTCGGTGGTGAGCGGCAGACCGTTGCCGCCGTTCACGTTGTACATCCAGAGCTTGGCGGCGCCGCCCAACCCGCCGCCGCGTGAACTCACCACGTAGGCGCCATCTGGTGTCCATTCCGGCGACACGTACATGTTGTTGTTTCCCTTCGTGACCTGCGTGGTGTCCTTGCCGTCGAGCGACTGAATCCAGACGTTTTCGCCCCCCGAGCGATCGGAGACGAACACGACCTTCTTGCCGTCAGGGGAGAAGCGCGGCTGTGCGTCGAAGCCCATGCCGCTCGTCAACCGCGTGGCCTTGCCTCCCGCGACGGGCAGCGTGTACAGATCACCCAGCAGATCGAATACGATCTGCGAGCCATCCGGCGAGACATCGAGTGAGAGCCAGCTGCCCTTCGTGGTACTGAAGGTATGGGTGCGCGCCGTTTTCAGCGGCAATGTCTCCGCGTCGGGCGCGGGGCGATCCTGAGCGCGCAGCGAAACGCCGAGCGGGGCGTCCAGCGCCATCAGCGCCAGCGCGGCGAACGATGCGAAACATGGGGTCAGACGGTGCGGCAGGCGATGTGTCACGCGAACGTCTCCGACGAAAGGAAAAGGACTGCAACAGCGTGCATCTTACGGCGTACAGTTGCCATTGGGCGCGGCGCCCGAGAATTGCTGCGCAAAGAACGGCAACACGCGCTGCTCGAAGCGTTGTCGTGTGCGATTGGTGTGGTCGCCGGCAAACACGTCAAGCCGATAGGGAATCTTCGCTCGGGCGAGTTCGTCGGCGAACGCGCGCGACCCGAGCGGCACACTGGTGACGGTGTCGTCGAGACCGTACTCGATCACGACGGCGCAGCTGCGTTTCATGCCCGTAGCATCCTTCGTCAGCAGATCGATGGGCAGGAACTTCGACCAGGCACCTGCCTTGTCGTAGGGCGCGCCGAACGCGGCCGTCATGGCGCGGGCGATACGCACGCTGCCGGCCATGGCGGGCGGCGGCACCATCGTGGTGTCGCGTAGGAAGCGCCACACGTCGCTGGACGGCGCCAACTCGCCGACCATCGCGGTGCAGCATGGGCTCATGGCGTACACCGAGCCGAATATATCGCCACGCTTCTGCGCCAGGTACAACGCGCCGAAACCGCCCATCGATTGGCCGGCCAGCCCACGAGACAGGCGTTCGGGACGCGTGCGATAGCGGGCGTCGATAAAGCGCACCAATTCGTCGGCCACGAAGTCTTCCCACTTGCCGAAGGCCGCCGAATTCACATAGAACGTGCCACCCATCACGTTGTCGGCGCTCGGCATCACCACCAAAAATTCGCCGGCATCGACGCGCCACAAACTGTCCATCGTCTGCTGCAGATCGAGCCCCTGATAGCTCCCATCGAGCCACTCGCGCGGATGCGAGGTGAAGCCGTGCAGCAGGTACAGCACCGGAAAGCGCCGGTTGGGCGTGCGGTCGTAGCTGGGCGGCGTGTACACGAACACTTCGCGATTCGGCGTATCGCCGATCGTGTTGCCCGCAATAGCCTTGGAGCGGATCGTGTCGACGAGGATGCGACCCTGCGCGGTGGCAGGCACCGTGACGACGAGCAGGAGCAGCAGGAGCCGCAGGAGAAATCCGAGTGGTCGGCGCATCCAGCTATTCTAGCGCGCTACCGCTAGCGCTGTGCAGACACCGTGATCATCCCAAGCCCCTCGACGGCGCGGGAACACAGCGCCTTGGCGGAATTCGCAAGGCCAGCAGGGGGAACGGATGGCCGGCTCACTTGCCGGGGCCGGCGTGAGTCGATGTCGAGCTGGAACGAAACCGCCAGACAGACCTGCCGACGCACGGGTACGTTCCCGACGTGCGACACGCCGAATGTCCCGACGGTCAGCCACTGCTCCACGGATCGCGCAAAGTCCGCGTGCGTTCCCGCGAACACGCGCAAACTATTGATTTCAGGATGCCCTGTGGTGTCGACAACAAAGATGGCGAAGGTCGAACCGCCCTCACCGACCTGTCTACGCTCGTTGGGATAGGCCGGCCCTCCTGCAGACGTCATGATTCGTGCCGAATCCACATCCACATCGACGTACGGTTGCATATCCGACTCCCGCTGAATCGGCAGCGGAAAATCTTTCGGCGTCGGCGCCGCACCGGCTTCAACATCCACCGCCACGCGATGCACCCGCAGCGCCGAGCGACCGAACGACAGCAGGTAGCGCCCCGCACTTGGCGCGACCACCGTGAAATGTCCCTTGGGGTCGGTGGTGGTTTCGTCGAGCGCCACGACGCCGCGATCGGACGTTTGCACCAACCGTACGACATAGTCGACGGCTGGCTGCTGAGTGCGGTCATCTATGACGCGTCCGGCGATGACCTGGGCAGGCAGATCGGCCGAGAGAAAAACGCTCGCTATGGCGAGCGCGAGCGTACGGCTGGTCCGTGGCACGAGGCGTCCGATTATCATTGAGACAGGGATATACATGATTCGAAACCTAGCGCGACACGCGGTAGCGAGCGAACGCCGGGATGCGCCGACCATCGCGGGCGAACACATCCCATCGCACTGTCGTGCTCCCGGCATCAGCGACCGGACGAATCCACAGCGTGCCATCCCGAAGCACCTTGAGGGCGACCAACGGCGCGTGATACGTCGCCGGTGACTCGTACACAGCACGCACACTCGGCGGCAACGCATTGAAATTCGCGACGCGAAGGCGCTGAATGATCGCGGCCAGCGCGCTGTCTCGTTCAGTGGCCTGTACGGCGCGGCGCGGTGCATCGACACGCAGCGTCCACGGCGCACCGACCTTCGGGAAGAACTCCACCTCGTAGCGTGTCCCATTGCTGTGCGCCACGTCACCGGCAAACCCGACGTCACCGAGTACGCGTGCAGCAAACGGACCGGTCATTGGCCGCATGTCAGTGCCTGGAGTGAACGTCGAGGGAGTTCGCACCTTCGCCAGCACCGTAGGAGTCCCGGCTGTCGGGACCGTGTGATACGACGCCTCGACGATGTCGCCGATGCTGGGCGCGGCCGGTACGTCGAGCACCACCAGCTGTGTATCCACCAGGAACACTGCGGCCATGGTGTACGGCGGCATGACGCGCGTGACGGGTCCGGCGGTGCCGTCGAGCCGGACGGTCGCCAGCCGCATCTGTGTGTTGTCGAACCACGTGATGTAGCCGTTGCTCGACATCTGCGCATCGATCACGAATCCGTACTCTCCCGGTCCCATCCCCGATCGCCCCAACGCTCCGATGAACGCGCCATTGGCGGCGAATCGATGCAGCGGCCCACGGCCGTCCGCCGCCAGAATTCCGCTGTCGGGCAACGCGCGCACCGACGCCGGCCGCTTGAAATCACACCCGGCCGACGCCGACTCGGCGCACCAGCGTTGCACTGGGCTGAGCGAAAGCGTGGCCGCATCGCGCCACTTACGCGTGGATTCCTGCACGACCCGTTGCGCAGCCGACGACGTCGAATGAAGCACGAGCAGCGCGCCGAGCAACTGCGCGCGGGCAAAGGGCAGTCTGGCCATTCTGTTGTTCGCGGGTAGTAGTGAGGGGGGCGTACCGAGCCGAGTTCCTGTACTCAATGCTTGGGAACAAGAGAACCGTACGAGTCCCCTTGCCACTGGCGGCGGGGCCCTCGAGAAGGCAATCCTCCATAGACATCCAGATGGCCAGTTCACCGCTCTTCAGGGTCCCGTGTCTTCGCCTCTTTTCGTCATCGCCCAGTACCTCCTGCCCAAGCAGGCCCTCACCTCGATGGCCGGCGCCTTCGCGTCGGCCAAACGCGGGGCGCAGACGACGTCTGTCATCCGCTGGTTCGTGGCGAAGTACGGCGTGAACATGAGCGAGGCCGCCGAGCCGAACATCGCCGCGTATGCCACGTTCAACGACTTCTTCACGCGTGCGCTGAAGCCGGGAGTGCGCCCGATCGCTGACGCCCCCTTCACGTGCCCGGTAGACGGGGCCATCAGTCAGCTGGGCCGGATCAGCGGCGATCAGATCTTTCAGGCGAAGGGGCACAGCTATTCAACGACGGCGTTATTGGGCGGTGACGAGACACTCGCCGCGCCGTACACCAATGGCGACTTCGCCACGATCTACCTGAGCCCGAAGGATTACCATCGCATTCACATGCCCTGCGACGGACGGCTCGTGCGCATGATACACGTGCCCGGCGATCTCTTCTCGGTGAATCCAGCCACCGTGCGTGGTGTGCCGAATCTCTTCGCGCGCAACGAGCGGGTGGTCTGCCTGTTCGAAGGCGCGCACGGGCCGTTCGTGATGGTGCTGGTGGGCGCCACGATCGTGGGCAGTATGGCCACCGTGTGGCACGGCATCGTGAATCCTCCGCGCCCGGGTATGGTGCGCGAGTGGCACTACACCGATCAAGCCATCCAGCTCGAGAAGGGTGACGAGATGGGTCGCTTTCTGTTGGGCTCTACGGTGGTGCTGCTCTTCCCGCCGAACACCATCGCCTTCACCGAGCCATGGGCGGCCGCGGTGCGCGTACGCGTGGGCGAACCGATGGGACGCACGGGATAACAGTTACGAGTTCCGCGCTACGCCGTTTTCTTCGTGCCCACCCGAACGATCAACGGCACGAACATCATCGCCGCCGCCAGCAGCAGCGAGACGAGACTGATCATCTTGCCTCGCGCATACGTCGCCGACTCGAACCACAAGCGCACGGATTTCGCACCCGGCGGAATGTCCACGCTGATCAACGTGTGATCGGCGCGCCGCACGATGCCCGGCTTGCCATCGACCTCGGCGCGCCAATCGGGATACCAGTTCTCCGATACCAACAACTGACTCGTGGCCGCCTCGGCCCCCGTTAACGCAATGCGCATGCTGCCGGCGCTCCACTCGGTCACCGTGGCCTTCACCTGCGGCGGCGGAAACGGTGGTGTGGCCGTCGGCGACGTGGCGGTGGACGTATCCGGTAACAACGCCACGGTGCTGATCGGGAAACGCGGATCGATCACCGTAGCCAGCCCCTGCTCTTCCGTAAGTTTGGCCGACACCGGCAGCACGCGCGCATAGGCCGGCACCGTATCGCTTTCGTACAGCGTGGCCGTGGTGCCGAACGCCGTTGGCGAGGGCGGCACCACCTGATGGAAACCCGGCACCGGCTGCGTGTCGGGCAGAATCAGATACCGAATCGACAACAGGTCGAACATGTTCGGCGTGAGCAGGTTACGGAATCCGTCCTTCGCGCCGACCAACTCGTTGTAGCGATGTAACTGGAGACCGTGATAGCCCATCGCGTTCGGAATGCGATACGCCATCAGAATCGACTGACCGTAGCTGTTGCCACCGTCGATGACGCGATACGGCGGCGGTACCTTCTTGAGGTACGTCGTCACGGCATCGTCGGCGAACTGCGTACTGGCCCGAGCCGAGAATGTGAAGAACTGGCGGTCGACGCTCCACAGATCGAGTCCGAGGAACACCAGCATCGCGGCGGTCGCGACGCGCGGCGTGATACGACCCGCAGCGGCCGCCCACAGCACCGCGCCACCCAGCGCCACGAACCCCAACAACCGAAGGGCACCGCTCTGCAGATACGGCGCGTTGGCCGAAACCGCATCGAGACGCTCCGGAATAGCCAGCGATTCCGCGAGTCCCTGCAGACCCCCCACCGTGCCCAGCAGTGCAAACACCGCTGCACCGCCGACCACGATCAGCACCGTGCGCATCGGCACGGCGCGCGCCAGCAGTCGATCGAATCCGACGCCAGCCAGTACACACACCAGGAACGCCGGCAGGTAGAACACCATGCCCATGGCACGGATCTTCTTCACGAGTGGCAGCAGCTCATAAAACGGGCGGTAGAACGGCGTATAGCCCGCAAACGAGAACATCAGGAAGAACAGCGCACTGACACCGATCACGATCACCAGACGACGTCGCGCCTTGTCACCCAGCGCCAAGGCAGCGAGGGCGAGCGGCAGGAAGCCCATGTACTCGGTATGGAACTTGATCGGGTTGCGTCCCCAATACTGATCGAGCACGCCGTTGAACTGCGGCAGCAACAGCGTGAAAATCTCCGACGGGGGCAACGCATAACTCGTCGCGAATTCCCACCCGGTGTCGGGCCCACCCTCGGCGCGCGGCGAGAACGGCACGTACTCGAGGAACGGCAACACCTGCAGCGCGGTGATACCGCACCCCACCACCACCGCCAGCAACGACAAGCCGAGCGCCTTCACCGGATTCACATCGGCCGGACGCTCCGGATCGAAGAAGACCAGATACAATGCCCAGATACCAAGCGCAATCAACAGAAAGTACGCCGGGTGATAGTGCCCGAGCACCATCAGGGCGACCACGAACGCGAACGCGCCGTAGCACCACGTCTTCGCATGTCGGATCGCGCCCAGCAGCGTCCAGAAGGCCAGTGGTGCGATGGCCGCCACGAACAGCTTGCCATCATGTCCGGGACTCATCTGCGACGCCACGATCCCGGTCAGCTCGTACGCGACGCCCGCCACCACACTCGCATTCCACGAGAGTCCCAGTGAGCGGCAAAAGCGATAGGTGAACCACCCCGTCAGCACGAAATGAATCGCCATGCCGAGCGTGATCGCCACGTCCACCGGCATGATCCACCGCAGCCAGGCGGTCGGATAGAAAATGTCGCCGTGCATCGCCGCGATGTACGGCAGTCCACCGTACAGATAGGGATTCCACTGCGGGATCGCGCCGTTTGCCAAGAACGACTCGGCGCCGAAGAGGCGGAACGAATAGCCGGCGATGAACATGTCGGAGCGGCTCCCACCGAACAGCATCTGTCCGGTGAGCAGCGGCCACAGCAACAGCATCGCGGCGCCAAGACACAGCGCAAAGGCGAGTGTATGATCGAGCGCGTGCGAGCGCGTCGGGCCAGAACTCGGCGAAGCCGAAATGGTAGGGTTGGCGGAAGGCATCGGGGAAAAGTAGACCCCTGTTGAGGTCCACGCTCCGGGTTGGCCGATCCGGGTCGCCGTTCCGGGGTATGATTCACGCATGATCCTCCGCTCGCTCGTCATCGGTCTGTCCCTCGTGGCGCTCTCCGGCGCCTCGCTGCATGGCCAGGGCCGCCCGTCGGCGTCGCCGTTGGTGGGCACGGTGGGACCGCAGGCGTTCGGACCACCGGCTCCCACGCCGACCCCGATCGGCGGGCTCAAAACCCGCCCTTTTCCGTCGGGCGTGCGTCGAGACGGTTACTGGCCGCTTTTCGTGGCCGACGGTCCACTATTGGCCGGGGCAGGCGTCGTCGTCATCGCGGCACCGACCGCACCCGATCGTGCGCCGCGGCGTCTCACGTGGACACCCACCGCCGAGAAGCCCCGTTGGGTGATCGACTCCACGCTCAGCCCAGTGCAGTTGCAGCGGGATCTGATCGTGACCGACGTGGTGTGCAATTACACGGGCGCCTGCCGTGAGCGGCGACAGCGCGTGGCGGCGCGATGGGTCGCGCGTTGCGGCTGCTATGCCTTCGCCGATGGGTGGAATCGCGTGTGGCGCGTGGAGTAAGTTCCGCCACATGAAAAGACGTCGTATTGCGGCGATCGCGCTCGCCATCACCTTGGTGGGCGCCGGTTTCGCGCTGTGGACACCGGACGCGGACCAGACCACGCTCCGCGCCCGCTATCTCGCTGCGCCGAACGACCTTCGCGTGCTCGAGGGCGTTTCGCTGCACGTTCGCGATTCCGGCCCGCGTACCGCGCCTGCGCTGATCCTGCTGCATGGCTTCGGCTCGAGCCTGCACACTTGGGAGCCCTGGGCGCGCGCACTCGACCGCACCTTTCGCGTCGTTCGGTTCGATTTGCCGGGCAGCGGTCTCAGTGCCCCCGACCCCACCGGCGACTATACCGACACGCGTAGCATGCTGTTGCTGTCTGCACTGATGGACACACTCGGCATTCAGCGCGCCACGTTAGTCGGCAACTCGATGGGTGGACGCATCGCATGGACCTTCGCGGCACGCTATCCGGAGCGCGTAGACAAGTTGGTGTTGATCTCGCCCGATGGGTTCGCGAGTTCCGGCTTCGAGTATGGCAAGGCGGCCGTGGTGCCCGCTTCGCTGTCGCTCATGCGCTACGTGCTGCCGAAGGCGATGCTCCGCATGAGCCTCGAACCAGCCTACGCGAATACGCGCGCCATGACGGACAGTCTCGCCGATCGCTACTACGACCTCTTGCGCGCCCCCGGCGCACGCGATGCGATGCTGCAGCGTATGCGCCAGACCGTCCTGACTGATCCGGTACCGTTACTGCGACGGATTCAGGCACCAACATTGCTATTGTGGGGGCAGCAGGACGCCATGATCCCGTTCAGCAACGCCGCCGACTACCTGAGGGCGCTGCCGCACGCGATCCTCGTCCCGCTGCCGAATGTGGGCCATCTCCCTTTCGAGGAGACGCCCGACGCGGCGCTGGTGCCGCTCCGCCGGTTTCTGATCGGTGCGCAGTAGCCGGACGTCGGACCGCCTCTTCTACCGAGACACCCCATGGCTCGACGGGTCGCCATCATCGGCACCGGCTGGGTAGGATCGAGTATCGCCATCTCCACACTGCAACTCGGTGTGACCGACGAGCTGCTCCTCCACGACGTACGCACCGAGGTCGCCGAGGGCGAGGCGATGGATCTGGCGCATGGGAGTTCCTTTTATCCGTCCGCAGAAGTGCGCACAGCGTCCGTCGAAGAGATGATCGATGCCGATGTGATCGTGATCGCGGCAGGCCGCAACGGCAAGCCGGACGAATCGCGGCTCGCTCTCCTCCGCGACAACGCACGCGTCGCGCGCGAGCTCGGCGCGCAACTCGCGGCGGCGCGCGGCGTCATCATCGTGGTCACGAACCCCGTGGACGTGCTGACGCGCGTAGTTCTCGAAGCCTCCGGGCTACCGCCGGCGCGTGTGATCGGCACCGGTACCATGCTCGACACGGCGCGACTTCGCGAAGCCTTGGGCCGCGAACTCGAGCTCGACCCGCGCTCGGTGCATGCGCAGGTGGTCGGCGAGCACGGCGATTCCGAAGTGGTACTCTGGTCGAGTGTGCAGATCGGTGGTGTGCCGTTGGCGCAGTGGCCCGGTTGGCACGCCGATCGCGAGACACCCATGGCCAACGAGGTGCGATCGGCCGCGTACGAGATCATCAAGCGGAAGGGCGCCACCAATCACGCGATCGGCTTGGTGACCGCGACGCTGCTGCGCACGATTCTGCGCGGTGAGCGCCGCGTGCTCACGGTGTCACGCTGGCAGGAGGGCGCTTCGGGGCTACGCGATGTCGCGCTCTCGATGCCGACCATTGTGGGCAGTGGCGGCGCCGAGGTGGTGCTGGAGCCCGAGATGCTGCTGCCGGAGCGCGAGCGGCTCGAGCGTTCCGCTCAGGTGCTGCGTGACGCGTACGCGAACGTGTCAGCAGGTGTACGCGACGCGTAAGGAACCGTCGCGAACGCGCGCACGGGGAACGTCCCGACACCCACCAGCTTGGGCGGTACGGCGGTGAAGGTAAAACCGGCATCGGGCAGCAGATGCAGGTTGCACAGATGTTCCGCGATCAGGATTTCTTCACGCAACAACACCGTATGCACCGGCCGCGTGCCGCGCTCGGTGTTGTCGATGTTCATCGAATCGATGCCCACCAATACCGCGCCGGCATCGCGCAGCCAGATCGCCGCTTGCTCGGTGAGATACGGGTGGCCTTCGAAGTACGCGTCGGTGCCCCAGTGCGCATCCCATCCGGTATGCACCAGCACGGCCTTGCCGCGCAGATGGTGCATCGACAATCGTGCCGCAAGCTGCGCGACGTCGATCGCACGGCCTTCACGTGCCGTCGCGCGCACCACGACGGCCGGTTGATCCACGAAGCGCTCGAGCGGCATCGAGGCCGTATCGCGTCCATCGGCGTAGCGATGAAACGGGCAGTCGATGTACGTACCCGTGTTGGTGATCAGCTCCACGCGACCGATCTGAAACTCGGTGCCTGGTTCGTAGAGCGCGCGTGAATCCTCGCGACGCAAGTAGTCGCAAATCACCGGCGCTGGCAGACCTTTGTAGTAGACCACGCCGTGCTCGATGGCGTGGCTCAGGTCTACCAGCGTGTGCGCGGCAGTCGTCATGGCGAGTTCGCGCGCCGAAAATCGTTCAGGCGACCGCGGTCGGTGCTCAGGAGCCGGACACGACGCCGCAGGCGATCCGGGCGCCGGAATTGCCCGACGGATCGGTCTTGTAGTCGTCAGCGGCCGCATGAATCACGATCGCCGCACCGTCGGCGTCGAGCAGCGGGTTCTCGCCACGGAGCGAGCCGGCTGGGGTCGACATCATCACCAAGACCGTGCTGTCGGCACCGACCGTGATATTCATGAGATCACCAAAATGCGGACCCGCTTGGTTGGTCGAGCCATGCTGCTTGGGCGTCGGGCTCCAGTGCGGTCCGGCGCTGGCGAAATCGGGGCCATCGCAACGACCGACCGCGTGGATGTGCATGCCATGCACACCTGGCATGAGGCCACGCAAGGTGCCGCCCACCGAGATCGCGGCGCCGACGTCGGTCAGTGTGAGCACGCCGAGTTCCCGTCCGCTGCCATCCAGGATCTTCGCGGTCACGCCCGAGCTGGCGCCTGCCGTACTCGTGGAGTCGAGGGTGAGCGAGGCGGCGGAGTCGGCAGTCATGGCCGAGTCCTTTGCCGCGGCATCTTCGGCCGTGCTGCAGGCGGCGAAGAGAAGAGCCGCACCGAGCGCGGCAGCGGCGCGGGTGCCGCGGAGGGACGAGACGGAAACCATGGGCATGACCAGGTTGAATGGAAGGATGGATCGCACTGACAAGTCTACTGCACGGGTCGTGCTAGCTCAGCCCTGTTCCTCGCGAACCGCCAGGTGGCGGATCGCAAGTGGCGTCAGTCACTCCCGAGGGTGACTGGTACGCTCTGTCACAATCTGGGTTGTGCGGGTCGAGAAAGAATCAATCGCCGTTACGCCGCGCTGGGACAACACGTCAGACTGCTGAGTCCGAACCCCGAACGAAAACCGTGATACGTGTTACAGACGGCTGAGCTTCCTCCGTATAAGTTCGGATAGGAATGGGACCAAAAGCGCATCTAAGCTCCGTATTTGATCCCACTCGTCGTATGGCCATCACGAACGCCGCGACCAACTACATACTGCCAGAATTCGAAGTCGATGATCGCTCCTGCACATTCCATTTCCCATAATGCGACTCGTCCCGCGCCGACGGCAGCGCGCGCGGCGAAAGCGCGGTCGCGCTGGGACGGCGTACCCGTCACGCTGCTGCTCAGCGCGCTGACCATCATCAACCTCGCCGGCGCGTCGTACTACCTCGCGCCCATGAGGGCGCGTCCACGACACGCGCTGCACGCGCTGTTGCGACCGTCGGGGACGATCGGACAGACGGCGGGAATTCTCGCCTTCCTGATTTTCGTGTTCTTGTGGCTCTATCCGCTCCGCAAGCGCTGGCGGGCGCTGGCGTTCACCGGGGCCATCGGACGCTGGCTCGATGTGCACGTGACGACGGCGATCGGGCTCCCCCTCCTGCTGACGGTCCACGCCGCGTGGCGAGCCGATGGTGTCATCGGTCTTGGCTTCGGCGCCATGCTCGTGGTGTGTGCCAGCGGTGTGGTCGGCCGCTATCTGTACGTCCGCATTCCGCGCGCGCGCAGTGGCGTGGAGCTCTCCCGCGAGGAAGTGGCCAGCGAGCGTGATGCGCTGCTCGCCGATATCGCAACCGCGCTCGGTGACTCCGTCAACGCCGTGCGCGTGGCCATCACTCCCAAGGAGCAGGAGCCGGCCACCAGCATACTGCAGGTCCTCGAGCGACTGCTGCTCAACGACTTCCGTCGCCTGGTGCAGGTACGGCGCCTGGCGTCGTCCTGGACTACTCGTCCCGGCGTCGATCGCCGTGCCATCTCGCGCGCGGTAAAGCTGGCCTCCCGGGAAATGGCGCTGACCGACCAGTCGCGCATGCTCGAAGCCACACAGCGCGTGTTTCGCTATTGGCACATCGCGCACATGCCGTTTGCGCTGACGGCGCTGATCGCCGTCACCATTCACGTAGTGGTTGTGATCGCGATGGGCGCCACGTGGTTCTGGTGAGCGCCTGACATGCTGCTCACCACACTCGGATTCTTCGTGCTCACCGGCGCGTTCATCTGGTGGCACCTGCGTGAAAAGGCCTCGCCCGCCGACGCGCCGGCACCGACGGTCGCGACGCGGCCGTGCGCCCGCTGCGGCACGGCGGTCCCGGTCAACGGCACCTACTGCTCTGGGTGTGGCATCGCCCAGCAACTCTTCGAGGTGGTCTCGGCGCCGGTCGCATCGGGTGCGGTCGCGGCCGCCGGGAGTGCACTGCCGAAGGCGATGGTGCGCGCCGACCTATGCGTCGGCTGCGGCACCTGTGTCGCGTCGTGCCCGGAAGTGGGTGCCATCACGATGCGCGGCAAGCTCGCCGTGGTCGATGATGCCTTGTGTGTCGGGCACGGCGAGTGCGTCGCCGCCTGCCCGGTGGGCGGCATCTTCGTCACCACAGGTGCCGCCGTGAATCGCATGGAGGTGCCGCTCATCGACGCGCATTTCGAGACGAACGTGCCCGGGATCTACATCGTCGGCGAACTCGGGGGACGCGGTCTGATCAAGAACGCGATCAACGAGGGCAAGATGGCGATCGAACACATCGCCACGCAGTTGCCCAGTTGCGAACCGCGGACCGATGGCGATCTCGAGGCCTTCGATGTGTGCATCATCGGCTCTGGACCTGCAGGATTGAGCGCAGGGCTCGAAGCACATCGCTCGCATTTGCGCTATCTCGTACTCGAACAGGGAACACTGTCCGATACGGTCCGTAAATATCCGCGCAAGAAACTGCTGTTGGCCGAGCCGGTATCGATTCCGCTGTACGGCGATCTGTGGATTGCCGACGCGTCGAAGGAGACGCTACTCGAAGTGTGGGAGACGATCGTGTCGAACACCGGCCTCGAGGTGCGCACCGGTGTGAAGGTCGACCGCGTGGTACGTGATGGCGCGTTCTTCGACGTCATGTCCGATGGCGCGCGTTATCGGGCACGTCGGGTCGTGCTCGCCATGGGTCGTCGTGGCACGCCACGCCGCCTCGGGGTGCCCGGTGAAGACAGCGACAAGGTGTACTACGACATTGTCGAGATGGAAGCGTTTGCCGGTCAGAAGCTGATGGTGGTCGGCGGCGGCGACAGTGCAGTGGAATCGGCACTGGGACTGGCCAATCAGCCGAATACCGAAGTGCGATTGAGCTACCGTGGCGAGGATTTCACTCGCATCAAGCCACGCAACCGCGAGAAGCTCGACCGCGCGATCGCCAGCGGTCGCATCATTCCGATGTTGCAGAGCCAGGTGCGCGAGATTCGGAGCGACGTGGTCGTGATCGACGACCGTGGCGAAACCGCCATTCTACCGAATGACACGGTCATCGTGCGTATCGGTGGTGAGGCGCCATCGGCGTTTCTGGAGAAGATCGGCGTGCGTATCGTGGAGAAGGACGTGCCGATTCCACGCGATGTCGCCAAGGCCGGATGAATGCCGGCCATGTCGTGCGTGCACTCGCGGTCGTGTTGATCGTGCTCACGTCTCTCCTGCTCCCGTCGGAGGCGAGGTCCCAGATTTCCCCGGGGCCGTTGGCGCGCGCGCACAAGAGTCTCGAAGGCGCCACGCAGTGCGTCCAGTGTCACTCGCTCACGCGCGGGGCCTCGATGGGCATCGCCTGTCTCAGCTGCCACAAAGACCTCAAAGCGTTCATCGACGCGAAACGCGGTTATCACGCGAAGCTGCCGGCCGCCGAGCGGATAGCGTGCGCCAGCTGCCATCCGGACCACGCCGGCGAAGACTTCGCGATGGTCTCGTGGCCCACAGGTGGGCGAAACCGGTTCGATCACCGACAAGCCGGCTGGGCCCTCGAAGGCAAGCACGTCGAGGCGAAATGCGAGTCGTGCCACAAGTCTGCCTTTCGTGCGCCGGCCATCGCCGCGATCTCCAAGCGAAAGACCGGCACACCGTGGGTTGGCTTGGAGACGGCGTGCGCCAGTTGCCACCAGCGCGAGGATATTCACGAGGGCGCACTCAAGGGCGGCTGTCAGCAGTGTCACAACGCGAAAGCCTGGGCCCCGGCGCCGGCGTTCGATCACGATGACGCGCGCTATCCACTCACCGGCAAACACGCCGACGTGAAGTGCGATGGGTGCCACAAGGCCAATCGCTTGCCGCTCGAGCGCGACGCCGAGGGGAAGACGATCCCGCTCTACCGTCCGATCACGTTCGCCAAGTGCAACGACTGCCACAGCGATCCGCACAAAGGGCGCATCAAGGAATCGTGTAGCTCGTGCCACGAAACCACGCGCTGGGAAGCGATCGACAAGAAGACGTTCAACCACGACGCCACTCGCTATCCACTCGCCGGACGTCATGCGCGGGTCAGCTGCGCAGCGTGTCACGGCAAGAACAACGACCGGCCGACGCCCGCGTTCAGTAGCTGCGCCAGCTGCCACGCCGACGTGCATCGTGGTGAAGCGGGCCGCACACGTGACTGCGCGAGCTGCCACAAGGTCTCAAGCTTCACCCCAGCGAGTTTCACGGTCGCCGATCACGCGCGCACACCGTATCCCCTCGAGGGTAAGCATGCGACGACGCAATGCGCCGCCTGCCACACCACAACCCGTCTTTCCGCCGGTACCGCCGGTGCCACGCCCGCTGCCAGTATGGTTCCCGCGACCGCATACGTGCGGTTGGCGATGACGTCGACGTCGTGCACGTCGTGTCACGCCGAGGACCACGGGAATCAGCCAGCCGTGCGGAACGCGGCGGGTGGCTGTACGGCCTGCCACACGGTGAACGGATTCAAGCCGAGTACGATCTCGGTGGCATCGCATGCCGCCTTCGAACTGCCGCTCGAGGGCGCGCACGCCACCGCGGTGTGCGCGGCCTGTCATGCCAGCGATCGGCGCGGCCTGCCCGCGATCACGCTCCCCACCGGGCGCGTCAAGTTCGCCTTCGCGATCGGCGAGTCGACCTGTGCCTCGTGTCACGCGGATCCGCACGCCGGACGTTACGCCGCCGGCGGCGCCCGGGCGACGCTCGCGTGCACGAGCTGTCACCAGACGGCGCGATTTCGCCCCTCGACCGTGACGACGGCGTCGCACAGCACGCTCGGCTATCCGCTCGACGGCGCCCATCGCGCCGTACCGTGCGCCGATTGCCACCGCGAGCTGACGGCCACGGCTGGGCGCGGGTCTCTCCGCTTGTCCGCGGTCGCCCTCCCCGCGCTCCCGTTCGCGCAGTCGCGTGGCGCCAGTTGTACCGGGTGTCACGCCGAGTCGCACGGTCCGCAGTTCACCGGCCGGCGCGATCGTGGCGCGTGCGAATCGTGTCATATCGTGGCGCGCTTCGCCGGCGCCGAGAAGTTCGATCATGAGAAGGGCACCCAGTTCCCGTTGGCCGGCGCACACAGCGCGGTACCATGCGCCAAGTGTCACGTGCCGGCGAGTCCCGCACCCGGCAGTGCTGCGGCGCGTGCTCCTGAATCGGCGCGCCGACAATATGCTGGCGTGTCACGAGCCTGTGAGAGCTGCCATCGCGCGAAATCCGGAAGCGTGCAATGACGCGTTGGCATCGGTTGATCGCGGCGCTCTCGGTGGTCACACTGCTCTGCGGGGCACCGACCCTGTCGGCGCAGACACGTCCCGTGATCAAGAAGCCGATCGCGGCATCGCCGGCCGCCTCGTCGATCAGCTCGCCGCACGGCACAGACTTGCGCGAACCTTGCGCGAGTTGCCACACGGCGAACAGCTGGAAGCCGGCACAGATCGCACCGACATTCCGTCACGCCGAGCGCACCTTTCCGCTCTCCGGTGCTCATGAACGCGCGACCTGTACGTCATGCCACAAGCAGCTCGATTTCAAACAGACGCCGACCACGTGCGCGACCTGCCACACGGATCCGCACAAGGGTGAATTCGGTGCCACGTGCGTGCGATGCCACAATACGCGCAGCTTCGTCGATCGTGGCACCGCTGTCCGGACGCATCAGGGTACGCGATTCCCGCTGCGCGGCGCGCACGCGATTGCCACCTGTGAATCGTGTCACGGTCCCTCACGACCGGGACAGCCGCAATTCCAGGCGCGCGGTACCACGTGCGCATCGTGTCACCTCGCCACGTATCAGGCGACCAAGTCGCCCAACCACGAAGCGGCTGGCTTTCCCAAAGAGTGCACGAGCTGTCACTCGATTACCACGTGGACCAGCGCGACGTTCGATCACGCGACCACGCGTTTCCCGCTGACGGGCGGCCACAAGGCCGTGACCTGCCAAGGTTGCCACAGCGACGGCGTGTACCGCGGGAAGCCGATGGCGTGCGTGAGCTGCCATCAGGCCAAGTTCGATGCGACCACCACGCCGCATCACGGTCCGGCGAAGTTCGGCACCGCCTGCGCCAGTTGTCACACCACGCAGCAGTGGCGTGGCGCGCCGTTCAATCACAACACCACGCGATTCCCACTCACGGGCAAACACACGCCCGCCGCGTGTCTCGCCTGCCATAGCGATCGCGTCTACGCGGGCAAGCCGTCAACCTGCGTGGCCTGTCACCAGAAGGAATTCGACGGCACACGAACGCCGGCGCATGCCGCGGCCGGATTCCCCACCACCTGCGAAAGCTGTCACACGACCACGGCCTGGCCCGGCGCGCGGTTTGATCACGCCACCACCCGGTTCCCGTTGACCGGTGGTCATGGCGCGGTGTCCTGTCAGGGGTGTCACGGAGATGGCGTCTATCGCGGCAAGCCGACGACATGCGTCAGCTGCCATCAAGCCAAGTTCAACGCCACCACGACGCCGAATCACCGCACCGCCGGTATTCCCACCACCTGCGAAGGTTGCCACTCGGTGAATGCCTGGTTGCCGGGCACGTTCGATCACGCGAACACGCGATTCCCGCTCACCGGTGGCCATCGCGCCGCCAGTTGCCTCGCGTGCCACAGCGACGGCCTGTACCGCGGCAAGCCGACCACCTGCGTCAGCTGTCATCAGGCCAAGTTCGACGCCACCACCAATCCGCATCACGCCCCCGCGCAGTTTGGTGCCGCCTGCGAGAGCTGCCATACGACACAGCAGTGGCAGGGCGCGAGCTACGATCACAACAAGACCCGCTTCCCGTTGTTGGGCCGCCACATCAGCGCGACGTGTCTCGCCTGCCACAACGATCGCGTGTACGCCGGCAAGCCGAGCATCTGCGCGTCATGTCATCAGCGCGAGTATGACGGTGCGAAACTGCCGGATCACCGCGCGTCCGGCTTCCCGAATACTTGCGAAAGCTGCCACTCGGTGAACGCCTGGACCCCGGCCACGTTCGATCACAACGCCACGCGCTTCCCGCTCGCCGGCGGGCATCGTGCGGTGAGCTGTCAGGGATGTCACGCGGACAACGTGTTCCGTGGCAAGCCGACCGATTGCGCCAGCTGTCACCAGACCAAATTCAACAGCACGACGCGCCCCGATCACCGCGCGTCCGGCTTCCCGAATACTTGCGAAAGCTGCCACTCGGTGAACGCCTGGACCCCGGCCACGTTCGATCACAACGCCACGCGCTTCCCGCTCGCCGGCGGCCATCGTGCGGTGAGCTGTCAGGGATGTCACGCCGACAACGTGTTCCGTGGCAAGCCTACTACCTGCGTGAGCTGTCACCAGGCGAAGTTCGACGCCTCGTCTCGACCCAACCACCGCGCGTCGGCGTTCCCGACCACATGCGAGAGCTGCCACTCCGTCAACGCGTGGACGCCGGCAAGCTTCAACCACAGTACGACGCGGTTCCCACTCACCGGCGCGCACATCGCCCAAACGTGTCTCGCCTGCCACAACGATGGCGTGTACCGCGGAAAGCCGACGGTGTGCAGCGCCTGCCATACCACCGACTACAACACCACGACCAATCCGAATCATCGCACGGCCATGTTCCCCACCACGTGCGAGAGCTGCCACACCACCACGCGTTGGCTCGGCGCCACGTTCAATCACGACCCGTGGTTCCCGATCTACAGCGGCAAGCACCGGCAGAAGTGGACGTCGTGCACGCAGTGCCATACGAACAACGCGAACTACAAGGAATTCACCTGCCTGTCCTGCCATGAGCATCGTCAGTCCGAGATGGACAGCAAACATCGCGGGCGCAGCGGCTACCGCTACGAGAGCATCGCGTGCTACTCATGTCATCCTCGCGGCTCGGCCTGAGCGCGGCGGTCGCCGCCGCGCTCGTCCTCGGCAACGCGCTGGGGGCGCAGGCTGCGCCCAGCGCGCCGCGCTGGCAGTGGACGCGCGTGTCCTATCTCAGCGGCGAGTCCGTGTACATCGACGCGGGCACGAGCGCCGGATTGCGCGAAGGCGCCACAGCGGATGTCATGCGCCGCGACTCCGTGGTGGCGACACTCGAGATTCAGTTCGTGTCGTCGTCGCGCGCCTCCGGTCGCGCCACGCGCGGCGGTCCGATCGTCGTCGGTGACAGTGTGCGATTTCTTGCCGCACCGGAGCTCATCACCGTCGCCGCTGGTGCGTCATCATCAGGCGCGTCCGCCCCCGGCGGTACAGCGACTCCCGGCACCGCAACGGCACGGTCGTCGCGCAAGGCTCGCACGATCACGGGCCGTGCCGGTCTGCGCTACATGGATCTGCAGACGGGCACCGGTGCGAGTGGCCGACTCACGCAACCGGCGATTGATCTGCGGCTCGAAGGTCATCGCGTCAACGGGTCGCCGATCGGACTCGTCATCGACGCCCGCGCGCATCGACAGACCACCGGGACCGGCCGCACCGACGGGAGCACGCGCGTCTACCAGTCGATGATCGAGTATCAGGGTGCCGGACCACTCCCCGTTCGCGTCTCAGTGGGTCGGCAGCTGTCCAACGTGCTCTCGCCACTTGGCTTCTTCGACGGCGTCACGGTTGACGTGGACCGCACGCACTGGCGGTTCGGCGTCCTCGGTGGCACCCAGCCGGACTACGCGAACTTTCATCCGTCGGCGGACATCCGCGAAGGCGGCACCTGGCTGCAGTGGCACAACGCGACCGGAACCGGCACGATCGTTCAGGCTGCACTGGGCGCGATCGGGTCGTACGCGACGGCAGGGATCAACCGCGAATTCGCGCTCGCGACGACGATGGTGGTGACCCCGGTCTTCTCCGTCTACGCCACGCAGGAGCTCGACCTGAATCGCGGATGGCGCAAGGATGCCGAGGCAGGCAAGGCCATCTCCCCGACCTCGACCTTCGCGACGCTGCGGGTCGCCGTCACTCGCGCGCTCTCGCTACAGGGCGGTTACGACAGCCGCCGCAGTGTGCGCCTGTATCGTGACTTTCTGACGCCCGATGTCGCCTTCGACGATGCATTCCGACGCGGCTATTGGGGCGGTGCCGCACTCTCGCTCCCGCACGTGTATCTCAGCGCCGATTCTCGAACGAGCGACGGACTGACCGCCGGTCGCAATCAATCGCAGACCGCCACGCTCTCACTGTCGCGCATCACCGCGCTCCAGTTCGGCAGCCGTTTGCGCGCCACGCGCTACGACGGACCCACGGTGCGTGGCACACTGACATCGGCCTCGCTCGAAGTCGATCCCTGGAATCGCTTCAGAGTGGAGGCGACCGTGGGACGCCGCGACGATCAGCGCGCGTTCGACGGCATGATCCCGGCGAAGACGACGTGGGTCGGCATCGATGCGGACGCCGGTATCGGCCGCGCGTGGTACGTGATGTTCTCGTCCTATCGTGAGATCGGCCCATCCGATCGCCTGTTGCAGAACTATGCCGGATTGAGCTGGCGGTTCTGAGCACCTGAGACTTCTCTTGACGCGCATGTACCCGACACCTGAGCTCCAACCATGACACCGCTCATGCATTCCTTCCGTCGCACGATGGTCATCGGTTCCGTGCTGTGCGCGACCACCGCGTGCTCGTCATCCGCCGACACGGCCAAGACGCCGTTGGCCGAGTTCAGCGCAGGCCAAGGGAGCGCGCCCATGCGGGAGCTACCAGCAGGACTCACCGCCGTCGCCGCAGCGCGACTGGACAGCGGCAATGTTGCGTTTCGCGTGAAGCAGTACGACGTGGCGTTGGGCTACTATCGCGGTGCCGCCGAGTCCGTGCCCAATCACGCCGCACCGTGGTATGGCATTCTGATGGTCGCGCAAGCCACGAAGAACACGGCGCTCGCCGATAGCGCGATGAAGGCGGTCGCCATGCGCAACGGAGGCGGCGAGTTGCTTGACACCGCATCGGTAAAAAACCACAAAGGTGGCGTGGCGGCCGGCGTGCTGCCCCTCGATCATCCGACGGTCAAACCGCCGCTCTAGTCGTCTATCGGTGCACCGGTGTCGTTGCCAGTCGTGACCACCGGGCGCGTCCAACGCGCGACCGCACCCCAGAGCAGCGCCCCACCGCCGACGATGAAGAGAATCGGCAAGCCGTACACGAGGAGATTGATCCCCTCGGCTCGCGGCTCGAGCAGAATCCACTGGCCGTATTTGCCGATGAAGTAGTCGAAGACTTGCGTTTCGCTCTTGCCGCTCGCGAGCTGCTCGCGCACCAACGATTTCATCTGCGTGGCCAGTTCAGCCGGCGAGTCCTGAATGGACTCGCCTTGGCACACCGGACAACGGAGGCGCGACGAGATCGCCTTCGCCCGGTCGTCGAATGCCGGGTCGACACCCGGTGCTGGGGCTGCCGCTGTTGCCGTCGGCGCCGCCGTCGGTGCCGATACCTGTGCTGCGACGCGCTGCGGCGCGTTGACAACCGCCGTGAGGCACAAGAGCGCAGCGGCGATCAACCGCTTCTGCCGGGCAACACTCATCGTGCGGAGTCCGGTGACGGGAGCGCGCGCGTGACCGGCGCGTCGGTCGTCGTCGACCGTGCGCCGGCCAACAGGAGTGAGTCGAGCAGTTGACTCAATTCGCCCGGCCGTACGGGACCGAGATACTTGTGCGCGACAATGCCCCGTTGATCCACGACGAACGTCTCCGGCACGCCATAGAGCCCGTAGTCGATCGCGGTACGCGCACTCGGATCTTCGAGCGCCGGGTAGGCCTGGCCGCCCATCTGGGCGATCCACTTGATGCCGTTCCTCGGTTCGTCGTTGTACAGCAATCCGTAAAAGCGCACGCCCTGATCGGCATAGCGTCGCGCGATCATCGAGAGCGTTTCATGCTCGTCGCGACAGGCGAGGCACCACGACGCCCAGAAGTTCACGACGACCACCTGCCCGTTGTGATCCGCCAATCGAATCGAATCACCCACCGCGCGGCGCAACGTCGGATCCTCGCCGGGCGCGAACACCGCCCGGGTGAACACCGGCGCTGCCCGGCCAGGCAGCGGCGACGGAATGCTGCGAGGATCGCGCGTCATCCCGTACGACAACAACGCGATCACCGGAATCCCGACGCCCGCAACGGTGACGATCGCTCGCTTCCAGTTCATACCGTTCTCCTGCGCGCCGGCCACGCCGACACGACGGCTCCCAGTGCGACGACGAGTCCGCCGAACCAGATCCACGGCACGAACGGTTCGATGATCACACGCAACGTGGCGGACTGTCCATCCGGGGTGTACGCCATCAGGTTGATGTACACATCACCCGTTGGCCGGCTCCGCACCGCCGGCGTCGGCACCGGCTGGTCTTGCGAGCGATAGAAGTTCATGCGCGGATCGAGCAGACCGACCACCTTACCACCGCGCAGGATCTCGACGTCGGCGCCAACCACTTCGCGCTGCGGCTCGTCCTTCCCCCACATCGTCTTCAGGCGCACCGACAAGTCGCCCTTCACCGGCATCGACTGTCCGGGTTTGAGCGTCGCTTCACGCTCGAAACGGAAACTCGACGAGGCCGTGATGGCGGCGGCCACCGTAATGATGCCCATGTGGGCGAGATAGCCGCCGTATCGGCGACGATTCGCAGCGACCAGCCGGACGAACGCCACGGGGATCATCTCTCCATGCGCACGACGCCGCGCCTGCACCCCAATCACATACTCACGCGTGTTGCAGACGATCGCGAACCCGGCGAACGCGAAGGCGAGCATGCCATACACATCGCGCATGCCGAGTACGAGCGCAAGCACCACAATGCCGATCGCCACCGCGGCCGGAAGAATGAACATCTTTCGTAGATGCTCCCGCGAGGTCGCCTTCCACGGCAGTGACGGTCCCACGCCCATCAGGAACAGCAACGCCACGCAGATGGGGATCGTCATCTTGTTGAAGAACGGCGCGCCGACGGTGACTTTCACGCCTTTGAACGCCTCGGCGACGAGCGGGAACAGCGTACCGAGTACCACCACGAAGGTAAAGCCGGTGAGAAACAGGTTGTTGAACAGGAATACCGTTTCGCGCGATGCCGCCGCGTCGAGATGTCCCTCGCTGCGTAGTCCTTCGCTATTGCCGGCCACCAACACCAGCGACACGACCAAGGCCAGCGCGATGAAGGCCAGGAAGTAGTATCCGATCGTTCCGGTCGTGAACGCATGCACCGACGACACGATGCCCGATCGCGTGAGAAACGTGCCCAGAATCGTCAGGAGAAACGTGGAGACGATGAGGTTCACGTTCCACAACTTCAGCATGCCGCGACGCTCCTGGACCATCGCGGAATGCAGGAACGCCGTTGCCGTGAGCCACGGCATGAACGACGCGTTTTCCACGGGATCCCACGCCCAGTACCCGCCCCAACCGAGGACCTCGTAGGACCACCACATGCCGGCAATAATGGCCAGCGAGAGAAACGCCCACGCACTGAGGGTCCAGCGCCGGGTCAGCTTGATCCAGTCGTCGCTGTGAATTTCGCCGGCCAGCAGCGCGCCGACCGCGAACGCGAACGGCACCGCCATGCCCACGTAGCCCAGATAAAGCAGCGGCGGATGGATCGCCATGAGAATGTGATTCTGCAGCAGCGGATTGGGACCGGGACCGTCGGCTGGTGTTGGAAACACCAAGTGCCACGGATTCGCTGGTCCAACCAGCAGAATGTAGAAGAACAGGCAGATCGTGAGCAGCGCGACCGACGCCCACGGCACCAACCCGCCTTCGCGATGACGGTTGGTCCACACGACGACGGCGCTGTACATCGCCATCACCCACCCCCAGAACAGGATCGATCCTTCGAGCGCGCCCCAGAGGGAGATGACCGTGTAGAACGTGGGGGTATTTCGACTGCCGACCTGCGCCACGTAACCGATACTGAAGTCGTGCGTGACGAGCGCGTAGACCATCGCCACCACGGCAATCGTCAACAACGCGAAGTTGACATACACCGTCTGAAACGCA
The DNA here is from genome assembly GCA_038210005.1 of Gemmatimonadales bacterium. Lineage (GTDB taxonomy): Bacteria > Gemmatimonadota > Gemmatimonadetes > Gemmatimonadales > Gemmatimonadaceae > Gemmatimonas. The sequence goes on from JBBQXC010000003.1 coordinate 59,979, forward strand.
CTCGCGACCAGCGGTGCGCGCTGGCGGGTCAGCCCCCAGATCGCCGCGATGATGCCGGCGACCGACATACCCAGCGCGACCCAGACGGCCGCGAGTCCAAGAATGCGAATCACGCGCCGGAACTCCGGATCAACGTCTTGTCGAGTCGATCAGGATGGTTTTCGCCCGCCACCGGCGCACGATATTCGTTGGAATGCTTGACCATCAAACTGTGTGACTCGAAGACGCCAGCGCGTGTGTACTTCCCTTCCACCACAACCCCGATGCCAGCGCGGAACATCTGCGGTGGCGCGCCCGACGAGTGCACCACGACCTCACGCGATCCGTCGGTGACACGAAAGCGCAGGTCAAGTGCGTCGGCATTCCACTGCACGGAGCCAGGCACCACCTGTCCTCCCAGACGCACCGGACGGTCGACTGCCTTCGCGCCCTTCGCCACCAGCTCGTTCGGCGTCAGGAAATACACCAGATTTTCCTCGACACCGCCGTAGGCGAGATAGCCGAACGCGACGACCAGCACCGCGATGGCAGCGATTGCCATCGGCTTGCGAGACGGCGACGGGCGGTAGCTCGATTCGGAATTCATCGGATCGGTCATGACTTGGCACCGGAGGCGGAGCGCGCGGACAGCGCACGGGAGATTCGCGACAATCGCGCGAGACGAATGCTGTATCCGATCAGAACAACCCACGTCACCGCGAACGCCGCGATCACGTATGGCCAGGAGTCGATCACCATCCCGTTCATATGCGTGTTCCCCGCGCGAGGGCCGCTTCGTCGCGCTGCCGTTCGAGCACGAACTCGGCCACGAGCCCACGATGGCGGTACGCGACGAACACGATCAGCACCAACAAGAAGGCGATCGAGTTCAGGCGCAGTCCCCACGCATACGTCGGATCCACGGTACTCGGGGTCGATTGCATCTGGTGAAGCGTCCGCCACCACTTCACCGACATGTACACGATCGGCACGTTCAACGCCCCGAGAATGCCCACCGCTGCACTCCAACGGGCTCGGCGATCGGGGTCATCGGTCAGGCCACGCAACGCGAGATACCCCACGTACACGAGAAACAGCACGGCGGTCGAGGTCAGCCGCGCATCCCACGTCCACCATACGCCCCAGGTAGGACGCCCCCAGATCGAGCCAAGCACCAAGGTGAGTCCCGTCAGGACCGCTCCGACTTCCGCACCGGCCGCCGCCCAGAGATCGGCCCGCTCATCGCGGGTCCAGAGATACCGGACACTTTGTATGAACACGAAGAGGAAGGCGAGAAACGCATTCCACGCCGCCGGCACGTGCACATACATGATCTTCTGCAGATGCCCCATGTCCCGATCGGGCGCCGATGCCATGATGAAGTAGGCTTGCGCCGCGATGACGAAGATCGGCGTCAGCCAGGTCATAGCGGACAACCAGTTGGAACGCGGGGCCAGTTCGATGGTCCGTGCTGTCATGGACGGGTGGTTCATCCTTCGATTACAAAAGGGAATGCCCAAGTCGATCCGATCAGAAAGATCACATCGAACACCGCGAGCAGTCGGATCCAGGTACTGCTGTCACCCATCACGTCGCCTACCAGTAACGCAGCGGTCGCACCACTTGCTGCGATCAACACGGGGACCAGCATGGGAAAGAGCAGCAAGGGCAACAACACTTCGCGCGAACGGCTTCGGCTCGCCATCGCCGCGTAGAGCGTGCCGAGCGACACGAACCCGACGGTGCCCAGCACCAGCACGCCGAGGACCTCCAGCCAGCGCTCTGGAAACGCGACGTGGTAGAGCACCCCTGTCAGCGGCAGGGCGATCGCTTCCATCAGAAATACGAAGGTGAGGTTAGCCAGTAACTTCCCGACGTAAATGGTCCACCGTTCCCCGGGATACAGCAGCAACTGTTCGAGCGCCCCAGCCTCCAATTCGAGCTGATACGAGCGGTTGAACGCCAATACCCCGCTGAAGAGAATTGTGAGCCACAGCACACCGGCGGCGGCATTCCGCAAACCTTCGGCGTCGGGCCCCAAGGCAAAGCCGAACAGCAGCAGAATCATCGCGGCCATGGCAACGACCGCATTGAAGTTGGCCTTCGTGCGTCGCTCGGCCGTGAGATCCTTCCAGGCCACCGCACGCACACGACGCCACGCCGCATCGTTTCCCGTCGGTGGCCCGCTCATGGCGCCCTCTCCACGACGGCCACCGGCGTCCCAACCGACACGTCTTCGACCAGAAACCCGTCGTTCATCTCCACGGTGCGGTCCGGCAGCGCCTCGGCACGTGAGACGTCGTGCGCCACCAGCAGAACGCTCCCCCCTCGGTCTCGTGTTTCGCGCATGAGCGTGTTCACCAGCGCGGCTCCGTCGGGGTCGAGCGAATTGAACGGCTCGTCGAGGAGCAGCACACGCGGTTCCCGTAGGAGTAAGCGCGCAATGGAGAGACGACGTTGCATTCCCGACGACATGTTGCGGGCGCGCTCGTCGCCCTCGACGCCCAGCCCGACGCGCTCGAGCGCCGCCAGCAGTCTTCGCCGGTCGCCGTCGACGCCGAGCATCTCCGCCGAGAAACGCAGGTTCTCGAGTGCGGTCAGGTCCCCATAGACGCCCGGCTCGGTGGAGAGCAGCGCGACCATCCCTCGAATGGCCACGGCATCGCGCACGAGATCGGCGTCCCACACCGAGCCCGATCCACGCGTGGCGCGGAGGGCCGTCGCCACAATCCGCAACAGCGTACTCTTGCCACTGCCATTGTGTCCGATGATAGCCAGCACTTCGCCTCGAGCCACTTGGAGGGACACCCCACGGACAGCCCATCGACGACCGTATCGGTGTGCCACATCGTTCAACGCAACCGCAGGCGAATCGGGCAACGGGTCCGGGATGGAGGGGGCGACCAACGCCGTGCTCGGCGGAGTCTAGAGTGTGCGACCCAAACTGTCTACAGGACAACGCGCCGTGCGAAGGAACAGTCGCTCTCGTGCATGAACCGCACATGAACGCGCAGTTCCGGAGAGGAGGGCGACGCGTCGCGGGTGTACAACGACACCGTTCCGACACACTTTTCGATCATGATCGACTCGACTTCTGCCTCCACACCGTGTCCGTCGTGCGGCGCACGCGCCACGGGAAAGTTCTGCAGCGAATGCGGCACCTCGCTCGCTGCACCGACCTGTCGCTCCTGCGGCAAGCGGCTCGTGAGCGGTGCACGGTTCTGCAACGAGTGCGGCACGGTGGTCGCGGCGCCCGCGGGCGCGTCGGCGGGAGCGGGAGCCGGAGCATCGAGAACGACAGCACCACGCGCGTCGGCGGCGGGGACGCCAGCGAGCGGGTCGCGTGCAAGTACGTACGCCCCTTGGATCGCCGCCGCCACCATACTCGCCGCCGTCGTGGGCTATTTCGCGTTCGGCGACCAGCCACCGTCGGGCAGCGCCGAGTTGACCGCATCGGCCGCCGCGAGCCTGCCTGCGGAAATGGCCCCCTTCGCGGCCGGCGGCGGTGGCGCTGCATCGACCGGCCGCCCCCCCGACCTGTCCACGATGTCGCCGCGCGAGCGCGCCGGCCGTCTGTATGACCGCATCATGCGCTACGTTGAAGAAGGGAAAGCCGACAGCGCTGACTTCTTCGCGCCCATGGCGCTCGCCAGTTTCGAGGCCCTCGGTTCCGAGATGGATGCTGACGCGCGGTATGACTATGGGCGTGTCGCCTCGGAAACGAAGAATTTCGACATCGCCGCCGCGCAAGCGGAGAGCATTCTGCGACAGTCGCCCACCCATCTGCTGGGCCTGTCGTTGTCGGCCCGCACCGCCACGCTGCAGGGCAACGCGGCCGCCGCGAAGAAAACGTGGGCCACGTTTCTGGCGTCGAAAGACGCGGAACTCGGGAAGAAGCTGCCCGAATACGAGATGCACGCCGCCGACATCGAGCAGGCGACCCGGATCGCGAAGGGCGGCCGCTGACCCGCGATACCGACGTCGCCATCATCGGCGGCGGCGTCGCTGGTCTGACCGCCGCTTGGCTGCTCGCGGCGGCGGGACAGCAGGTGACCCTCTTCGAGGCCCGACCGCGGCTTGGCGGCCGTGTGGTGACCGCGCGGGCGGCACCATTGCCCGATGTCCCGTGGCTCGACCTCGGTCCGGCGTGGTTCTGGTCACACCAGCGCGACATTCGCACCCTGGTTGCGCACTTCGGGCTCGAGGTGTTTGAGCAGCACCGCCCCGGGCTGGCGATGTACGATGCGGGTGACGGCCGGCCACCCGAGCCGTTCGATGCCAGCGCGCAGTCGACGCCGTCGTTCCGCGTGAAGGGCGGCATGGCCGCGCTCACCGATGCGCTGTACGCCGCGTCACGGGCGGCGACGCAACCGCCGACGATCCACCTCGACGCCGCGGTGCGCGCAATCACGTTGCAACACGACGGGGTGGTCGTCGAGGGCCCTGGCGTCCGCTGCGTGGCTCGTCACGTGATCGTGACCGCTCCGCCGCGCGTGGTCATGCGCGATATCGCCTTCGACCCGCCCCTCTCGAACGCAGTGCGCGGAGTGCTCGCCGACACGGTCACTTGGATGGGCCACGCGATGAAATGCGTGGCGACGTACGACACGCCGTTCTGGCGTGACTCGGGTCGCTCCGGCTATGCCGTGAGCTGGGCCGGCCCGCTTCAAGAAATCCACGATGCGTGCATGCCGCCTTGCGATCACCCGCCGGCCGGCTACGCCCTCATGGGTTTCGTGGCGCCTCGCACCAGCGCGGCGGCGCAGGCGTTTCGAGATGCCGGCCTCGGGGCGCGCCGTACCGCCGTGCTGACGCAGCTGGCACGGCTGTTCGGTACCGCGGCACTACGCGCCGTCGACTACGCGGAGTACGACTGGGCGCGCGATCCACTCAGCTGCGGGCCGAGAGACGAGATACCTCCCAACGCCCATCCCGAATACGGTCACGCGTTCTTCGATGAGGCCGGTGGCGATGCCGTGTGGAAGGGCCGACTGTTCTGGGCAGGAACGGAAACCTGCCGCGTCGGTGGCGGGTATCTCGACGGCGCCGTGGCGTCGGGAACACGGGCCGCCCGAGCCGTGTCCTCCGTCGGAGACGCGTCGTGAACGAGACGGCACCGCTGCCGATCGCTGTGCTGTTGCTCGGGCTTCTGCTCCCATTCGGTCGTGTCGCGCCTGTGCGGAACGCCGTCTGTGCATCGCCATCGGATTTCGCCGCGCAACCGGCATCACCGAAGGCCGGCGCGCTCTTTCGCGTGGCCACGACGGCGCGGACGGTTGCCGCCGCGCGCGTCACGTACCGCCGCGCTCACCGCCACGGTGGCCGGTCGTGACGGCGCCTACTTGCATCTCAGCAAGCAGCTCGTCGCCGTCGGTGACACCGTCGCGCGCGGTGACACGATTGGCCGCGTCGGTGCGACCGGGCGGGTGACGGGACCGCACCTCCACTTCATCGCGCGTTCCGGCACAATCACCGTCGATCCGGCGGGTCTCGCGCGTCAGCGCTGACGCTGTAGCTCGTCGAGGTAACGCACAATCCGCGCGGCGTTCGCGCCAACGTCGCTGCGGCCGACTCGCGACACCGATCGCACATCGACGCGGGACCCGTCGTTCGCCGGACGGATACGCACCACCACGTCGTCCTTGAACCCGAACCAGGTCGTCGTGGCCGTGGCCTCCAGACGCCCGCTCGGTGAGTCGCCCGCTACGATCTCCCAGCCCATGGCCTTCGCCGCGGCGACGGCACGATCGAATGCGGCCGATGGCGGCACCGGGAGCAGGAGCGGCTGCACCTCGGGGTATGCCGCCCGCTGCAGCGCCGCGACGCTGTCGCCGGCATACGCCGCGGCGTTCGTTGCCGAAGCGCGCAGCGGCAGGACGGCCACGAAGGCCGGCGGGTCTGCCATATCCGTCGTGATGTCATGGATCGGCGGCACCCGCTTCGCCGTCTGCGAGAACCGGTACGGCACGGCGATGGTGAGAGCCGACAGGAGCAGGCCAACTACCAGCGCGGCGCGGCTCCCGCCTCGTGGGCGAGTGAGCAGAAACGCCACGACACACACCACGAATGCGGCGACGCCCACGTATGCCGAGTAGCGGAGCATGGACAGGCCAGTGCGGTAGTGCCACAGGCCGAAGCGCGTCCCGATACCCGACATCGTCAGCATCGCACTGGCCGCCACCGCCAGCAGCAGCGCCAATGCACTGATCGCCTTCACGAAACCACTCCGGTGACGGCGTGCATACCGTACTACGCCGCCCGCACGTCGCTGAAGCGTACCAGCCGCTTCGTGTCCTCATCGTACAGCGCCAAGCGCAGCGCCTTCACACCCATGCGAATGTTCATCGTGGGTGCGTGCTCGAAGATCGGATTGTCGTCGTGCGCCTGCTGCAAGCGGAAATTCGGAATCTTCGGGCCGATGTGGTGCACATGGTGCAGACCGATGCTGCCGGTGAACCACTGCAGGATCGGATTGAGCCGCAGGTGCGAGCTGCCCGTGATCGCCGCCGTGGCGTAGTCCCACTCGTCGTGCGACTCCCAATATGCATCTTCGAACTGGTGCTGCACGTAGAACAGCCAGATACCGGCGGCGGCAGCCACGTACATGCACGGCAGGTACACGAGCAGGAATGCGCGCGGTCCCCAGAGCAAGATCGAAACGGTGATCGCCGCGGCGATCGCGAGATTCGTGTACCACACGCTGTACAGTTGCTTGGTTCTCGTGGCCTTACTGCGACCACGGAAACGCTGGTTCAGCATGAGATGCAGCGGGCCCACCAACATCAGCGACAACGGATGACGAATGAGGCGGTAGATCAATCGGCCACGCGCATCACGCTCGAGGTATTCCCTGACGGTGATCGTGGGCACGTCACCGTGACCGCGACGATCGAGATCGCCCGACGACGCATGGTGCAGGGCATGATCACGACGCCACTGCGCGAACGGAGTGAACGTCATGACACCGGTCACGAAGCCGAGGGCATCGTTGACCTTGGGCCACGGCAGGTACGACGCATGCGCGCAGTCATGCATGATGATGAACGTGCGCACGAGCAAGCCCGCACCGGGCAGCACGAGCAGCGCCGTGACCCACGGCGCCGTATCGAGGAAGTAGGACATCGCCCAGAGCAGCGCGCCCAGCGGAACGAGTGTGTTCACCACTTGCCACACGGCGCGACGAACATCCGCACCGGCATACTTGGCCACGATCGCGGTCCACTCCGAACGGGGGACCTCCAACGTGCGGGACTGGAGCAACTCAGCCATGCAAAACGTAACCTAGAAACGAGGGCGAAAAGGCGCAGCAACGGCGCGCCGGTACCAGTGAACTATCGCAGGAACAGCGAACTCGGCGATAGTCCCGGATCAAGGAAAACGTGCGCCCGTCGGCCCGGACACTGGGACTCGTCCCCGCACCGACCGCGCCAGGACGCCGGTGGGCCAGCGCGGCGGCGAGGGGAGCACCTTACCGGCCGAAGGATCAGGAGAAATACTCTGGCGAGCGATGACGTCTCTACCTATATGTAGCGGGCGAAACATTGCGAAGTATTCCCCCCTCCTCCCAGTGATGATGAACCCACGCATCCTCGCGGTGATGGCGTCTCTCGCGCTGCTGGCGGCCCCCTTGGGGGCCCAGCAGAAAACGGTGACCGGCAAGGTCACCCGCGACCTCACGGTGCCGCTGTCCGGCGTTTCCGTGAGCATTCGAGGCACCGCCACCGCCACGACCACCAATACGAGCGGCGATTTTACCGTCATCGCGACCGTCGGCCAGGTGCTGCAGTTCCGCTCCATCGGCTATGTCCCGCAGGATCGTACGGTTGGATCGGCCGATCGCTACGATATCCGGCTCGAAAAGACCGCATCGAATCTGGACGCCATCGTCGTCACCGCCCTCGGGCAGGAAACGGCCAAACGCACCATCGGCGCCGCGCAGCAGACGATATCCGGGGCGGAGATCGCGCAGACCGGGCGTGAGAACTTCATCAATGCGCTGGCCGGTCGTGTGGCGGGCGTCGAGGTGAGCAGCTCGTCGGGCGTGCCCGGTGCATCGACCGTGATCACGATTCGTGGCGTCAGCTCCATCAGCTCCAGCAGCCAGCCGCTGATGATCATCGACGGCCTGCCGCTCGACAATAAAACGCTGAACACCGGCGGCCTGGCGTCCGACAATCCGGGTTCGGCTACCGCGTTCAACAACCGCGGCGTCGACTTCACGAACCGCTCGGCCGACATCAATCCCGAAGACATCGAGACCCTCGTCGTCCTGAAGGGCGCCGAAGCCGCCGCGCTTTATGGTATCGATGCCGCCAACGGCGCCATCGTCATCACGACCAAGAAGGGACGTCCCGGCGCCGGTGTGTTCGAGTACAACAGTTTTGTCCGCATGGATCGGGTCCGCGTGTCACCCGAGTCGCAACGCACCTACGGTCCGACCAGCGCGAACGGTGCCGCGCTCGGTTCGTTTCAGTACTTCGGCAATCCGTATCCGGCGGGCACCACCTTCTACGACAACGTAGATGGTTTCTTCCAGACGGGCTTGTCGCAACAGCACACGCTCACGGTCAGCGGCGCGACGAACGACAACCGCGTCAACTACCGGATATCGGGTAACCTGAATCGCAATCTCGGGGTCGTTCCCAGCTCAGGCCTTACCCGTATCAATCTCACCGGCCGGTCCCAGGCGCAGGTCAACAAGTATCTGAATGCCGATCTGTCGGTGATCTACATGCAGTCGGACAACAAGCAGCCCCTCAGGGGCGACAATGGCCCGCTGCTCGGCTTGTTGCTCTGGCCCTCCACCGATCAGGCGAGTGACTTCCTCACTCCGCAGGGGCAGCGGCGCCGCGTCACGACGTTGGCACAGAACAGTGAAACGGACAATCCGTATTTCAGCACCTCAAAAAATCTGCTGAACGGCAAGCAGCTCCGGATCTATCCGAACCTGGGGATCACGCTGACACCCTTTTCCTGGGGTTCGTTCAAGACGAACATCGGCGTGGACAACTACACCAACAGCAACCTGATCCTGCGGCATCCCGAGAGTGTGCTCGGCTTCACCAACAACGGCATCATCGACAACGCCGTGGATGTGACCCGTAATATCAACGTGCAGAATGTCTTCACGTTCAAGCAGCTCAAGCTCCCGGCGAACTTCACGCTCAGCACCTTCGTGGGCAACGCCATTCAGGACGCCAAGAGTACCATCAACGGCGAGAGCGGGCGCAACTTCCTCGATCCGAACTTCGTCTCAGTCAACAACACCGACGTCCTCACCCGTTTCGCGCGCACCGTCATTGCACAGCGGCGCCTGGTCAGTGCCTTCGGCCAGGCACAGCTCGGCTACCGCAACTACGCCTTCCTCACGGTCACGGGCCGCAATGACTGGACGTCTACCATCCCCGAGGAGCGGAACTCGTTTTTCTATCCGTCCATCGCGGGATCGTTCGTGCTGTCCGACGCGGTGCCGATGATCGGTCGGCACATGACGGCCAAGCTCCGCTCCACCTACGCCGAGGTCGGCCGCGACGCACGCCCGTACGCCTACCGGTCTTTCCTCGAGTCGAAGACGTCGGTCGGCGGTGGCTATGGATACGGGTTCACGGGGCCGAATCTCAACCTGCGCCCTGAGTTCACGAAGTCGGCCGAGGGTGGATTCGAAATCGCGTCGCTCAACGATCGCGTGAGCCTGGATGCGACGTACTACAGCAAGCGCAACACCGACCAGATCGTGAACGACGTGCGCGGCAGCTACGGCACCGGCTTCATTCTGTTCAACCTGAACGGCGGCGAGACGCGCAATGTGGGCGTCGAGCTGGTTGCCCGTGCCAAACCGGTGCAGCGCCGCGGTGTCACGTGGGAAGTCATCGCGAACTACGACCAGTCACGTGGCAAAGTCATCCGGTTGCCCAACGACTTCCCGGAATCATACGTGTCGGACACCTGGTTGTACGGCAACGTCCGCAACGGAACTCAGGCCGGCCTCTCCACGCGATCGCTCACGGGCAACTTCTATCTCCGCAACAAACAGAACCAGCTGGTCATCGACCCGACCACGGGGCTACCGGTGCGAAACGGCAACTTCATCGATGCTGGATACGATCGCACGCCGCGCTGGACGATGGGCGTGACGAACAATCTGACCATCGGTAAAGTGCGGGTGTCGATGCTGTGGGACTTCCGAAACGGTGGTGACGTCTTCAACGCCACGCAGCATTTCCTCACGTCACGCGGCCTGGCCCCGCTTACCCTCGACCGCGAGCGCGCACGGGTGATTCCCGGTGTGCTGCGTGACGGCCGCGAGAACAGCGCCAATCCGACCGTCAACAGCATCGCGGTCATTCCCTCCGTGCAGCCGGGGTTCTATACCGGCATAAGTGAGGAGCTGTTCATCGAAAAGAACATCAACTGGGCTCGTCTCCGCGACGTGACCGTGCGGTTCCCGCTTCCCGGTCGCGCGCTCAACGCCCGCAATGCGAGCGCCTTCTTTCGCGGCACCGACTTGTTGCTCTTCACGAACTACACCGGCCTCGATCCGATCGTGAACGGCACCACGGCCGCCGTGGGCGGGTCGGGTGGCGTCGGTATGGATTACGGCAACATCCCCATGCCGCGCGGCTATTCCTTCGGCATCACGCTGGGATACTGACCATGCACATACTTCACAGCTCTCTTTCGTTCCTGCGCCGCCCTCGGGCGCTCCTGCGCGGTGCCGTGTTGATGGGCGCGCTCGTCGGCGTCGCCAGCTGCCGCAACTTCCTCGACGTCAACGACAATCCCAACGCGCCGCAGGAGGTCGAGCCGAATCTGTATCTCGCGGCGATCCTCAGTTCGATGGCGACATCGGAGCAGTGGGACGGTCGTTTCGTGGGACGCTACACGCAGAACTGGACGCTACCGTCGGGCGCCACGCTGCCCAGTGTCTGGGACCGCATGGGATACGACCTCGCCCCCAGCGACAACGGCGGTCAACTCTGGCGCGATGTGTACTTCGTGCTCGGCCAGAACCTCGTCGACCTCATGCGGAAGTCCCGCGAGGCGGAGCGATGGGATCTGCTCGGCATCGGCTTCACGATCAAGGCATGGGGCTGGCTCAAGCTCACCGACATGCATGGTGAGACGATTATTCAGCAGGCCTTCGATGCGTCGCGATTCGCGTTCGACTACGACACGCAGGAGTACGCCTATCAGGAGATCTTCCGCAACCTCGACTCGGCGGCGGTTTACCTGAATCGCACCGACGGCGGCGTGAATTCGGCGTACATCGCCCGCTTCGACCGCGTATACAGCGGCGACCGCGCGAAGTGGCTGCGATTTGCATCGGGGCTGCGCGCCATGGCGCTCAATCACTTCTCCAACCGCGCGTCGTATCAGCCGCAGGCCGTGATCGAAGCCGTGGACAACGCCTTCACCGGAAATGCCGACGATGCCCTCCTGCCCTACAGCGGTACGAGCGCCGACAATGCCGACGCCAACTTTTCTGGTCCTCGGCGCAACAACATGGGTTCGTATCGTCAAACGCGGTTCGTGCTCAATCTGCTGAATGGCACGGTCTTCGGCGGCGTGTTAGACCCTCGGTTGTCGCGAATGCTCTCCCCGTCACCCGACGGCCAGTTCCGCGCGTGGGACCCGAACTTCGGCACGCTGGCGCTGCCGGCGGCCCAACTGCCGAACAATTTTTGGGGATACCCTGGCACTGCTGGCGCGGGGCAGCCTTCTCGCTATCTATTCGCCGACCGGTCGCGCTATCCCATCATGACGTACGCGCAGCTTCAGTTCATCAAGGCCGAGGCGGCGCTCCGTTCGGGCAATCGCGGGGTGGCGCTCGATGCCTACTCCAAGGGCGTGGCGTCTCACTTCGACTTCGTGAACGCCCGTAACGGCGACGATGCGCAGGCCGTCTTGCAGATCGCGCCGGCGGAGCGCGCTGCGTATCTCGCAAGCACGGCGGTGATTCCCGCGAACCCGGCGGCGCTCACGCTGTCCATGGTCATGTCACAGAAGTACATCGCGCAGTGGGGCTGGGCACACGTGGAGACGTGGATGGACCTGCGTCGCTACAACTACACCGGGCTCGACCCGGCCACGGGGCAGCAGGTGTATCCGGGCTTCTCCGTGCCGCTCGTCTTCTTCGCGGACAACGGCAACAAAGTCGCGCTGCGTATGCGCGCCCGATACAACTCTGAATACGTCTGGAACCGGCCCGGCCTCGACAAGATCGGCGGCCTCGCGGCGGACTTCCATACGAAGCCGCTCTGGATCACTCAACCGTAATCGCCCATGCGACCCCTACGATATATCGGAACGCTGCTGGGGGCCCTCGTCCTGGCAGCCTGCACACAAGACGCGATCCAGGTGGACGACATCACCGCGCCGCTCACGGGAGCACGCGTGAAGTTCTTCAACTTCGGCATGAACGCGCCGCAGGTGAACTTCTACGCGAACGACACCAAGGTTTCGGCCGTAGTCTCCGGCACCGGCGTGGAGTCCACGATCGGTGTCGCCTACGGTGCCGTGGCCTCGGGCAACTTGTACACCGGCATCCCCGCGGGCACCTACACCTTCACCGGGCGTATTTCGGCCACGGTCGACAAGGACCTCCCGGTTTCGTCCATTCCCGGTACCGTCTTGGCCGGCAAGGCCTACTCCGTGTATCAGGCCGGCATCTACGACGCCACCGCCAAACGCGTGGACGGCTTCATCGTTGAAGATCAGTTCCCCGATACCTTCGACTTCAGCCAGGCGCTGGTCCGTTTCGTGAACGCGAGCCCGAATTCGCAGCCGATGCAGCTCTTCGCGAGCAACGCGACCGCGATGACCGAGACACCCATTGGCAGCGCCGCCACGGCATTCAAGGCCGCCGGTAGCTACTCGGGTGTCCCACAGGGGGTCTACGAACTGCAACTCCGACTACCGGGACAACCAACGAACCTCGTGACCCGCGCGAATGTCTCCTTTCTCGCCGGACGTGTCTACACCATTTCACTTCGCGGCGACATGACGATCTCGCCCACCGGCACGGCGACGAATCGTCCGTTCCTCGACAACTCGGTGAACCGCTGACGCGTCGAGGCAGTCCGCAACACGCAAACGCCCCCCGGCCGACAGGTTGGGGGGCGTTTGCGTTCGCTCCCGTGACGGAAAAGCGGACACGGCATCTTCGGTCGACTCGCTCGCCGCCGAGGGCAGAAGAAACGCCAGCGCCGTTTCGAACCGCCGTCGCTCCGCTCGATACTGACCGCGATCACGGGGAATGCGCGTATCGCGACCCGCACACAACTCGCGTCGACGATCAGGACTACGGAATAATCTTCGGCACTCCGCCCGACCGAAGAAAGTCCACCGCCATGTTGCTCATTGCCCGCACGCCGACGGCCAACGCCCGATCATCTCCCTGAAAGAGCGGCGAGTGATTGCTTGCTACCGTTTTGGGATCGAGATTGGGCGGCGTGACGCCAAGGTTAAAAAAGAAACCTGGCGCGAGTGCCGAGAAGCGCGAGAAATCTTCGCCGGCCATCGTCACGTCTCCTTCGGTGGCACCCACCGCGCCCGCCACGCGCTTCAGTGTGGGATAGAACTTGGCCACCATCGCGTCGCTGTTCACCGAACTCGGATAGCCGATTTCCACGATCACGTCGGCCGTGGCGCCGTGCGCTTCCGCGATGTTCGTCGCGAGGCGCTTCATGCGCTCGTGAATGGTGGTGCGCGCCTGAGCGTCGAAAGCGCGGATGGTGCCGATCATCCAGACGGAATCAGGGATGATGTTCTCGCGCAGTCCACCGTGAATCGCACCCACCGTCACGACCGCCGGCGCCTTCGAGAGATCGAGCTGACGCGATACGATCGTCTGCAGCGCGGTCACGATTTCTGCACTCACCACGATCGGGTCAACCGCATTCGACGGCATCGCGCCGTGCCCCTGTCGCCCGTGCACCACGATACGCCAACCGTCGGCGCTGGCCGAGATCGCCCCGGCGCGATAGCGGATGGCGCCAAGTGGACCGGGACCGACGTGCAAGCCGAACACACCATCTACGCCCTTCATCACACCGGCGTCGATCATCGGCTGCGCACCACCGCGCGGTGGCACTTCTTCGGCCGGCTGAAACAGAAACTTGACCGTGCCCGGAATCCGGTCCTTGAGACCGGCCAACACCTCGGCCGTTCCCATCAGCATCGCCGTGTGCATGTCGTGCCCGCAGGCATGCATCACGCCTGTTTCCTGGCCGTTGTACACCGTGCGCACCGTTGACTTGAACGGTACATCCACGAGCTCGGTGACCGGCAACGCGTCCATGTCCGCGCGCAGCGCGACGGTGGTACCGGGCTTGCCACCCTTCAGGATGCCGACCACACCCGGGATCCCGCCCACGTTCTCCTGCACGTCGAGCCCCAACGACTTGAGATGCGCCGCCACCAAGGCCGCCGTGCGCTTTTCGGCGTAGCCCAACTCAGGATGCTGGTGAATGTCATGCCGCCATGCGGTGACCTTGTCGGCAATCGCTGCCGTACGACGATCGATCTCAGCCGCCAGCGCGGGGTCGGCGGTGACCGGTTGCGCGCGGAGTAACGGCGCGAGGCTCAACGAGGCGGCGATCAGCGAAACGGCGAAGCGACGTGATGGGCGCATGGCAGCACTGGGGAGCGAGAAGCAGGACGAACGACCAGCCGAAGTTTTCGAAAGATGGGAGATGTCGCGCGATCGCGCTCAGCGCTCGAGCAATCGAGACAACAGCTCCGGCATCGCATGCAGCTGATCGATGTGGTCTGGGGCTGTCGTGCCCGCAAAGCCGAGGAGCTCGAACCGTCCCTGACGGACCGCACTGAGTTGCTGCATGCCGCGCGGCCCCCACCTGAGCACCGGCGTGCGCCGAAGTCCCAGCGAACGGATCGTCCAGTCGGCGGTTTCCGTGGTGCTGGCGTACGTGCCCGGGAAAATCTCCGAGTGCGCGATCAGCATGCGTTTCTCACCGCTCGCCGCCGCGCGCGCGAACGCCGTGAGCGACACGAGATTCGTGGTGTCGAGCGCACCACCAGCCGCCAGCACCTGCCCCTCAGGCACGTACGACGTGTGCATGCCGTCCAGCAACATCACGGCATCGACCCGCGCCATATGACGTGGGTCACGCAAGATGGCGCGAACCGCCCCATGACCAGCCGAGAACCCCACCAGCGTCACGCGCCTGATCCGTGAGTCGCGGCCCGTGACCGATGACACCTCGCGCGCGACATTCGCCAGCAGCGTATCGAACGCCAAGGGATCGGCAAAACTGCGGTCGTAGACACCCGATCCTGCACCGAGACTGAGCACCACCGCCACCGTCCGCGACCCGAGCGCGGCGACCGCCTGCTGCGGCAACCAGGCGGGGCCGTGAAAGTGGATGACCACGTCGAATAGCTCCCGAGCGCGCACCCGGTCGGGCACCCACAACTCGACCGACTTTCCCGCGGGCCCCGCATACGCGCGCGGCGTGCCGCCCAGCGGCTTGGGTGCGAGGCGTTCGTGCGCGCGCGTAGTCTCCAACATCGGCGACGGGTTCTGCGGCGCGACCGGCGGCGGTGCAGCGCTTCCTCCCGGCTGCGCGGACAGCCCTACGGGTGCGAGACACCAGAAGAGCGCCGCAGCGAAGGGGCGAGAGCATCGCATGCGAGTCAGGGCACGATCACCGGCGTCGCGAAGAAGCTGTTCGGACGCCAGGCCGGACGGGTCTTCCGGTTCGCTACGCCAAGGGCGAGATCCGCGTACAGCGCGTTGAACCCTGCCGCGGCCTCGAAGTCGATCGGTTGCGCGAGATCATCCGACATCTTGTGATACCGTTCACGGACCCATCCGGTGAAGGTCTTCTCCTCTGCGGTGCCCGGCGTGTACCCCAACTTGAACGCCAGCGACGGGACGCCACGGCGGATGAAGCTGTACTGATCGCTCCGTACGAACCGCATTTCCTGCGGCTCCGGATCAGGCAACACACGCAGCCCTCGCGCCGTCACGACACCGTCCACATCGTCGGCCAGGTCCGACTCGTCGTTGCCGTACACGAAGAGGCCCTCGAGTGGGAAGAGCGGCAGGAACATGTCGGTGTTGAGGTTGGCGACGATCGTGCCGCGCGTGATCGATGGACGCGCTGCGAAGTAGCGCGAGCCCAGCAACCCTTTCTCCTCGGCCGTAACAGCCACGAACA
>JBBQXC010000004.1:0-66355 GCA_038210005.1 Gemmatimonadales bacterium
CGGTCCCTGCATCCCATGCAGGATGATCGCCACCATACGATCCGCCGACCCGTTCACGTATTCCGATCCGGCGAGCGGAGGGAATGCACTAGGCACACCGGCGCCCGTGGCCTGATGACAGACCACACAGCGCTGGTACTCAGTTTCGCCAGCCGACGCGACGGTTGTGGTCGGGGCAACCGGCGTGGTGTCGGTCACGCTGCCAGTAGCCGGGGCCTCGGGCTGGTCCTTCCCGCCGCCGCACGCGGTGACCGAGAGGAACAGGAGGCCACACAGCAGTGCACTCGTGTTGCGAAGCGTCGTCATTGTTTGAACCCTCTTCGAGAGATGAGCGGAACGTGGACTGCAGGCAGGCTACCCGCCTGCCACTTTGGAGCGTGGTGCATTTCCCCAGACGCTGTACGGGTCGCACTGATGGCGACCCTGACGGCCGGGCGGGGAACCATCAGGCGGCCCCGATCAGCAGGGCGCGGTTGGCGTAAACGACGAACGCCGCGACACCTAGCAGGAAGACCGCGAATCCTCGCTGGAGCTGCGCGGCCGACAAGCGCCCGCCAATGAACGTTCCGGCGGCGATTCCTGCGATCGCGCCGACGATAACGGTGGCCGTGGCCTGCCATGCCACCGCCACGTGGCCCAGTGTGCCAACAAAACCCGCAGCGGAATTCATCGCGATGATCACCAGCGACGTGCCGACGGCGTCGGCCATGGACAGGCCGGCCAGCAACGTGAGGGCCGGTACAATGAGAAAGCCGCCGCCGATTCCCACGATCCCCGTCATGATCCCAACGGCCACGCCCGTGATGCCCAACAACACGGGCCGCAGTGGCGCGGCCGCTCGTTGCGCGGCGTGGGCTGGCGTCGCCGACCCACGCAGCATCCCCATCGCTGCGGCGACCATCACCGCGGCGAGCAGCAGCAACTGAACATCGCCACGCAGGAAGACCGCGAGCCGCGCGCCAACGAGCGCACCCGCCATCGCGGACAGCCCGAACAGCAACGCGACGCGCGACTGAACCTTCCCCTGTCTCCACTGCCAGACACCGCCGACGACGCTGGTCACGCCCACGACGGCGAGGCTCATGGCGATCGCCGGCTTGGGCGCGATGCCGGCGCCATAGACCAGCGCCGGCACGGTGAGAATGGACCCACCGCCGCCCAGGATCCCCAGTAACAGTCCAAGCAATAGGCCGATGGCTCCGAGCAACATGCGCTGCGTTACCTCGGCCTGGGGACGGGACGCTGCACGGCTCGACCCCAGTGGCTTTGCCTGCGCACTACATGCGTCCGCGTAGCATGCCATGCCAGTAGAGCCGCGGCAGCGCGTACGCCTTCAAGGCATACATGCTGTATCGCTCCTGATTCTGGTCGAAGGAGAACGACTCCTTCGGAGACTTGGAATAGTCGAATTCGGCCATCACCAGCTTACCGTATCCGGTGACGACGGGGCACGCGGTGTACCCATCGTACACACCGGCGAGCGGGTCGTGGTGGCGGAGTGCCATGAGGTTCTCCACCAGCACCGGTGCTTGTCCACGCACTGCCGCGCCGGTCTTCGATGTGGGAAGACTGGAACAGTCGCCGAGCGCGAACACGTCCTGGAAGATCGTGTGTTGCAGCGTTGACTTGTCGACGCTCACCCAGCCATCGGCGTTGGCGAGTGGGCTCTGCTTGAGGAAATCCGGAGCGCTTTGCGGTGGCGTCACGTGCATCATGTCGTAATGCTCGACGATGGTGCTGCCGTCGGCGAGCCGGAAGACCGCGTCATGCGTGTCCGGACGAATCTCGATCAGTTCGTGCTCCAGAAGAATCTCGATCCCGCGCTCGTTGCACAGGCGGCGTAGCGTGGCCCCGTACGCCGGCGCTGTGAAGTTCGAGGCTTTGGCGTTCATGAACAGCACCCGAGTCTTCTCACGCACACCTTGCCGGCGGAAGGACTCCTCGGCGAGGTACATGATCTTTTGTGGTGCGCCTCCGCACTTGACCGCTCCTTTGGGCTCGGTGAAGATGGCGGTGCCACCGCGGAATGTCCGGATGGCCTCCCATGTGGACGCGACGGTGTCATAGGAGTAGTTACTCACCACGCCCGTGCCCGGTTTGCCGACACTGGCGGCGAGTCCGGGAATCGCTGTCCAGTCGAGTTGCAGGCCGGCGGCCACGACCAACTGCTCATAGTGCAACTCCTGACCCGACGCGGTGCGCACGAGGTGCGCCACCGGATCGATGGTGGCGACGGCCTCCTGGATCCAGGTCGCGCCGGGCGGAATGAAGTCCGCCTCATTCCGCTCGGAGTCTTCGCGGGGGAATATGCCACCGCCTACCAGCGTCCAGAGCGGTTGGTAATAGTGCTTGGCGGATGGCTCGATGATGGTGACCGCGGGAGCATCCGGACGCGCGCGCAGTTGCGCGCCCACCGGCAGTCCCCCCGAGCCACCACCGATGATCAGCACGTCGTGAGATTCGGACATGATCAGCCTCTCTGCGGTGCCGTCGGCGAGGACGACCGCTGTGGTGAACGATTGAGGGTGCGTCCCACCCGGGCAGCCCCACGAAGTAGCACACCGATGGTGCGCTGCACGTCGGGATCACGCAGCGCCCGTATCATGCCGAACAAGCCGAGTGGCGCGGGTGGTGTGGTGGCCTGCACGTCGTGCATGAACTCGTCCAGGCTGTCCACACCGATCGCGACGGCACCCGGGAGGCGGCCGGCGGCGACGATCGCCTGCTCTAGCATGGGCAGGCGGTCGAGCAGCATGTGCAGCACCCGCATGGAGTCCGGTGCCGTGAGACGATCGACCAGGTGGAGCGTGGCGTGGAGACGGGCGTCCACATCGATGCCGCGGTCACGCGCACGGCGCACCAGTTCATCCGCACTATCGACGATGATGGCCACCGCTGGCTGTGCCTGCGCCACCAACGCCGTGAGTGCTACCATCGACTGCGTCGCGTGCTCCAGTCGTCGCAGGAGGTCGTCGGGTACGACCGGCACCACCTGATCCTGCGCGTGAACGTCCGGCGTATGTCGTGTTGCCGTCATGGTTCGCTCCATCTGCTGGCGGACATTGCGTCCTAGTGGTTCGAGGCGCCTGACGTGGCCGTCTCCCGGTAGTTGGCCATCTTGTCGTTGACGTTGGTCACCGCGAAGCCATGCCGCTGGAGCAGGGACGCCGCGTGCGCCGATCGCGCGCCGCTGTTGCAGTGGACGATCACGGGCTGCGCGGTCGGCACCTCGTTCAACCGCACGAAGAGGCGGGTGTGCGCGACGTTGAGTGCATCCGGGATGTGGTAGTGGTCGAAGTCCGCTTTGCCGCGCACGTCAAGCACGGTCACCCCGCCGTGCACGCGCTGCCGTTCAAGTTCCTCCATGTCCACTGACGGAATGACGGAGAGCGTACCGCCGGCCGCCGCATACGTGGCGATGTCGTCCGGCGTGATATAGCCCATGATGTTGTCGCTCCCGATGCGGATCAGCGCGCGCACGGCTTCATCGAGCCGTTCTTCCGTGACGACCAGGTAGATCGGCGTACCCTCGTCGACGTACGATCCCACGATGCTCACCAACTGGTAGTCCATCTCCGCCAGGATGGACGACGGCAGGTGACCCTCGAGAAATGCCGTGCGGGGTCGCGTATCGACGATCACGATGTCCATGCGGCCGGTGAGCGCGGCAATCGCGGACGGCTCGACGTGCGGCGGCGAGGGGATGCGTCCCAGCACGGTGGGACCGGCCCGGTTATCACGCTTCATGCGCGCGAAGTACACCGGCGGCTCCGGCTGTCCCGACAGGATGAAGTCCACAAACTCGTCATCCGACGTGGCCGCCTGGATAGACGGATTGTTGCGCAGTTCATAGCCCACCGTAGATGACGGAACATCGCCGAGGGACTTCCCGCACGCGCTGCCCGCCCCATGCGCCGGCCAGATCTGCAGGAACTCGGGCATCAGCCGGAACGACTCCACCGACTGGTACAGTTGCTTCGCGCCGGGCACCATGGTGCCGGTCATGCCCGCCGCCATCTCCAAGAGGTCGGGCCGCCCGAGGTCGCCCACGAACACGAAATCCCCCGTGCAGAGGCCGATCGGGTCTGCCGCGCCCGCTCCCTGGTCGTGCACGAGATACGAGAGGTGCTCGGGCGTGTGCCCCGGCGTATGCAACGCCGTGAACTCGATATTCCCCACCATGAAGCGGTCATTGTTGTGCAGCAGTCGGTGGGGATAGCTGGATCCCAGCAGCCATTCGTAACGCCAATCCGGGGCTCCCTCATCGCTGGCATACACGGTCACGCCGCGTTCGGCGAACTCGCGCAAACCCGACAGATAGTCGGCATGGATGTGCGTGTCCGCGGCAGCGATGATTTGCAGCTTGTGTGCCGCGGCTTCCTCGTAGTAGCGATCGATGTCCCGCTCGGGATCGATGATGATGGCCTGGCCGGTGCGCGGACATCCAATCAGGTACGCGTACTGGGCAAGTTTGGTATCGTGAATTTGACGCACCAGCATCGAAGCCTCCGGGGCTCAGTTCGGTTTTTGGGGATACGCGATGTAGTTCGACGGGATCGTGCCGGTCAGTGATTCGAGCCACGTCACGATGGACTGCACGTCGGATGCCGACAATTCCTTGCCGAGCTGATGGTGGCCCATGAGTCGGACCGCCTCGGCGAGTGTGGCCACGGAGCCATCGTGGAAATAGGGACCGGTCTTCGCCACGTTCCGGAGCGACGGCACCTTGAACACCAGCAGGTCCTTCGGATCGCGCGTGAAGCCGAGGCGACCACTGTCGGATTGCGAGAACCACGGATGGATCATGCCGACCTTCATGTACCGATCGCCGCCGACATAGCGGCCGGCGTGACAACTCTGGCACCCTGCGTCGAGAAACGTACGTAGTCCGCGCCGTTCGTCGAGCGTGAGTGCGGTGCTGTCGCCTTCGAGGAAGCGGTCCCAGCCAGACGGCGTCACGAGCCCGCGCTCGAAGGCGCCGATGGCTCGGCCGACATTGTCGTAACTGATCGGCGTTGGCTCGCCAGGGAAGGCAGCACGGAACATGGCGACGTACATACGCGACTCGCGAAGGTGCGTGAGCACGGCGCCTGAGTCCGGCATCCCCATTTCGATAGGATTGAGAATCGGACCCTTCGCCTGCTCCTCCACGTCAGAGGCGCGGCCATCCCAAAACTGCGCGATGTGTCCGGCGGCGTTGTAGACCGTGGGGGAGTTCCGCGTGCCGGCACGGCCGTCATGTCCGAGTGACACCGGACGTCCGTCCGCCCCATAGCCGTTGAGCGCGTGACAGCTGTTGCATGACACGTCATGCCCATCCGACAAGAGCGTCTCGTAGAACAAGGCGCGTCCGAGGTCGACCTTCGCCTTGTTGGTCGTGCCGCTGGGCATGTCCATGCGCACGGAAAGTGGCGCGAAACTCGCGAGTTCCGCCGTGGTGACGTCCGTGGAGCGCACCAGCGTACCCTCTGCCGTCGGGTTCGCCGCGGCACCAGCCGCGTCTGTCTGCTTCGCGTCACGGCAGCCACCGAGCACGAGGCTGATGAGAGATGCGGCAAGCACGGTGCGCGTCCTGCTGGTTTCTGGTCTCATGAAGTCTCCAAGGTGAAGCCCGCACAAGCGCGGCGACCAATCGTCTCTGCTGCAGATACCAGATCGCCGCACGTCCCGCAGTCAGGTGATCGCGACGCGACCGTCGTTGATTCTCCTACACGGACTCGAGCGTTGGCGCGGCGGTGTGCGGTCCACCGCGCTCAGCGACAGCGCAGGAATGCCGGTTGGTGTTTGTTGACAGACGCCGCCCGATTGCTCGCGAGCACCGTGCGAAGATCGGCGGGCAGATCGAGCGCAAGCAGTCGATCATACATCGCGATGTTCGCAACCTCTGCTTCGACCGCCGCCGCGCACGCAGCCGGCACCGAGGCGAAACTCGGGACCGTACCGAGGTCCCAGCGGCTCGGCGGACTGACGAGGCCTCGGCGTTCGTAGACGCCGCGCAGCGATGCCGAGTGGCGTTGTTCGGCAACCACGATGTTGAAGAACGGCAGGACGTTGCCGAAGTCGGCAAGCACACGGAGGTACATCGCCTCGGCGAAGTACTCGTCGTCGATGGCCGTATCGAGCGCCGACACCGCAGCGGTCGAGAGGGCCGCCGTGGGTGCGACGGGGTCGTCGTCACCACACGCTCCGAGTGCGCCGGCGAGGAACGCCAGCGCCACGAGGCGCTTGGGGAATGCCATGATGAGTCTCCTGAGTTACAGGTTCTCACGTCCGGGCGAATGACCCTCGCACCCGAGGTGTCGGCGCGAGCAGTATCGCCGTATCAGGATATACGCATGCAATGGTATCTGTGTCCATCAGGGAATTGCCTACGCACCCAAGGAATCGCCGACCCGGCGGGCGGCTGAGTCCGGAGCGGCGTCCGGGCGACCGTCGGTTGGTCGAGACGATGCGCAACCACGTGAAGGGCATCCACTCCAGCACCGCTGGGCAACGGCGGCGGCGTGGCCAGTTCGGCGGCCTGACGAGCCGACCCGTTAGCGGCGCATCTGATGGCATCCGTCGGTCCGTCCGCGGGGAAAGCCAGCGTCACAAGTGGCCAGGCGGCCGTTCGCCTCGCTTGCCGCGCGCGCCCGTCGATGCCTAGCTTGCCATGTTCTGTTGGTTATCGCTCCGGATCATCGGGCGATCCGCGACCGCGATCCGCTACGGCGATCCGCGACCGTGCGTCATCGCCACCCCCTTTTGCGCCGATCGCGTCCATGTCCTTTTCGCTCCAGCTCAGTCACGCTGCCCCCGCTTCGGCGGACTCGCCGTTGCTGGCAATCGTCCTGCCTCAGGACCCGTCGCTCGACGACGCCCTGCGCGCCGTCGACACGCCGTTGGCCGGGGCGATCCAGCGGTCGATCGCCCGCCGCGACTTCCGTGGCGGCCGAGATGAGACGATGCTGTTCGTCGGTGGCGATACAGGCGCGCAGCGCGTGTTGCTGGTGGGTCGTGGACCGGCTCCGCTCACCCTCGCGATCGCACGTCGTGCCGCCGCCATCGCCGCACGCCAGGCGGGCAAGCTGGGCACCGGCGCGATGCATATCGTGCTGCCCGGAGCCGACGCGCATGCCATCGAAGGGCTCACCATTGGCGCCGCCGCCGGGAGCTGGGCGTACCCCGATCTGCAGACCCAGCCTCCCGAGAAGGAACGCCGGGCGCGCCTGCAGTCGGTCACGGTGCTCGGCGGTGACACGGAGGCCGCGCGGGCCGGCTTTGCGGCGGGAGCCGCGATCGCGGAAGGGCAGGCGATCGCCAAGCGATTGGGGATGATGCCCGGCAACGTCTGCACGCCGGACACGTTCGTCGAAGTGGGACAGGAGATCGCTGCAAGGCACGGCATGACGATCACGGTGTTGGGGCGCGCCGAGATGGAGCAGGAGAAGATGGGATCGTTCCTCTGCGTGGCGCAGGGAACGCCGGAGGAGCCGCGCCTCGTGGCCCTCGAGTACCGCGGCGGCGCGCCGGATCAGCAGCCCGTGGTCCTGATCGGCAAGGGGCTGTGCTTCGACACCGGTGGTATCTCGATCAAGCCGGCGCCGGAGATGGAGTGGATGAAGTTCGATATGGCTGGTGCGGGCGGCGTCATGGGCGCGATGGAAGCCATCGGTCGTCTCAAGCTTCCTGTCAACGTGGTCGGCATCATTGGATCGACCACGAACATGCCCTCGGGCACGGCGGTGAAGCCGGGGGACGTCGTTCGGGCCTCGAATGGCAAGACCATCGAGATCATCAACACCGATGCCGAAGGCCGCCTCGTGCTGGCCGATCTGCTGGTGTTCGCCAAGCGTTTCAATCCCGCGATCGCGATCGACGCGGCGACACTCACCGGTGCCGTGGTGATTGGCCTTGGCGCGCACGCCGTCGGTGTCTTCGGCTCCGATCAGGCCGCGATCGACGAAGTGCTGGCCGCTGGCGCAGCCGCTGGTGAACGGGGATGGCCCCTTCCGCTGTGGGATGAGTACAAGGAGCAGATCAAATCCGATGTGGCCGACCTGAAGAACACGGGCGGTCGTGCGGCGGGCTCCATTACCGCTGCTCTCTTCCTGCAGGAATTCGTGGACGGGTATCCGTGGGTGCATCTCGATGTCGCCGGTACGGCCTATTCGCAGGTCGATCTGGGCTGGATTCCAAAGGGGCCGACAGGTACGCCCGTGGGCACTTTCGTCGAAATCGTACGGGCGCGCGCGCGTCGGTGATCCGCGCCGTTCGGCTTGTGGTCGCCAGCCTGCTGGCGGCCATCGCGGTGCCGACGCGCGCGTCGGCGCAGGTTCGTCCGGACAGCGTGCGGAAGGATACCGTGCGCGTATCGGTACCGGTGCCGCCCCCGCCCGGCGCGGACACGCTTCCCATTCGCCGGATCGCCAGTGATTCGGCCGTCTTCGCGCGCGAGGTCGCGCGCTCCGACAGCCTCAGGCGCGCGATCGCGGGCGACACGCTCAAGGCGCCACTCGCGCGATTCGAGCGACCGGATGATTTCGAGTCGTCGCCGCGACTTCGTTTTTCGCGCGAGGAGATTCTCACTTCAGGTGCGCTGAACCTCGCGGACTTGCTCGATCGTGTACCCGGCGTCACGACGTATCGCAGCGGATGGGTCGCTGGCGTACATGCCGCATCGTTCGCCGGAGACACGCGCCGACTGCGCCTGTTCGTCGATGGTGTCGAAATGGATGCGATCGAGCCACGCAACGGTGGCACCATCGATCTCACCGATGTGCCGCTGTGGACGCTCGACGAATTGGTGGTGGAGCGGGCAGCCGGTGAGGTGCGCGTCTGGATGCGCACCTGGACCGTGGAGCGCACCACGCCGTACACCCGCATCGACATTTTCACGGGTGACCTGAACACCAACGCGTTCCGCGGTCTTTTCGCGCGCCGCTGGCGCAACGGGGTGCTGCTGCAGCTTGGTGGGCAGCAGGTGGCCACGCAGAGCGGCCGTGTGAATGCCTTCACCGGCGCCGAGAGTTCAACGGGTCGCGGTGATGGCTCGGTGCAGGGCTTCATGGCCCGGATCGGATGGTCGACGCGTCGCGTGAGTGTGGATCTGTTCGCGAACGCCACGGGCCGTGAACGCGACCCGCATACGGCGCGCGAAGGCTTCACCGACCTGCTGGCGTACAAGGGCTCGCGTCGCGATGCATATCTACGCCTCGGATACGGCGATACGCTGCGCGGATTCTGGTCACAGGCGATCGTCGGCGTCGTGCGGACGCGCCTGCAGGGCGTTGGCGATCTGGCCGCCCCAGCAGATACGTCTGTCCTCGTCGAGACGGACACGATCCGTGGCCGCACGCAGCAGGTCCTGGCCGCGGGCTATCGCACGTCGCGTTGGTCGGTGTCGCTGACCGATCGTATCCGGCCGATCAACGGGACGGCCTTTCATGCACCGGCCGTGCGCGGACGCGTGGGCGGATCGCGTTATGCGATCGGTGCGTTCGCCGAACAGAATGGAGCAGACTCCACCCGCCGGGTCGATCTCTCCGCCCGTGCACAGCCGTTCTCGTGGCTGATTGTCACAGGCGCGCAGAGCACACGCACGCCGAATTCGTCGACCGGCCGCGCTGGAGGTAGTACGGTGCGGGCTGAGGCCGCGTTCAACGTCGGTCGGCTTTGGCTTGGCGGCGGCGTCATACGGGATGACAAGGCCACTTTCGAGTCGCCCGTCATTCTCGGCACCCCTGCGGCGCTCCTCTCGTCGGTTGATGCACAAGGCGTGCTCGTGTCGGCGACGGGCCGCCTGTACAAGGACGTGCGCGTGGACGTCCAGGCCATCCGGTGGGATGGTTCGCAGTACAATCGCCCGCAGGTGCACGTGCGCACGGAGATCGCGCTGATCAGCGACTGGCGCCGGCGATTCCCACGTGGCGAGTTTTCGATCAACGCGCGCATCTGGCATGAGCTGCGTGACGGTGTGCCGTTCGTCTATGGCACGGCGGCGGGCAGCAGCACGCCCGATGTCCGCATCACCGAGCGGGCCAACGTCGTCACCGGTTTGCTCGAATTGCGCATTCAGCGCGCCACGCTGTTCTACCAGTACCGCAATCTCACCGGTGGTGCCTACGAGCAGATTCGCGGGATCACGATGCCGCCAGCCGTGCAGATGTACGGCGTGCGCTGGGAGTTCTGGAACTGATGCAGTTGACGCACTCTGACGTCCGCGTTTCATTGCCGAACGCATGATTCGTTCAATGACGGGCTTCGGGCAGGCGGAAGGCACGGTCGGCACCTCTCGGGTGCTGGTCGAAGTGCGCACGGTCAACCATCGATTCTTCTCGCCGAGTATCAAGTTGCCGGGCGCGTACGGGCGCTGGGAGACCGAGGTGCGCGAGGCGATGCGGCTCAAGGTCAGCCGTGGGCACGTGACCCTGACGGCTCGCAGCGAGCGACTGGCCACACAGGCCATCGCTATCGATGACGAGCGCTTCGCGGCCGTCGTCGCGCAACTGCGGGCGTTGCACGATCGGCATGGTCTCTCCGGCGGTGTGGACCTCGCCACGGTGCTGCGCATGCCCGATGTCATGTCGGCCCCTCGCGAGGAGGAAGACACCGGCACGGTGGCCGACCTGATCGCCATCGTGGAGCGTGCGCTCGATCACCTCGGGCGCGCCCGGGCGGAGGAGGGCGCGCGTCTCGCCACGGTCTTGCGGGAGCGCCTGGACATGGTAGACGGAGCCCTCCGGAGAATTGCGCTTCGCGCACCCGAGCGCCTGCTGGCCCAGCGGGATCGTCTCCGGGCAGCCGTTCGTGAGCTGACCGATGGGCTGGCGGTGGATGAACTGCGGCTGGCCCAGGAAATCGCGATTCTGGCCGATCGGATGGACGTCAGCGAGGAGCTCGATCGGTTCCGCTCGCATATCACCGCCTTTCACGGCGTCCTCGCGGATGCGGCTGCGGATGCGGGCGGGGAACCGCTGGGCAAGCGATTGGGCTTTCTCCTGCAGGAAATGCTCCGGGAGGCGAACACCACCGGCAGTAAAGCAGCCGACGCTGCGATCCTTCATGACGTGGTCGGTGTGAAGGAAGAGCTGGAACGCATCCGGGAGCAGGTCGAGAACCTCGAGTGAGCCCATTTCCGGTCATCCTGTCCGCTCCCTCCGGGGGTGGAAAAACCACAATTGCGCGTCGCGTGCTGGAGCGGCGGGCCGATGTGGGTTATTCTGTTAGTTGTACGACGCGTTCTCCTCGGGATGGTGAGGTGGACGGGCGCGACTATCGATTTATCGGTCTCGAGGCGTTTGCTGCCGCGCGTGATGCGGGGCAGTTCGCCGAGTGGGCTGAGGTGCACGGCAATTTCTACGGCACGATGCGATCCGAAATTCAGCGGGTGCTGAAAGCCGGGCAGCACGTGCTGATGGACATCGACGTGCAGGGGGCACGACAGTTTCACGTCGCGTTTCCCGATACCGTGCTGATTTTTGTCCTGCCGCCGTCTGGCGAGGTGCTGAAGTCCCGGCTCTCGGCGCGGAAGAGCGAAAGTCGCGAGCGGTTGCTCGTTCGCCTGCGGAACGCCCGCGCGGAGCTGGGAGAAGTGGGACGCTACCACTACGTGGTGGTGAACGACGATCTCGAGCGCGCGGTGGATCAGGTGAGTGCTATTATCGATGCGGAAGGACTGCGGCACGACCGGGTGCATGAGGTCGAGGCGCAGGTCGAGGTGCTCATCGCGCAGCTCGAAGAGGAAATCCACGTTTTCAGCAAGGGCGACTGACGCATGCAGGTTTTTACTCCGTCCGACGTGTCGAAGCACGCGGCCAATAAGTATCTGAGCGTGCTGATCGCGGCCAAGTTCGCACGCGTGCTCAACGAGTTCCCCCGCGATCGCTCGGCCCACGAGAAGAAGCTCACGACGCGCGCGCTCGAAGAGCTCGCCCATGGTGAGATCGAGTACCGCGTGGTACCGCGCCGCCGTCCGGCCTGAGTTCACGCCGCTTGCTGGACCCTGCGCCGCGCCGGGTCGTGCGTCCCGGCGCGGCGCCTTTTCTCCCCCCTCAGCGCCCTCGCCTGCTCCTGTGCGTCCCTTCGCCCGTCAGCGCATTCTGCTCGGGGTCACCGGCGGCATCGCGTCCTACCAGGCCGCGGGGACGGCGTCGTGCGTGACGGTCGTACTGGCCGATGGTTACGAGGAGCAGGCGCCGCATGGACGCTAAGGATCGTCTCCGCCGGTACCTCGAGCAGCGTCGTGAGCTTGGCGAGTCTGAGCTCGTGCTCGATAGCCTGTCGATCGAAGAGGTGATGAAGATGGTCGGCGCGAAGCCGACCGCGCCGAGTCGCGTTGCCGATGCGCCGCCCCCCGACGAACCGAAGGGCAAACCGAAGGGCAAGCCGAATGGCGAGCCGAACGATGTGTCGTCGGTGCCGGTGCCGGTGGCGCCGCCGCCCGAGCCTGGCGTGCGATTCGATCGTGGTGCAACGACTGACTGGCGTGAAGCGCTGCGCAACGCCGGCGCGATGCGTCCGAGCGATGCGTCGTCTCCACCGCCCCCGGTATTGGTGCCGACCCCAGCCGTCGCCGGTTCCGCCGAATCGGCCGTTGCCCCCGTCGCCAACGCGGGGACGGATGCGCCGGTGAAGAAGTTGCCTGCGTGGTTGGCAGCGCTCGATCTCCCGCTCGGGATCGAGGCCGGCCGGCTGCGTGTGATCGATGCCGCGCCCGATGTCGCGAGCCTCCTCACGCTCGAGCAGATCGCCGAACACGTGGCCGGGTGCACGCGATGCGCGTTGTATAAATCCGCCGTGCATCACGTGCCGGGCGAAGGCAATCCGTCGGCCGAACTGCTCTGTGTCGGTGAAGCACCAGGCGTCGATGAAGACGAGCAGGGGCGGCCGTTTGTCGGCGAGTCCGGCGACCTGCTCACGAAGATTCTCGGCGCAATTCAACTGTCGCGCGAGGATGTGTTCATCTGCAACGTGCTGAAGCATCGGCCGCCGGGGAATCGCGATCCGCTACCGGATGAAGTCGTCGCGTGCCATCCGTACCTGCTGCGGCAGATCGAACTCGTGCGGCCTCGCGTCATTCTCGCCCTTGGCCGCTTCGCCGCGCAGACGCTGCTCCAGACCACCACCGCCATCGGTGCCCTGCGTGGTCGCATCCACCGGTTTCACGGCGTGCCCCTCATCGTGACTTATCATCCGGCGGCGTTGCTGCGCAACGAATCGTGGAAGCGTCCCACGTGGGAAGATGTGAAGCTCGCCCGTCGCATTCTCGATGCATCGCGCTCCGCCAGCGCGGACACTACCGCACCATGACCAGTCTCGTCGTTCCCAACGCAGCCGCACCGGCCACGCGCGATCCGTTCAAGGAACGCCGGCCACCGTGGTCCGAGGAGGCCGAGCAGGCCGTCCTTGGCGCCATGTTGCTCGACGCCGATGCCGTCATGCGCGCTGCAGAGCATGTCGACGACACGATGTTCTACCGTGAAGGGCATCGCCGTCTCTTCCGCGCGATGATTTCGATCACGGAGCGTGGCGGCGTTATCGATCCACTCACGCTGGCCGACGAACTCGAACGGCGTGGAGAGCTCGAGCACGCGGGTGGCCGCGAGTATCTGGGGTTCCTGCTCGATGCGGTGCCGACGGTTGCGAACGTGGAGTATCACGCACGCATCGTGAAGGAGCGCGCGCTGTTGCGCCGCCTCATCGAAGTGTCCACCGAGATCGTGTCCGAGGCGTTCGAAGGACGCACGGCCGCGTCGGACCTGCTCGACTCTGCGGAGTCGCGGATTTTTTCGCTGTCGCAAACACGGGAGCGCACCGGATTCTCGCGCATCAAGGAACTGCTCTGGCCGGCCATGGAGAAGCTGGAGCTTCTCGCGCAACGCGAAGCGGCGATCACGGGTGTGCCCAGCGGATTCAACGAACTCGATTTCATGACGTCGGGTTTTCAGCCGGCGGATCTCGTGATCGTGGCTGCGCGTCCGTCCATGGGTAAGACCGCGTTCACGCTCAACATCGCCCAGCACGCGGCGATCACGGCCAAGGTGCCCGTGGCGTTCTTCTCGCTCGAAATGAGCAAGGAGTCGTTGGTGCAGCGTATGCTCGCGTCGGAAGCGCTCATCGACGCGCAGGCGTTGCGTAAAGGCGGTAGGGCTCTCGACGAATCGATGCCACGGTTGGCGCAGGCCGCTGGTATCCTGAGCCATGCGCCCATCTTCATCGACGACACGCCCGGTATCACGCTGCTCGATATGCGCGCCAAGGCGCGTCGACTCAAGTCCGAACACGATCTCGGACTCATCATCGTCGACTATCTGCAGCTCATGACGGGCCCCGCCGGCGTCGAAAATCGACAGCAGGAAGTCTCGCAGATTTCGCGCGGCCTGAAGGCGCTCGCGAAAGAGCTGGGCGTGCCCGTCGTCGCACTGTCCCAGCTCTCGCGAGCGCCGGAACAACGCACCGGCGACGACAAGGGACGTCCGCAGCTGTCCGACCTTCGCGAATCGGGCGCCATCGAGCAGGACGCCGACGTGATCATGTTCATCTTCCGACAGGAAGTGTACGCCGAGCGCGACGAGAACGGCCGTCTCAAGGACCCGGATCTCGAAGGACGTGCGGAGATAATCATTGGCAAGCAGCGGAACGGCCCCATCGGCAGCGCGCGGTTGTACTTCCACAAGCAGTACACGCGTTTCGACAACTTCTCAGCTCGACAGGCCCCGAACGACTTCGGCGGACCGAAGTCGGATTTCGGCGGACCGAAGCTGGTGAAGGGTGCCGACGATTTCGGCGGCACGCCGTTCTGAGCCCCGTGTGATGGCCAAGGCGAAGACCGTCTATCGCTGCACGGAATGCGGCGCGGAGTTTCCCAAGTGGGCGGGACGCTGCGAGAGCTGTGATGCGTGGAATACGCTCGGCGAGGAGATGGTCTCGACGGCGCCGACGAGTAAGCGCACGGCGGCGCGAAGCGTGCCGGGAATCGCCGCCGCCACGGTCACGTTGGGTCGCGTCACGGCGGCCGACACGCCGCGGTGGACGACGCGATTGAACGAGTTCGACTTCGTACTTGGTGGCGGCCTTGTGCCGGGCAGCATGGTACTGGTAGGCGGTGAGCCCGGTATCGGCAAGAGCACCCTGTTGCTCCAGGTGGCGGCCCGCCTCGAGGCCGCTGGGCTGGCCACGTTGTACGTGTCCGGCGAAGAAAGCGCGCTACAGGTGCGCCTTCGCGCCGACCGGTTGGCGGAGGATGCCTCGTCGGTCGCGCTGCTGACCGAGACGTCACTCGAAACGATTCTCGCCACGGCGGCGCAACCGGCCGCTGACGGTCGCCGCGTCAGTGTGCTGATCGTCGACTCCATTCAGACCGTGCACACCGAGCTGCTCGAGGGGGCACCGGGCAATGTGGGTCAGGTCCGCGAGTGCGCCGCGCGTCTCATGCGATTCGCGAAGGACACCGGTACCGCGGTGTTCGTGATCGGTCATGTTACGAAAGGCGGCGGTATCGCCGGCCCTAAAACGCTCGAGCACATCGTCGACACCGTGCTGTACTTCGAAGGTGACGGTACGCTCGACCACCGCGTGCTGCGCGCAACCAAGAACCGCTTCGGTTCGGTCGACGAAATCGGCGTCTTCCGCATGGTCGGTACGGGCCTCGTTCCCGTCGAGAATCCGTCGGCGTTGTTCCTCGGCGACCGTCGCGACGTGGCCAGCGGGAGTGCGGTCTGCGCGCTCATGGAAGGCACGCGGCCGGTCCTCGTGGAAGTGCAAGCGCTTGCCGCGCGTGCCGGGTTCGGTACCCCGCAGCGCGTAGCCAACGGCATCGACGCGCGCCGACTGGCGCTGCTGTTGGCTGTGCTCGACAAACGTGGCGGATTCTCCTGCGCGCAGCTCGACGTGTTCTGCAACATCGTCGGTGGTATGCGCGTGCAGGAGCCGAGTGTCGATCTCGCGATCGTGGCCGCCATTGCCTCGAGCGTGGTCGACAAGCCGCTCCCGGCGCAAGCCATCTTCCTTGGCGAAGTCGGACTGGGCGGCGAAGTCCGTCCGGTCTCGCAAGTCGAGCGACGCCTCGCCGAAGCGGCGAAGCTCGGCATGACACGCGCGTACCTCTCGGATCGCGCGATCCCGCGGCGCGTGTCCGGGGACATCACGCTGGTCGGCGTGCGTACGCTCGCCGACGTGCTACAGAAAACCGTCGGCAAGGATGCATCATGAGTGAACTGCCCGCGGCACCGCGCCGCGTGATTCCACCGCCGGTCGTTGCCTCGCGTGGTGACGAATCGGTGGCGCCCGAGGGCGTCGTGCGAGACGTCGGCGTGGTGATCGTGGCCGGTGGGTCTGGCTCGCGCACCGGGAGTGCGGAGCTCAAGCAGTTCCGCTGGGTTGCCGGTAAACCGGCGCTGCTGCACAGCGTGCAGTCGTTCATGGCTCGACCCGATGTGGCGATCGTCGTGGTGGTCCTGCCCAAGGCATACGCCGCCGATCCGCCACCGTGGCTGTTCCAGTGCGATGTCGACCGGTTGCTGGTCTCCGTGGGCGGGCGCGAGCGGCACGAGAGCGTCGTCAACGGTCTCGAAGATCTCCCCGAGGAGGTGGTCATCGCGGTTGTGCACGACGCCGCGAGACCGCTGGTTACCGATGCAACGATCGACCGGGTCATCGCGGAGGCGCGTAAGGGTCATGGCGCGGTCGCGGCGTTGCCGGTCGTCGACACGCTGAAGGAAGTCGATGCCGATGGCCGTATCGTGCGCACGGTCGATCGCACCAATCTCTGGCGCGCGCAGACGCCCCAGGCGTTTCCGCGCACGATGCTCGAGCAGGCGCATATCGCCGCGCGGCGCGACGGCATCGGGGCAACCGATGATGCCGGGTTGTGCGAGCGACTGGGGCTGCCGGTCGTCGTGGTGCGCGGAAGCGAACGCGGCATGAAGATCACCGAGGATGTCGATTTCGCGCGCGCCGACGCCCTCAGCATGCTGCCGGAGTAGTCGCCCGTGTCGGTGCATCGTGAGGCGCTCACCGTACCCTTCTGGTCGCCTGTAGAGGTCGAGGCGGCGCTGCGTGATGCGATCACGCATCTCAGTGAGCGGCGTGTGCTCGCGTACCCCACGGAGACTGTCTACGGATTCGGCACCGCCGTCGATCACGAGTCGGTGGAAGCGTTGGTACAGCTCAAGGGCCGTCCGCCCGGCAAGCCGTTTCTGCTGCTCATCAACGATCCGGCGCAGATCGCGCGACTCGATCTGCATCTGCCCACGTACGCATCGACGCTGGCCGCACGCTTCTGGCCCGGCCCGCTCACGCTCGTGCTGCGCGGCGGCGATCAGCGCGTGTCGCCGCGGCTCCGCGGACCCGAAGGCGGCGTGGCGGTGCGCTGGACGCCACACGTGGGCCTCCAGCGTTTGCTGGCGGTGTACGGCGAGCCGATCACGAGCACGAGTGCCAATCGGCCCGGGGTTCCCCCGGCGATGACGGTCGCCGAAATTGTACAACAGTGGCCGGACGCGATTCATCGCGGGCTGCTGCACGTGCTGGATGGCGGTCGGCTGGCACCGTCCCGATCGTCCACCGTGGTGGACTGCACCGGCCGCCGTGCGCGCGTGATCCGACCGGGTGTGTTGACAGCGATCCAGCTGCGTGAATGCGTGTCGGATCTCGTGGGCGATACCTAGCATACGCCGAGGGGCGCGCAACGCATGCATCTGCTCTTCGTCTGTACCGGGAACACCTGTCGCAGTCCGCTCGCTGAGGCGATCGCGCGGCGCATGATTGCCGATCGCGGGATTGCCGACCTTACGGTCGGGAGTGCCGGCACGAGTGCGTGGGCCGATGCACCGGCATCCGACGGCGCGCTGCTCGTCGCGCTCGAACAAGGCATCGACCTCGGCGATCATCGATCGCGGCCCCTGACGCAGGAGCTCGTGAACGGCGCGCAGCTCGTTCTCACCATGGGCCCGCATCATCTCGATCGTGCGCAGGCGCTGGGAGGCACGGACCGGTCCTGGCTGCTCACCGAGTACGCGGGGGGAACGCCTCGCCCGGTGAGCGATCCATTCGGCGGGGATCTCGACGTCTACCGCGCCACGTACGTGGAGCTCGAAGAAGCGATCGTCGCCGTGCTCGACCGGATCGTCGCCGGTCGTTCACGTAGCGCGGACTGAGTCGTCGCCCGTGACGGAGCGACCGCAAGAGTGCGCAGTCCGTGCGGCGCAGCGACCGTCGCGCCTGGTCATTCTCGGGCATCCGGTGGCGCATTCGCTGTCACCGGTATTTCAGCGCGCGGCGCTCCGCGATGCCGGAATCTCCATCGCTTATGACCGCGAAGACGTCGCGCCGGATCAGTTGGCTGAGGCGCTCGTGAGACTCGCGGCGGAAGGGGCCGGTGGCAACATCACGATTCCGCACAAGGAAGCCGCCGCGGCGTTGATCACGCGATGCACGCCGGCCGCGCGTCGGGTCGGTGCTGTCAACACGTTCTGGACGGAGCAGGGCGCGCTCGTGGGCCACAACACCGATGTTGACGGCGCGGCGGCGACGATTCGGGCGCTCGTTCCGGGCGACGCGGCGGACGCGCGCGACACGCCGGTCGTGTTGTACGGTGCAGGCGGATCGGCCGCCGCGACCCTGGTCGCGCTCCACGATCTGGGATACCGCCACCTCACCATCGTCGCGCGTACCACGGCGCGTGCGCAAGCCATGTCGGAGCGGCTGAGCATTCCGGCGTTGATCCTGTCGGACGACGAGATCGAGAGCGCCGTCGGCGCAGCGGGGCTCGTGATCAATGCGACGCCGGTCGGATTGCGCGACAGCGCGTTTCCGGTAGCGATTGCCGTGCTTCCCGCGCATTGCGCGGTTTTCGATCTGGTGTATCGCCCCGGGCTCACAGCGTGGATTGCCGCCTGCCGTGAGGCCGGCCGGCGTGCCGAAGACGGGCTGCGTATGCTGGTCGAGCAGGGCGCCGCGTCGTTCGAAGTGTGGTTCGACGTGCCGGCCCCCCGGGAGGTCATGTGGCACGCGCTCAACGCGGTGCCGCCATCGTACAACAGGCCATGACCCGGCGCGACGAGCCGTACGCTCGGCCCGAGAGCCCGTTCGCGGCGGTCGCTCGATTCGCGCGCGACACAGCGCGTGACACGGCGCGCGGGATGGTCGACTTACTGCTACCGTCGGCGTGTGCGATCTGCCGTGCACTGCATCGGGCCGATGCCGACGGCATTGTCTGTCAGGCGTGCCTGGCGCGCGTGGTACGATTGGGCTGGCCCCAGTGCAGCCGCTGCGGACAGCCGCGGTTGTCGACCGCGATTCCATTGCCGATCGAAGCCACTCCCTCGGGGGTGATCCCTCCGTGCCGCTGGTGTCAGCGCCTCGCGCCGACGATCCGTGCGGTACGATCCGTGTGCCGCATGGATGAGGGGACGGGCGCGGCACTGGTTCACGCGCTCAAGTACGATGGATGGCATGCGGTCGCGACGCCGATGGCCCGGCGTATGGCTCGCCTTGACTGGCCGGAGGACGTGGTCCGAGAGCGCACGGCCCTCGTTCCGGTACCGCTCTCCCCCACCCGGCGCCGCGAGCGCGGCTATAATCAGGCGGAGCGACTCGCCAGCGCCCTGTCCGCCGAATGGCGCATTCCGGTATGGACCGACGTACTCGAGCGCCGACGCGATACCAGATCGCAGGTGCGGTTGACACCGTCGGAGAGGGCGAGCAACGTTTCCGGTGCGTTCGTGGCGGCGGGTCGCGCTCAGGCGCGTCTCTGCGGGGCACACATCATGCTGGTAGACGATGTGATCACTACCGCGGCGACGATCAACGCGTCTGCTCAGGCTCTCGCCGACGGCGGCGCACGCATCATCTCCTGTGTAACGTTCGGACGGGCGCCTGAACCGGGCGACCGTGCCGTTCCTGACTTCGACTTCATCCGGAACTGACACGAATGGCCATTCGCGTAGGCATCAACGGCTTCGGCCGCATCGGCCGCCAGGTGCTTCGCGCCGCCAAGCAGCAGGGCGTCGCTGACCTCGACTTCGTTGCCATCAACGACCTCACGGATACCGCCACGTTGGCGCACCTGTTCATGTACGACTCGGTGCATGGGCGGTACGACGGGGAGGTCAGTCATGATGCCGAAAGCATCACGATCGACGGCGATCGCATCCGCATTCTCGCCGAGCGCGACCCGGCCAAGCTTGGTTGGGGGGAAATGGGCGTCGATATCGTGCTGGAGTCGACCGGCCGGTTCACGGTCGCTGCCGATGCGAAGAAGCACATGGATGCCGGCGCGAAGAAAGTCATCATCTCGGCACCGGCCACGAACGAAGACATCACGATCGTGATGGGTGTGAACAGCGACAAGTACGACCCGGCCTCGCATCACATCATCTCGAACGCGTCGTGCACGACCAATTGCCTCGTGCCGATGGTGAAGATCATCCGCGACAACTTCGGCTTCGTGCACGGCTCGATGGTCACGATCCACAGCTACACGAACGATCAGTCGATCCTCGACCTGCCGCACAAGGACCTTCGTCGCGCGCGTGCGGCCGCGGTCTCGATGATCCCGACCACCACCGGCGCGGCGAAGGCCACGTCACTCGTGATTCCGGAAGTGAAGGGGAAGATCGACGGTATCGCCGTGCGCGTGCCGACGCCCGATGTCTCGCTGACCGACCTCACCTGCGTGGTCGAGCGCAAGGTGACGAAGGACGAAGTCAATGCCGCCTTCAAGACCGCGTCGGAGACCTCGCTCGTGGGCATCGTCGGCTACAGCGAAGTCCCGCTGGTGTCGATCGACTATGTCGGCGATCCGCACTCGTGCACGCTCGATGCGCTCAGCACGATCGTCATCGATGGCACGCTCGTGAAGATTTCCGGTTGGTACGACAACGAGTGGGGCTACTCGTCACGCTGCGTCGACCTGCTGCGTTTCGTCGGCGCGCGACTCTAAGCGCGGCATAGGCGCTGCGTAGTCGCTGCGTCGTTCAGTCCGCCTGTTTCGCGTGTTTCTCCACGAGCCCCGGTGCCTGCGTGCCGGGGCTCGTGCGTAGCAGGACCTGTCGCACGCGACCTCACTCCCGTCGTATCACCCCTCCATGACGACACGCACCATTCGCGACCTCTCCGCTGCCGATCTCGCCGGCAAGCGTGCGCTCGTTCGCGTCGACTTCAACGTGCCGCTCGACGCGGCCGGCGCCGTCAGTGACGACACGCGCATCACCGCCGCACTGCCCACGATCACGACGCTGCTCGATCAGGGCGCGAAGGTCGTGTTGCTCGCGCACTTCGGTCGGCCCAAGGGGGCGCCCGAGGCCAAGTTCTCGTTGGCGCCCGTCGCCGCGCGATTGAAGCAGCTGCTCCCGCGCCCCGTGCGTTTCCTTGGTGAGACGATCGGCACCGCCGCCGTGGCCGCAACCCACGCGCTGCCCAACGGGGAAGTCCTGCTGCTCGAGAACACGCGCTTTCTTGCCGGCGAAGAGCAGAATGACGACACGCTCTCGCGTCAGCTCGCGGAGTTGGGGGATCTGTACGTCAACGACGCCTTTGGCGCGGCGCACCGGGCGCACGCCAGCACCGCCGGTGTGGCGAGGTACTGCCGGCCGGCTGTCGCCGGTCTGCTGATGGAGAAGGAGCTGGCATATCTGGGCGGCGCGCTTGCCGCTCCGGAGCGTCCGTTCGTCGCCATCCTCGGCGGCTCCAAGATCTCGGGAAAAATCGATGTCGTCGAAGCCCTGTTGCCCAAGGTCGATCATCTGCTGATCGGCGGCGCGATGGCCTGTACATTCTTTCGCGCAATGGGTTTTGAAACGGGCAATTCGCTCGTCGAGCCCGATCGACTCGACATGGCGAAGGATCTGCTCGCGCGGGCCGGGGACAAGCTCGTGCTCCCCGTCGATGCGGTGATCGCGCCGTCGATGGACGCAGGCAGCGCGGCGCGCGTGGTCGGTCGCGAGTCGATTCCCGCCGGTGAGGCCATGTTTGACATCGGGCCGGCCAGCGTGGAGCACTACCGCACAGTGATCGAGTCGGCGCGTACCGTGCTTTGGAACGGACCGATGGGGGTGTTCGAAAAGCCGCCCTTCGACGTCGGCACGCGTGCGGTCGCGCAGGCGTTGGCCGTGGCCACCGAGCGCGGCGCCACCACGATCATCGGCGGGGGCGATTCGGCCGCGGCCGTGGCCGACGCCGGTCTCGAGTCGAAGATGTCGCACGTGTCCACTGGCGGCGGGGCATCGCTCGAGTTTCTCGAAGGGAAGGAACTGCCCGGCGTCGCCGCACTCGACCTTCGCTGATCCGCGCCAGTCGCGCATTCACCCTCTTACAGGTCATCAGCCGCTCATGCATCACAAGCCGGTCATCGCTGCCAACTGGAAGCTCAATCACGGCCCCACCGACGCGAAGGCGTTCCTGCAGCGATTCCTCGCGCAGGCGCCCAAGATGAACGACCGTACGCTGGTCTTTTTCCCGTCGGCGATCACGGTGACGACGGTCGTGGAGGGTCTGCGCGAGCGTCCCGACATCTGGGTGGGCGTGCAGAACGTGCACTCGGAGGCGCAGGGTGCCTTCACCGGTGAGAACTCCGTGCTGATGGCGCGGGATGTGGGTGCGCGGGTGATCCTCGTGGGACACTCGGAGCGCCGGCACGTGTTCGGCGAAACCGACGCGATGACGACGAAGAAGATGGCCCTGATCTGTCAGGCGCGCTTGGTCCCGATGCTGTGTGTCGGCGAGACGCTCGACGAGCGCGAAGCCGGTGCGACGGCGTCGGTCGTGGAACGGCAGTTGTCGGCGGGGTTGGCTGAGCTCGATGACAGTCAGGCGGCGGGTATCATGCTGGCCTACGAGCCGGTCTGGGCGATCGGCACCGGGCGGACCGCGACGCCTGAGGACGCCAGCGCGATTCACAGCGTGTTGCGCTCCGCACTGGGCAGCCGACTGGGGGAGAAGGCCGCCGCTGGCATTCCCATTCTGTACGGCGGGTCGGTGAACCGCGGCAACGCCGCGACGCTGCTTGCTGCGCCAGAGGTCGATGGACTGCTGGTGGGAGGCGCGTCGCTCGACGCCGACAGTTGGGCGAGCATCGTCCGCAGCTGAGTCCTGCGCCACAGCCCACCCAATCTCTCGCAACTGTTGGGTGGGGAAGGACTTGCCTCCACACATTCCCTCCGCCATGTTTCAAGGCTGACGCGACTTTCGCGCACTCTGAACGCACTCGATTCCGGCTTCGTGATATGTACACGTTCCTGCTGACTCTGCTTATTCTCGACGCGATCCTTCTGGCGATCGCCGTGCTCCTCCAGTCCGGCAAAGGCGGTGGGCTGGCGGCGAGCTTCGGAGGAGCGAGTTCGTCGTCCGACTCCGTGATGGGCACGCGTCAGGCGGGCAACCTGCTCACGAAGGCGAGCTGGTGGTGCGGTGGGGTGTTCCTCGGCCTCGCGTTCATTCTCCAGATCATGTCGTCGCGTGGGTCGGCGCCGAAGTCGGTGCTCGACAAGCTGGCGGCACCCGCTACGCCGTCCACCGCGCCCGCTGGCGGTGTGGCTCCGGCCGCCCCCCTCACTCAGCAGCCTGCGGCCCCGGCCGCGCCGGCAGCACCCGCCAAGCAGCCGTAACCAACGCGTGAGCACGTTGCCTCCCAAGGGGTTCCTCCTCCTCGAGGACGGAACCCTTTTTCTCGGCCGACTCGTCGGACCGACGACGCCCACCGTGGCGGAAGTGGTGTTCACCACCAACATGACCGGATATCAAGAGGTCTTCACCGACCCCTCGTATCGCGGCCAGACCGTCGTGATGACCGCACCGCTGATCGGCAACTACGGCGTGAACACCGAAGATCCCGAGTCGGCAAAGCCGCAAATCGCCGGGGTCGTTGTGCGTGAACTCTCTCCCACCTACTCGAACTGGCGCGCCACCGGCGGCTTGCGCGAATGGCTCGAAGAGCATCAGGTGCCGGTCCTCACGGAGGTCGACACGCGTCGCCTGACCAAGCATCTCCGCTCTGCCGGCGTCATGCGCGGCGTGATCGGGCTTGGCGATACGCCGTCCCGCGAGGCGCTGGCCGCACTCGAAGGCTGCCCGAGTATGGAAGGGCTCGACCTCGCAACGGTCGTGTCCACCCGCGAGGCGTACTCATGGGGTAAGCCGGACGCGACCTATCATGTCGTGGCCTACGACTACGGGATCAAGCGGAACATTCTGCGCTTGCTCGAGGCGCACGATTGCCGAGTGACCGTGGTGCCATCGGATACGCCGGCTGATCGCGTGCTCGCGATGAACCCGGACGGGGTATTTCTGTCGAACGGACCGGGCGACCCGGACGCCGTGACCTACGCGCCAGCGGCCATCCGCGAGATCGCGGCGACCAACACGCCGATGTTCGGGATCTGTCTCGGTCATCAGTTGATCGGTCTGTCGTTCGGTGCGCGCACCGAAAAAATGCCGTTCGGGCACCGTGGCGGAAACCAGCCGGTCAAGGACCTCGCCACGGGCAAGGTGCTGATCACGTCGCAGAACCATGGTTTCGCTGTGGTCGGCTCGGTTGAGGGGGTCGAGGGGGCGCCGGATCTCGCGATTACCCACGTCAACCTCAACGATGGAACGGTCGAAGGACTACGCCACCGCACGTTGCCGATCTTCGCCGTCCAGTACCATCCCGAAGCAGCGCCGGGACCGCACGATGCGGTTCCCCTGTTCGATCGGTTTCTCGACGCCATCAGAAATCGTCGTCAGTGAAGTGACCCAAACGCTTGACTGACAAGCACTAAGGTCATACGTTCGCTTCCTTCGCTTGATCTTCGATGCGTGCCGGACGCCCCCTGAAACTGGGACGGCACGTCGACCCTTTGGTAGAGTCCATGACGAAAGCCGATCTGGTTGAGAACGTCACGGCGCGTATCGCGCAGACGGCCGGACCGACCATCTCCAAGAAGGATTGTGCGCGGGTAGTCGACGCCTTCCTCGACGCAATCAAGGAAGCCCTTCAGGAGCAGAAGAATATCGAAGTGCGTGGTTTCGGCACGTTCAAGATCCGGCAGCGCAAGACGCGTATGGCGCGCAATCCCCGTACCGGATCGCCGGTCGAGGTCTCGGCACGCCCGGTCCCCGTGTTCAAGCCCAGCAAGGAGCTGCGCGCCATGGTAGCCGGCGTTGACGAAAGCATGCTCGAGGACGATGACGCCGAGGAGATGCACGAGGCGTAGTCGATACTCGTTCGGTTCTGCCGAGCAGCAACGCCCCGCCGTGCATCACGCGAGCGGGGCCTGGCTGTTTCCGTCCATGGCGGAACCGAACGCTGTGTTATCGGCTATCTTGTAAACAACATGAGCATTCCCGTCCTTCTCTTTGCGTCCTACGCCGATGCCTTCGGTGCCCGTCGCCTCGACGTGCCCCTCGACGCGCCGTGTCAGGTTGCCGATCTCGTGCGTGTCATCCGATCGATGCCGGGGGGTGACCGTCTGCCCGCGGCACCACTGGTCGCCGTGAATCGTACGTGGGTGCGCGAGGATGTCGCTGTACAGGTCGGGGATGAGATTGCGTTGATTCCGCCGGTGGCGGGCGGATGACGGCGCCCAGGAGCGACGTGTTGCATGTGGCCATCGTGAACGCGCCCATCGACGTCGGTGCGCTGCTGTCGCGGGCGCAGGCACCCGGCGTTGGCGCGGTGTCGTTGTTTTTGGGCACCGTTCGCGACCTGAACGACGGGCGACCGGTCAGCGGCATGGAGTACGAAGCCTATGAGTCGATGGCCGAGTCGGAACTGCGGGCGATCGCAGAAGAGACATGCGGGCGCATCGCCGGCTTGCGGCTGGTCGTCGAGCATCGCGTCGGCACGCTCGACATCGGTGAGGCCAGTGTGGCCATCGTGGCAGCGCATGCACACCGTACGCAGGCCATGGACGGGGCGCGCGATGTCATCGAAGCACTCAAGCGACGCGTTCCGATCTGGAAGCGCGAGCACTATTTGAGCGGGGATTGCGAATGGATCGATCCGACGAAGGTGCAGGCGTGACGCTCTCCGCCGCGCCCGTTACGCCGGTCCTCGGCGAATCGCACGATCAGTTCGGGCGGAAAATCGAGTATCTGCGAATCTCCGTGACCGATCGGTGCAACTTTCGTTGCCAGTATTGCATGCCGCTGGAGGGTCTACCATGGCTACCGAAGGCGGAGATTCTGCGGTACGAAGAGATCGCTGATGTCGTGCGTCAGCTCGCGCCGATGGGCCTCCGACGGCTTCGCATTACCGGTGGAGAACCCACGATCCGGCCACAACTTGCGACGCTTCTTCGAATGTTGCGCGACATTCCCGGCATCGAGGATATCGCGCTCTCCACGAATGGCGTGAAGCTGCCGACCATGGCTGCCGAACTCGCCGATGCCGGCCTCGATCGCGTGAACATCAGCGCCGATTCACTGCGTCCCGAACGCGTGGTGAAGATTGCCAGACGGGATCTCCACTTCGATCTCGTTGCGTCGGCACGAGCCGCGCAGGCCGCAGGTCTCGGCCCGATCAAGATCAATGTGGTGGTCATGCGCGGGATCAACGACGATGAGATCGCGGATTTCGCCGCGCTCACGCGGGACAATCCGTGGCATGTGCGGTTCATCGAGCTCATGCCGGTGGGCGAGCTCCGCGAGCTGACGTTCGATCATGTCGTCCCGACGGACGAAGTGCTGTCGCGCATCCGTGCGGTCGATGCGTTGGAGCCCGACGCGGGCCCGTCCCGCGGGAACGGACCCGCCGTCTACTATCGTTATCCTAACGCGGCGGGGACGGTCGGCGTGATTACCCCGATGACGCACACGTATTGCGAGCGGTGCAACCGGGTGCGGCTCACGGCTGATGGGCGTTTGCGCACCTGTCTGTTCGGTGACCATGAAGTCCTGCTGCGCGATGCCAT
Organism: Gemmatimonadales bacterium; assembly: GCA_038210005.1. Classification (GTDB taxonomy): domain Bacteria; phylum Gemmatimonadota; class Gemmatimonadetes; order Gemmatimonadales; family Gemmatimonadaceae; genus Gemmatimonas. Next base: position 26,871 of record JBBQXC010000004.1, read on the forward strand.
CCGAAGCGGCAGGCCGCTGGCTCCGCTGTTTGTCCAGGCGCTGGCCGAGAAGCCGAAGGCGCACGAATTGCTGCAGATGCGCGTCGGCGGGCTCCGGGCGCTCAGTCAGGTCGGCGGCTGACCGCTGGACAGCCCGTCGGGACACGGGCGCGACCGCTCGTGTTGCTCGCGTCGGTGCAGCACTCTATGTTGCCAAAGCTGTCTTGTTCGCAGCGACGATCTACGGATAACCGTCTAATCGCGATTTAGCCAGAGCGTCGCTCTTCCGCCTCATTCCACTTCGCTCGGATACCCGGCACAACATGGTCAACAAGATCACGGTCGTTGGCGCGGGCAATGTCGGCGCCACGACGGCGCAGCGCATTGCCGAGAAATCGCTTGGACGCACGGTAGTGATGGTCGACGTCGTCGACGGCATCCCGCAGGGCAAGGCTCTCGACCAGTGGGAGTCGGCGCCCGTTGAAGGCTTCGACACCCGCGTCATCGGCACGAACGGCTACGAGGAAACGGCCGGGTCGGACATCGTCGTCATCACGGCTGGGATCGCCCGGAAGCCGGGCATGTCGCGTGATGACCTGCTGAACACGAACGCGGGCATCGTGAAGTCGGTGGCGGAGCAGATCAAGGCCACGTCGCCGAACGCGATCGTGATCGTGGTCTCGAACCCGCTCGACGTGATGTGCTACGTCGCGAAGCAGGTGACCGGCTTCCCGCGCGAGCGCGTGATCGGCATGGCCGGCGTGCTCGACACGGCCCGCTATCGCTCGTTCATCGCCGAAGCGCTCGACGTGTCGGTGCGCGATATTCAGGCCATGGTGCTTGGTGGACACGGCGACACGATGGTGCCGCTCATCTCGTACACCACGGTCAGCGGCATCCCGGTCACGCAGCTCATGCCGCGCGAGCAGCTTGACGCGATCGTGCAGCGCGCGCGCGACGGCGGTGCCGAGATCGTGAAGTACCTGAAGACGGGTTCGGCGTACTATGCGCCGTCGTCGGGTGCTGTCGAGATGGTCGAGGCGATCGTGCACGATCGCAAGCGCATCCTGCCGTGTGCCGCATGGCTCGAAGGCGAGTACGGCTTGTCCGGCCTCTTCCTCGGCGTACCCTGCAAGCTCGGTCGCAACGGTCTCGAGAAGATCCTCGAAATCGACCTGACCGACGACGAGCGAGCCGCGCTCGAACGTTCCGCACAGGCCGTGCGCGAGCCGATGTCCGTGATCTCCCTCTGATTCTGACGGGACCGGCGCGATCACCACGGTGAGCGCGCCGGTTTCTTCTTCTGCCCCAGCCTATGTACGTTCTCTCGCGTTTCTGGCAAAGCACGATCGGCAAGAAGATCGTGATGGCGGTGACCGGGATCATCGGGATCCTGTTCGTCATCGGCCATATGACCGGCAATCTGCTCATGTTTAAAGGGCAGGAGGCCATGTATCAGTATGCGCTCCTGCTGCGCACCAGCATGCCGCTGCTCTGGGCCATTCGTATCGGCCTGATCGCGGCCGTCGTGCTGCACGCGCTCGCCGCATACCAGCTCACCATGAAGGCGCGCGCTGCGCGCCCGCAAGGGTATGCAGAGCGCCGTCCGCAAGTCACCACGTTCGCGGCGCGCACGATCCGCTGGGGCGGCGTGCTGCTTCTGGTGTTCATCGTGCTCCATCTACTCCAGCTCACCGTCGGTGTCATCCATCCGGATTTCACCCATCTTGATCCGTACAACAACGTGCGCATCGCGTTGTCGAATCCGGCGGTCGCGGCATTCTACCTGTTGGCGATGGCCGCGCTTGGCTTGCATCTGTACCACGGCAGCTGGGCCGTCGTGCGCACCCTCGGTGTGGCTCGACCGTCGGCGCAGCCCCTCAAGCGTCGTATTGCGCTGGCCGTGGCGATCATCGTCGCTGCCGGTTTCATGATCATCCCGATTGCCGCCGTGCTCGGCACGTTTGCGCCGGCGCCACCGCTCGCCGAATCGTCGGCGGCCACTGCGCTGGCGACGCCCGCTGCGGAGACCCACTGATATGCTCGACCTGAACGCAAAGATTCCGAGCGGTCCCCTGCAAGAGAAGTGGGATCAGCATCGTTTCTCGATGAAGTTGGTGAACCCCGCCAACAAGCGCCGGCACAACGTGATCGTCGTCGGCGCCGGTCTCGCCGGCGCGTCTGCGGCCGCCACGATGTCGGAGCTCGGCTACAACGTGTCGTGCTTCGTCTTTCACGATACGCCGCGCCGAGCGCACTCGATCGCCGCACAGGGCGGCATCAACGCCGCGAAGAATTATCAAAACGATGGCGACTCCATCCGTCGGCTGTTCTACGACACGATCAAGGGGGGCGACTTCCGCGCCCGTGAAGCGAACGTCTATCGTCTCGCGCAGCTGTCGGTGAACATCATCGATCAGTGTGTCGCGCAGGGCGTGCCGTTTGCCCGCGAGTACGGCGGGCTCCTCGCCAACCGCTCGTTCGGCGGTGCGCAGGTGTCGCGTACGTTCTACGCGCGTGGCCAGACCGGACAACAGCTGCTGCTCGGCGCGTACTCGGCGCTCGAGCGTCAGGTCGCACTGAAGGGTGTGCAGATGCACACGTTCGAAGAGATGCTCGACGTCGTGGTCGTGGACGGACACGCGCGCGGGATCGTGACGCGTAATCTGCTCACCGGGAAGATCACGTCGCATGCGGCCGATGCCGTCGTGCTCGCAACGGGCGGCTACGGCAACGTGTTCTATCTCAGCACGAACGCGATGCTGTCGAACACGACTGCGACGTGGCGCGCGTATAAGAAGGGCGCGGCGTTCGCGAACCCGTGCTACACGCAGATTCATCCGACCTGCATTCCCGTGAGCGGCGACCATCAGTCGAAGCTGACGCTCATGTCGGAGTCGCTCCGCAACGACGGACGCGTCTGGGTACCGATCAAGCGCGCCGACAACCGCGCGCCGTCGGCGATTCCGGAGGCGGAGCGCGATTACTTCCTCGAGCGCAAGTATCCGAGCTTCGGCAACCTCGCGCCGCGTGACATTGCGTCGCGTGCCGCCAAGGAAGCCTGCGACGATGGCCGCGGCGTCGGCCCCGGCGGACTCGGCGTGTATCTCGACTTCGCCGACGCGATCAAGCGTCTCGGCAAGAGCACGATCGCCGAGCGATATGGCAATCTGTTCGACATGTATCAGCGCATCACGGATGAGAATCCGTATGAGCGGCCGATGCGCATCTACCCGGCCGTGCACTATACGATGGGCGGCTTGTGGGTGGACTACAATCTGATGAGCACCATCCCGGGCCTGCACGTGGCCGGGGAAGCGAACTTCTCCGATCACGGGGCGAACCGGCTCGGTGCGTCGGCGCTCATGCAGGGACTGGCCGACGGCTACTTCGTGCTGCCGTACACCATCGGTGACTACATCGCCGGAACGAAGCTCGCCAAGGTCGACAACACGCACGCCGAGTTCCGCGCGGCGGAAGAGGCGGTGCGTACGCAGACGAAGCGTTTCCTCGACATCAAGGGCAAGCGCTCGGTCGACTCCTTCCACAAGGAGCTTGGCCGGATCATGTGGGAACACTGCGGCATGGCCCGCACGAAGGAAGGACTCACCGAAGCGCTGAAGCTGATCCCCGCACTGAAGGACGAGTTCTGGAGCAATCTCAATGTGCCCGGCAGCGGAGACACGCTGAATCAGGCGCTCGAAAATGCCGGACGCGTGGCGGACTTCATCGAACTCGGTGAATTGATGTGCCGCGATGCGCTCGAGCGCGAAGAGTCGTGCGGCGGTCACTTCCGGGTCGAGTACCAGGACGCCGGCGAAGCGCAACGAAACGACGATGACTTTGCGTACGTCGCCGCCTGGGAGTTCGCCGGCGAAGGCAAGACGCCGATTCTCAACAGGGAACCGCTGGTGTACGAGAACGTGCACCTCTCCACTCGGAGCTACAAGTAATGAAGCTCACTCTGAACGTCTGGCGGCAGCCGGCCTCGCAGGCTCCGGGCAAGCTCGAGACGTACACGCTCGACGGTGTCAGCGCGGACATGTCGTTCCTCGAGATGTTCGATCTGCTCAACGAACAGCTGACGGCCGAAGGGAAGGTGCCGGTAGCCTTCGCGCACGACTGTCGCGAAGGCATTTGCGGCTCGTGCTCCATGATGATCAACGGACAGGCGCACGGTCCGTGGGCAGGCGCGGCCACGTGTCAGCTGCATATGCGTGCGTTCAAGGACGGCGACATCATTACGGTCGAGCCGTGGCGCGCGTCCGGTTTTCCGATCGTGAAGGATCTGGTGGTGAATCGCGGCTCGTTCGACCGCATCATCCAGGCTGGCGGATATGTGTCGGTGAACACCGGCGGTGCGCAGGACGCCAACTCGATCCTGATCGGCAAGGACACGGTCGAAGAAGCGATGGACGCCGCCGCGTGCATCGGCTGCGGTGCGTGTGTGGCGGCGTGTCCGAACGCGTCGGCGTCGCTGTTCACCGGCGCCAAGATCTCACACCTCGGTATGTTGCCGCAGGGGCAGCCGGAGCGCGACACGCGGGCGTTGGCGATGGTCGAGCAAATGGACATCGAGGGCTTCGGTCACTGCACGTGGGCTGGTGAGTGTCAGGAAGCCTGCCCGAAGGAGATCAGCATCGATGTCATCAAGAAGATGAATCGGGACTACCTGGTCGCGAGCGCCAAACGGCAGGAGCCCTACGCGGCCACGGTCAGCTGAACGGACCGGGTGCTGCGGGATACCCGAACGGGGGCGCGCGGCTTCGGCAACGCGCCCCGGTTTTTTGTCGTATGTTCAGTCATGCGCACACTCTCTGCTCTCCGCATGGTTGTCCTGGTTCTCGCCGCACCGCTCGCGGTGGGGTGCACCGAACGCACGCCAGCCCTTCGCGCCGGCAATGCCGACCGTGGCCTCGCGCTGATGACGGCGTTTCGTGACTCGCTTCCGGCGAACAGCGGGAATGCCTTGCGGTGCACGAGTTGTCATCTCGACAACGGTACGCGACCGAGCGCCATGTCATGGCAGGGCACGGCCGCGCGCTATCCGCGTTACCGGTCGCGTCCCGGCTATGAGGAGACCCTGGCCCGCCGGGTGAACGAGTGTATCGCTCGCAGTTTGGCGGGACGTATGCTGCCCGAGGATGGCCCGGAGATACGCGACATGCTGGCGTATCTCGAGACGCTGCGCGCGCTGCCTCGCCCGGCACCGGTCGATTCGGTCAAGTTGGTCGGCGTGGTCGCGCGCGGCGAAATCGGCTACGGGGGGCAGTGCGCCCGCTGTCATGGGGCAAACGGCGCGGGCATGACGGTGGCGCCGGCGGTGTGGGGCCGCGACAGCTATGCGATCGGTGCGGGAATGTCACGGCAGTTCACGCTGGCCACGTTCCTACGCCACAATATGCCGTTCGACAGCGCGGGCGTTCTCACGCCGCAGGACGCGGCCGATATCGCGGCATTCGTACTGACGCAGCCGCGTCAGGATCATCCCGGGAAAGAGCGGGACTGGCCCAAGGGAGATCCGCCAGCGGATGTGGCGTACACGACCACCGCCGCGGCCGCGGCGGGGAAGCCACTACCGACGGATCGTCCGCTATTGCCCCGTCGCGTGCCGCCGGATTCACTCATTTCTCGCCGCTGATCTCAGCCATGACACACGACAGTGCCTCCACGACCGGTCGTCGCTCGTTCCTTTCGCGCCTGGTGGCCGTCGGGGCGGCACTGGGGTTCGCCGCGCCGCGCAAGGCGAGCGCCCTGGAGCAGCCATCTTCTTCGCCGGCAGCGGCGGACGATCCGTGGGTCTCGCGACTGAGGGGCACGAACCGAGTGGTGTTTCACTCGCATCTGGCAAGTGACGGCATCGCCCTGCGCTGGGCGCTGACCTATCTCGACACGCAGAAGAGCGCGCACGGACTGACCGACGCCGACAGCAGCGTGGTCGTAGGGTTGAACGGGCGCTCGATCGGGCTGCTGTTCAACGACGCGATCTGGCGGAAGTATCCGATCGGTGAGACGCTGCAGATGCCGGGGGTGAGCAATGCGAATACTGCGCTCGTGGCGCGGTTGATCTCCCGCGGCGTCATCATTTTGGCATGCAACAACTCGCTGCGTGCGGCGGGACAGCGTTTTCTTCCCGACGCCCAGCGGGGAGATGCCGCACTACGCGCGGCGTTTTCGGACGAGGCCCGGGCGAATCTGCTTGCTGGCGTCGAGATCGTGCCGGCGATGATCGTGACGCTGCAGCAGGCGCAGGACCGTGGCTGCCGGTACATCTACGCCGGCGGCTGAACGGTGGGCGGGTGAGCGGTGGGCGGCTGAGCTGGCGGCGGCCGACTTGCCGCCGCCCGGCTGTGGTCAGATGCGCGGCAGCGTGACGCCGTGCTGTCCCTGGTACTTGCCCTTCTTATCGCCGTAGGAGACTTCGGGCGGTTCGTCCCCGGTGAAAAAGACCACCTGCGCGATACCTTCGTTGGCGTAGATCTTGGCCGGGAGCGGCGTCGTGTTCGAGATTTCGAGCGTCACGTAGCCTTCCCACTCGGGTTCGAACGGCGTCACGTTCGTGATGATACCGCACCGGGCGTACGTGCTCTTGCCCACCGTGAGGGTGAGCACGTTGCGCGGAATCCGGAAGTACTCCACGCTGCGGGCCAGGGCGAAGGAATTCGGCGGCACGATGCAGACATCGCCTTCGAATTCCACGAAGCTCTTGGGATCGAAGGCCTTCGGATCGACGATCGAACTGAGCACGTTCGTGAAGATCTTGAACTCCCGGGCGACGCGCATGTCGTATCCGTAGGAGCTGACGCCGTAGGAAATGACGCCGTCGCGAACCTGACGGTCCTCGAACGGTTCGATCATGGCATGCTCGCGCGCCATGCGCGTGATCCAGCGGTCAGAGCAGAGCCCCATGAGGCGGGAGGGATTGGGGGAAGCCGTGCCGGATCAGACCAGCCGGTCCGCTCCGTGGCGCACGATCGGCGGGAAACATACTCGAAAGTTCGCCGGAACGTACGGACCAGTCGCGCAACGGTCCAAAGCTGCTTTACCGGTTACCTGGCGTAAGAGACTCCGCGAATGGCCGTTGAGTGCAGGCGGTCCCTCTGATACCTTCCACACCTTGCTTTGTGAATTCTTTCACGAGGGCAGGACGCGCCTCTGCGCGACCATCCGCCAGCGCTTGCGATGCTACGAAACTATCTGCCGGTTTTGCTTCTGTTGGGCTTTGTGATCATCAACGCGGTGCTGATTCTCGGCATCGCGCATCTCACGGTACGACCACAGCCCACTGCCGTGAAGTCGCAGCCGTACGAGTCGGGCATGAGCCCGCTCGGCGACGCGCGCGACCGCTTCTCGGTGAAGTTCTATCTCGTCGCCATGCTCTTTATCGTGTTCGACATCGAAACGGTGTTCATGATCCCATGGGGCGTGTACTATCGGCAGCTGTCGTGTGCGGTCCCGATGGTCGCCGGCGCCTGTCCCGCGGGACAGTTGTCGTTTTTCGGCCTTGGTGAGATGCTCGTATTCGCGACCATTCTCGTCGTCGGCTTTGTCTACGTCTGGAAGAAGGGAGCATTGACGTGGGATTGAATCCCTCCGCGGAGAACCGCCTCGTCCAGGTTGATCCCGGCGCGCAGGATGGTTGGGTCACGACCCGACTCGATTTCCTCGTGAATTGGGCGCGTGCCGGATCACTGTGGCCGATGCCGTTCGGCACGGCGTGCTGCGCCATCGAGTTCATGGCCACTGCCGCGAGTCGCTTCGACCTTGCACGGTTCGGCATGGAGCGTCTCAGCTACTCACCGCGCCAAGCCGACGTGCTGCTGTGCGCCGGACGCGTGCCGCTCAAGCTCGCCCCGGTCATCCGGCGCATCTATCAACAGATGCCGCAACCGAAGTGGGTGATCTCGATGGGTGCCTGCGCGTCCACGGGTGGCATGTTCGACAACTACGCCGTGGTGCAGGGCATCGACACGATCATTCCGGTCGACGTCTACGTACCGGGATGTCCGCCGCGTCCGGAGGCGCTCATTTACGGCATCATGATGCTGCAGAAGAAAGTGATGCAGGATCGGATGAAGGACACTACGCGGCACGTGGAGATCGTGCCTAACACCGAGAGCCAGCTTTACATTCCGCCGTCACGTATCGACGAACTCTCGGAGCCGTTCGGTAACTCGGTGCATCAGACGCGGTCGGCACCGTGACCGCGCCGATCGTGCCCGCAGCCGACCCTGCCGCGCCGTCCATGGCGCTGCAGGCGGCTATTGCCTCCGATATCAACGGCGCGCCGATCACGCCCACGAACATCGCGCATCGTGGTGGCCCCGTGAATCCCTCGGCCGCTGCGCTTGCCGCGCGGTTCGGTGCAGCCATCGTGCGCACTGATGTCACGTGGGGTGAGACCACGGTATTCGTCACGAACGAGGCCCTCCACGACATCGTACGCTGGCTGCACGATGAGCCGAGCGAGCGCTATGACTACTTGGTTGACGTCACGGCGGTCGAGTATCGTGACGCCGATCGTCCGATCGAAGTGGTGTGGCATGTGCGCGCCCTCGCGCATCGCCGCTTCCTGCGACTCAAGGTCGAACTGCCGAAGCGTGCGATGTTGTCCGTCGCGTCGATCATGGACATTTACAGCGGTGCCGATTGGCTCGAGCGTGAGTGCTACGACATGTTCGGCATCCGCTTCGAAGGACATCCCGATCTGCGGCGGCTTCTTCTTTGGGAGACCTACAAGGAGGGCTATCCGCTCCGGAAAGACTTTCCGTTGCGGGGCCGTTTCAGCCGTGCGGAGCAGCTCAAGCAGGCGCTGGCGGCCGATCCCGAAGCGCGGTACTCCATGGAAGAACTGTCCATCGCCGATGCCTTCGATTCGTTGCCGGAAGACATGAAGCGCCGACTCGCCGAACGTGCCGACGGGCACGACATCAGCGACCTCACCGACGTCAGCGACGTCAGCGACAAGGTCGGCGAATGAGCTCGCGTCGGACGATCGAAGTCGCCCTCGGCACGAGCGGGCTCGATGCGCAGGGCCTGCCGTTGCGCGCCCCGCTGGTGGCGCAAGGCGGGAAAGCGGTCGCGCTCGACACGTCGGTGATGATGCCGGAGCCCGAGATGCACTCCGACCACATGCTGATCAACATCGGGCCGCAGCACCCCGCGACGCATGGGGTACTGCGTCTGGTGCTCGAGCTCGACGGCGAAACAGTGGTGCGCTGCATTCCGCACATCGGTTATCTGCATTGCGGCTTCGAGAAGATCGGCGAGTACCGCCAGTACAATCAGATCATCCCGTGGACCGATCGCGAGGACTATCTGAACTCGCCCGGCAACAATGTCGCGTTCGTCCTCGGCGCCGAACGCCTTTTCGGCGTCGGGATGACCGACCGCTGCAAGGTGCTGCGCGTCATACTCATGGAGCTGTCGCGCATCATCTCGCACCTGGTGTGGCTGGGTACCACGTCCGTCGATCTGGGCGCGTTCACCCCGTTCCTGTGGCTGTATCAGGAACGTGAGAATGTGTACAACCTGCTCGAAGGGTGGGTGGGTGCGCGCCTCACGACCACCGCGACGCGCGTCGGTGGGATGGCGGCGGACATTCCCGACGGCTGGCTCGACGGACTGCGTGCGTTTCTCCGCGGCTTCCCGAAGACGCTGGAAGAATCGGTGCGCATGCTCGAGACCAACGCGATCTGGGCCGGTCGTACGGTTGGCCTTGGCGCGATGAGTGCCCAGGAAGCGGTGAACGCCGGGCTTTCCGGCCCGATGCTTCGCGCGTCGGGCGTGGCCTACGATGTGCGTAAGGATTTTCCGTACCTCGATTACGAGACGTACGACTTCGACGTGGTGGTCGGAACGGCGGGCGACGTGTACGATCGCTTCCTCGTGCGCGTGGAAGAGATGCGACAGAGCGTGCGCATTCTCGAGCAGGCGTTGCAACGCTTGCCCGACGGCCCCGTGAACATCGATGATCCGCGCCTGATTCTGCCGCCGAAGCACAAGGCGACGAGCGAGATGGAGTCGATGATTCACCACTTCAAGCTCGTGATGGAAGGCCCGCGACCGCCGGCCGGGGAATGCTACGTGCCGGTGGAGAGTCCGAAGGGTGAGAAGGGCTACTACATGGTCAGCGACGGCACCTCCAAGCCGGTGCGTTGGCGCATCCGTCCGCCGTCGTTCGTGAACCTCTCGGCGATCCCGAAGATGGTGGAAGGACATTTGCTGTCGGATGTGATCGCGATCAACGCCAGCATCGACATCGTGATGGGAGAGATCGACCGGTGAGTCATGGCCCCTCCGCCAGCGGTGGCGCGCTCGTCGCGGCACCGCCGCACGGCACGCACCACGATAAGCCGCACGTGCCCGTGTTCGTGGGTGATACCCGTGTCGAGCTCGATCGCATTCTGTCACGCTATCCCACGAAGCAGGCGGCGCTGCTGCCGGCGTTGTGGATGCTGCAGGACGCGCGTGGCTGGGTCAGCGAAGGCGGCATCGAAGAAGTCGCCGCAGCGCTCGGCATCACGCCCGCCTACGTGAAGGGCGTCGTCAGTTTCTACACGATGTACCACCAGCATCCGGTGGGTCGACACTTCATTCAGGTCTGCACCACGACGCCCTGCAACGTGTGCGGTGCCGAGGATGTCGTGAAGTCGCTGCTCGAGCACACGGGATGCGGCGACCTCGGTTTCACGAGTGCCGATGGCCGTTTCACCGTGGTCGAGGTCGAATGCCTCGGCGCCTGTGGCTTCGCCACGCCGATCATGATCAACAACGATTTTGTGGAATCGGTGACGCCGGAGTCGGTGTCGCGGATTCTGTCGGAGCTGAAGTAATGGGGTACCCGCATCCGTCGCATCCACGTGAGACGCCGATCCTGTCGAAGTATTTCGGCGATCCAGAGGCTCGTACGCTCGCCGGGTGGCGCGCGCGCGGTGGGTATGAGGCGCTCGAGAACGCGCTGAACACCGATCCGCAGGAGTTACAGACGGTCGTCAAGGATTCCGGCTTGCGGGGACGTGGCGGCGCCGGCTTTCCGACGGGCATGAAGTGGTCGTTCATGAAGCCGGACGGGAAGACGCACTATCTCTGCTGTAATGCGGACGAGTCGGAGCCCGGCACGTTCAAGGATCGCGAGATCATGCGCTGGACGCCGCACGGCCTCGTGGAGGGCGTCGCGCTCGCCGCGCACGCGATCTATGCGCAGACGGCGTACATCTACATTCGCGGTGAGTTCACCGAGCCGTACGCGCGAATGTGCCAGGCCGTGGATGAGGCGTACGCGGCCGGTATTCTCGGTCCGAACGCCATGGGTTCCGGCAAGCACGTGGATGTGCACGTCCATCGCGGTGCCGGCGCGTACATCTGCGGCGAAGAAACGGCGCTGATGAATTCGCTGGAGGGACGCCGCGGCAATCCGCGTATCAAGCCGCCGTTCCCGGCCGTGGCCGGTCTGTTCGGCAAGCCGACGACGATCAACAACGTCGAGACGTTGGCCACGGTCCCGTACATCATCAAGAACGGCGCCGAGTGGTACAAGCAGTACGGTCGTCCGGACAATCCGAAGAGCATCGGCACCAAACTCTTCTCGGTGTGTGGCAATATCAGCCGCCCGGGCAACTACGAAGTCGCGCTGGGATTTCCGTTCAAGGATTTTCTCTATGACCTGTGCGGTGGTCCGCTCGCGGGTCGCGAGATCAAGGCCGTGATTCCCGGTGGCTCGTCCGTCCCGATCCTCACGCGTGAGGAGGCCGAAGGGGCCATCATGGACTACGAAGGCTTCGTCGCGTCGGGCACCATGCTCGGATCCGGCGGCGTGATCGTATTCGATGATCGGCAGGACATGGTGCGACAAATCGCGCGCCTCACGCGTTTTTACGCGCACGAAAGCTGCGCCCAGTGCACGCAATGCCGCGAAGGTACGGCGTGGATCACGCGCATCATGGAGCGCATCCGCGACGGGCAGGGCACTGCCGAGGATCTCGACACGCTGGTGGCCATTTCGGAGGGCATGAGCGGCAAGACGATCTGCGTGCTGAGCGATTCCTGCGCGACGCCCGTGATGTCCGGTCTCAAGAAGTTCCGACACGAATTCGAGGCCAAGATCGCCGCGAACAAGTCGGTGGTCACCGTACCGGGGGCGTTCCGCGCCTCCGCCGCGTGAGGAACTGATGGCTGATGTGAAGATGGTGTCGCTCACGATCGAAGGCCGTCCGGTCTCCGTCCCGGATGGAATGTCGATTCTGGAAGCGGCCAAGACCGCCGGCGTGCTCATTCCGCACTATTGTTACCACCCGGGATTACCGGTGGCGGGCGTGTGCCGCATGTGCCTCGTCGAAGTCGAGAAATTCCCGAAGCTGGCGCCGGCGTGCGCCACGTCGGTCGGGGAAGGGCAGGTGGTACACGTTCACTCCCCGAAAGCGCTCGAGGCCCGCAAGGGCGTGCTCGAGTTTCTGCTGATCAATCATCCCCTCGACTGCCCGATCTGTGATCAGGCGGGCGAGTGCGAGTTGCAGGACTACACCTTCGCCGAAGGACGTGCCGACTCGCGCTACCGCGAGCCGAAGCGATTCAATCCGGTGGAAGACTTCGGCGGTGACGTACTGTACGTGCCGAACCGCTGCATCCTGTGCACGCGCTGCGTCCGCTTCATGTCGGATGTCGCGCAGGATCCGGTGTTGAATGTCTCGGAGCGTGGCGATCGCGCATTCATCGGCAAGGCCGAAGGCTTCGACCTCACGAATCCGTGGGCAGGTAACGTGGTCGATCTCTGTCCGGTGGGCGCGCTCCTCTCCAAGGACTTCCTGAATCGCGCGCGCGCGTGGGAACTCGATCGCGCGCCGACCGTCTGCACGGGATGCAGCCAGGGCTGCAACGCCGTGGCGGAGACGCGTGACAACGTCGTCGTGCGTCTCAAGCCTCGCGCCAACGATCAGGTCAATCAGTACTATCTGTGCGAGGTCGGCCGTCAGGGCTATCGCGAGTTCAATCGTCGCGATCGCGCCGACCAGCCGCTGGTGCGTCAGGGGAACACGCTCGCAATTGCCGAGTGGGATGACGCGATCGCGAGGGCGGCGCAGTCACTCGCCGGCCGGCGTCTGGTCGTGTTGGCGTCGGCGAATCTCTCGAACGAAGCGCTCTTCCTGTTGGAGCGTACGATTTTCGCGGTGGGTGGAACGGGGGTGTTCCGCCTCGAGCGCGGCGCGGAAGCGCCGCTCCCGGGGGCGCCGGATCTGGCGCTTCGGAGCGAGCGCGCGGCGAACGCCACGGCGGCGCGCCGGCTCGGGTTCACCGAAACGGCGTCCATCGGCTCCGCGCTCCACGAAGGCGATGCGTTGCTGATCGTCGGTGATCAACTCGATGGCGTGGGCGCGACCGATCTCGATCGCGCCTCGTCGATCGTGTTCGTTGGGACGGCGTTGCCGGCGGTACTCGACGCGCGCGCGGCGGTTGTCCTGCCGATCACGAACACCGTCGAAGAAGAAGGCACGCTGACCAACCTGCGTGGGCGCGTGCAGCGTTTCCTGCAGGCCAAGGCAGCGCCCGGCGTCGCGCGTCCAACGTGGTATGTGCTCGCTGACCTGCTCGCCGCCGTTGGTGGCGACGGCCGGTTCTATATGCCGTCAGAAGTCTTTGCGGCGCTGGCCTCCACGCATGCCTCGTTTGCCGGTCTGGACTACGAAGCGCTGGGGCTTCGCGGACTACCGATGGTCGACGAGGGCGTTCCCGCCGGTTCCGTCGAGGTGACGACGTGATGCGGCTTCCTCTCGTGCCTCGGCTCGATATCGTGAGCTGGTTCCCAGCGGCCGACCCGCAGCAGCAGCCGACGGCGATCGGCACGTTCGTGCTGGCCAGTGCCATCAAGATCTTGATCTTGTTCGGCTTGTATATGCTTGGCGTGGCGTTCCTGACGCTCGCCGAACGGAAGCTCGCCGCCTGGATTCAGGATCGACGCGGGCCGAATCGCGCCGGTCCCGGCGGCATCCTGCAGCCCGTCGCCGACGGCATCAAGAACTTCATGAAGGAAGAGACCAATCCGGCGGATGCGGATCGCTGGCTCTTTCTCATCGCGCCGGCGCTGGCGTTCATTCCCGCAATGCTCACGTGGGCCGTGTTGCCGATCGCCTCGTCGTTGCCGACGCCGTGGGGACTGATCGACATGGCCGTCGCGCCGCTCCCGGTCGGATTCCTCTTCACGCTCGCGATTTCCTCGCTCGGCGTGTACGGCATCGTGCTCGCCGGTTGGTCGTCGAACAACAAGTATGCCCTGCTTGGCGGGCTCCGCTCCAGTGCGCAGATGATCTCCTACGAGATCGCCATGGGGATGTCGACGATTCCGGTGATCCTGCTCGCCGGCAACGTCTCGCTGACCACCATCGTGCAGCAGCAGTCGCATATGGGGTGGAACGTGCTGTCGCTGACGGTCGCGTGGTTCACGTTCCTGGTGGCGGCGTTCGCGGAAACGAACCGCTTGCCCTTCGACCTACCGGAAGCGGAATCGGAGTTGGTGGCCGGGTACCACACCGAATACAGCGGCATGAAGTTCTCGATGTTCTTCATCGCCGAGTACGCGAACATGGCGACCGTGAGCGGTCTGACCGCGACGCTGTTCTTCGGTGGTTGGGACATCCCGTTCACGCAGTGGGACAATGTCGGTGCGTACAGTGTGCTCAAGACGCTGGCCACGATGTCCATGTTCGCCATCAAGACCGGCTTCTTCCTGTTCGTCTTCATGTGGGTGCGCTGGACGGTGCCGCGTTTCCGCTACGACCAGCTCATGTCGCTCGGTTGGAGCGTGATGCTACCGATCGCGTTGGGCTATATCGTCGTCATCGCCGCGGCCACCCTGGGACTCGACATGCTCGGTGTCGTCCGCGGACCGATGTTCTCGCTGGCGTTGCTCGGCATGAACATCGTGATCATTGCCGTGCTGCTCGCCTGGCTCGACAAGGGCAAGTTGATCAGTCCGTCCAGCGCGCGTGTCGGGCCGACCGATCTCGAGCGCCTGCGCGCGCGCGGATTGGACCTGTCGCGTCGCCAACTGGCCACGCAACGCCCGTCGGTGAGCGCAGCGCTGCCGGCGCCGGTGACAACGGCGTTGCCCGTCACAACCACGTTGATCGCTGAGGGAGGCGACTGATGGCCATCGGGGTGAAGGTCATGCATCGGCCGCTCGAACGGGTGAGTTACGTGCGGGCGACGTTGAAGGGGATGGCCACGACGCTCAAGCATCTGGTGGATCCCCACAAGGTCACGATGCAGTATCCGGAAACAAAATGGGATCTGTCGCCGCGCTGGCGTGGCACGCATCGCATGCTCACGACGGAAGACGGCAAGGCGAAGTGCGTGGCCTGTGGCCTCTGCCCAACGGTGTGCCCGGCCAATTGCATCAAGCTTACGCCGGGTGAGGACGAACAGGGGAATCGCTATCCGCTCGTGTTCGAGATCGATGAATTCCGCTGCATCTTCTGCGGCTTCTGCCAGGAAGTGTGCCCGGAGGAGGCGATCCATCTCGGTCGACATTACGAGAACGCGGAATTCGACCGTGCGTCTTTCGTGTACGACCTCGAGCGCCTGATGGCGCAGACGCATCCGGTGAGCGAACTCTGGGACCCCGCTGACCCGAAGGGCGAATGAACGGTTTCTACGAGTTCCAGTTCTACCTGTTCTCGCTGCTCGCCATCGCGTCGGCGTTGCTGTTCGTCACGCGGAAGAATCCCGTGCCGGCCGCCTTGTGGCTGGTGAACGTGATGTTTGCCTTGGCCGGCCTCTACGTGATGCTCGACGCACCCTTCGTCGGCGTCATTCAGGTGCTCGTCTACGCCGGCGCGATCATGGTCGTGTTCGTGTTCGTGGTCATGCTGCTCAACCTCGGACGCAGCGAGATTTCCGATATCCGGTCGTTGGGCTCGCGCCTCGGCGCGGGTGTGGTCGGACTGGCGCTGCTGGCGAATCTGCTGGTGGTGCAGCGTCAGAAGATCCCGCGCGTCGCGCTGGCGCCAGAGATCGACAACGTCGTCGAAGACGTCGCCGCTTCGCTTTTCACCGACTACCTCGTGGCATTCGAATTGACCAGTCTCGTGCTGCTGGTGGCGGTCATCGGCGCCGTCCTTCTCGCCAAGAAGCGGGTGCGACTATGATCTCCGAAGCGCTGATCGTCTCGGCGATTCTCTTCGTGATCGGCGTGGTCGGCGTCCTGACCCGCCGCAACGCGATCATCCTGTTCATGTGCGCGGAGCTGATGCTCAACGCGGTGAATCTCAGTTTTGTGGCGCTGGCCAAGATGCACAACGTGACGGGTCACGTGTTTGTGATCATGGTGATGACCATCGCGGCGGCGGAAGCGGCCGTCGGTCTGGCGATTCTGATCTCAGTGTTCCGGCATTTCGGCACGGTGGATCTGTCCTCGCTCCGGACGCTGCGCGGATGATCCCGACCATGCTTGGCGTGCTCATCCTGCTGCCGATTCTTGGATTTCTGGCCAATGGATCGATCGCCTTCTTCGGCCAGCGGGCGGACGACGACCGCGCGACGACCGCGCGTCATCCGCTGGTCACCCTGATCGGCCCAGGGGTCATCCTGGCGGCGTTCGGCGTGGCCATAGCGCTGTTCCTCGACATGCAACGGGCGCCGGAACAGGCGTTGCACATCGTGCGCTACGGACAGTGGATGCCGGTCGGCAATCTGGTGATCGACTGGAGCCTGCAGCTCGACCAGCTCTCGATCCTGATGGTCCTCGTGATCACCGGCGTCGGTTCGTTGATCCATCTGTTTTCGATCGGGTACATGCGCGACGATGCGAGTTACGCGCGTTATTTCGCGTACCTCAATCTCTTCGTCGCATTCATGCTGGTGCTGGTGCTGGGCGCGAGTTATCCGGTGCTCTTCGTGGGCTGGGAAGGCGTCGGGCTCGCGTCGTATCTGCTCATCGGGTTCTGGTTCAGCGACAAAGCGAATGCCGAGGCGGGTAAGAAGGCGTTCGTGGTGAATCGCGTGGGCGACTTCGGTTTCCTGGTCGCCATGTTCCTGATCTGGGTCACGACGCAAAAGCTCGACTTCATCGGCGCGCATGCGGCGCTTGCTGGCATGGCCGGCACACCGGTCGTGTTGGCGATTGCGCTCTTCCTGTTCATCGGCTGCGCCGGCAAGAGCGCGCAGCTGCCGCTGTACATCTGGCTGCCCGACGCCATGGCCGGTCCGACCCCCGTGTCGGCGCTGATTCATGCGGCGACGATGGTGACCGCCGGTGTGTATCTCGTGGCCCGCGCCGCGCCGATCTTTTCGGGTGCGCCGGAAGCATCGCTGGTGATCACCGCCGTCGGTGCGCTCACAGCACTCTTCGCCGCCACGATCGCGCTGCGTCAGTGGGACATCAAGAAGGTGCTGGCATACTCCACGGTCTCGCAGCTGGGTTACATGTTCGTGGGTGTGGGCAGCGGCGCATATACCGCCGGTGTGTTTCATCTCGTCACGCACGCGTTCTTCAAGGCCCTGCTGTTTCTCGGTGCGGGCTCGGTGATCCATGCGATGCACCACGCCTACCACCACACGCATCGCGACGACGATCCGCAGGATCTTCGCAATATGGGTGGACTGGCCAAGTACATGCCGGCCACCGCAGCGGCGATGACGCTGGCGACACTGGCGATCGCGGGCATTCCCCCGCTGGCAGGTTTCTTCTCGAAGGACGAGATCCTCGCGTCGGTCTTCGCGCGCGCGCACGGCAGCCCACTCGCCAGCGCGTCGCTGCTCGGCGTTCCGGGAAGCACGGTGCTGTACGGCGCCTACGCGCTCGGGGTGCTCACCGCGCTGCTGACGGCGGTCTATATGACACGGATGCTGCTGCTCGCGTTCTACGGTCGTAATCGGACGGGTGAGGCGGAGCAGCAGATGCTGCACGAGGCGCCCGCCATCATGACCGCGCCGGTGCTGGTGCTCGGCGCCCTCACCGTCATTGGCGGCTGGCTCAACCTCCCGGCCCTCATCCCGCTTGGACCGGTCGGCCTGCTCGAGCACTGGCTCGAGCCGGTCACGGGCAGAAGCGCGGCTCGGCTGGCCGGTACCGGACACCTCGATCATGGCACCGAAACGATCTTGGTCGCCGTGGCGACCACCGTCGCCGTGCTCGGCATCGTGATTGCGCTGCTTCGCTATCGCCAGCCGATCGCCGACAAGGCGCACTCGCCGGTCGACGACAGTGTGCTTGCGCGCGCTTACCACGTGGATGGACTGGTGGACGCGATCATCGTGCGACCGATCTCCGCGTTCGCCAATGTCGTGCTGACCCGCGGCGTCGAACCCGGCATTGATCGCGCCTTCAACGTGGGCGGGTCGATGCTGTCGCGGACCGCAGCTCTCGTGGGCAGCAAGCTGCAGGATGGAGACGTGGGCAAATACGCCTGGCTGCTGGTGGCCGGTGCCCTCGCGCTTCTTGCTGCCCTCACCCTGAGCTGACCGATGCGCGATTTCCTTCTTTCAATCGGTGCCGCACAGTGGGTACTGCCGGCCATGCTGCTCTGGCCGATGGCGGCGGCGTTGCTCGTCCGCTTCGGCGGGCGCGACATGTCGCGTAGCGAAGACGGCACGGAAGCGCCGAGTGGCGGGCCGGACGCCCGCACGCTCACGCTCGCCGCGCTGTCCATCGAGGCGCTGCTCAGCCTTGTGCTGTGGGTAATTTATGACCCCGCTGCGAGTGGCTGGCAGGCGCGCGTCGACCTGCCGTGGCTCTCCGACATCGGAGCCATGATCAGCCTCGGTGTGGACGGGTTGTCGCTCCCGATGGTGGTGATGACCGCCCTCGTGCTGCCGCTGGCACTACTCGGTTCTTGGAACAACGTGCGCGTGCGCACACCGGCGTTCGGCGCCCTCGTGCTGATGCTGACCACGGGCCTGATCGGTGTGTTCGTCACGCTCGACCTGCTGGCGTTCTATCTGGCATGGGAGCTCATGCTGATTCCCACGTACTTCCTGATCGGCGTGTGGGGCGCGGCAGGACAGTCGCGTGCCAGCCTGCGCTACGTGCTGTTCACGCTTGTGGGCTCGCTGCTCATGCTGGTGGCGATTCTGGCGCTGTGGACGCTGGGAGGCGGCACGTCGTTCCATCTCGATCAGCTGATGGGACTTGCACTCACGCCGCGCGCCCAACTCTGGATGTTCGGTGCGTTCTTCCTCGCGTTCGCCGTGAAGTCGGCGCTGGTGCCGTTCCATACCTGGCTCCCTGATGCGCAGGCGGCCGCACCCACGTTCGCGGCCGTCACGCTCGGCATCAAGGTCGGCGCCTACGCGATGCTCCGCTTTGCCATCCCGCTCTTCCCGGCCGCCGCCATGGAGCCCACGGTGCGGAGCACGATTCTCGTGCTGTCGGTGATCGCCATCGTGTACGGTGCGCTGCTCGCCATGTCGCAGCGCGATATGAAGCGCATGGTGTCGTACAGCTCCATCAGCCATCTCGGATTCATCATGCTTGGCTGCTTCGCGCTGACGCAGCAGGCGGTGCAGGGGGCGGTTGTCTCTATCGTGAGCAGCGGGATTTCCACGTCGGCGCTCTTTCTGCTGGTTGGCATGCTCGAAGATCGGCGCGGCACCACCGACATGTCCGGCTTCGGCGGGATCGCCCGTGTGGTGCCGATGTTCAGCGTCATGCTGACGCTCGTGATGCTGTCCACGATCGGGCTGCCCGGCACGAGCGGTTTCGTCGGTGAGTTCCTCGTGCTCATCGGCACCTACGCCGAACGCCCCGTGCTCGCGGTGA
Organism: Gemmatimonadales bacterium; assembly: GCA_038210005.1. Lineage (GTDB taxonomy): Bacteria > Gemmatimonadota > Gemmatimonadetes > Gemmatimonadales > Gemmatimonadaceae > Gemmatimonas. Next base: position 46,600 of record JBBQXC010000004.1, read on the forward strand.
TCGCGACCAGCGGCGTGATCTTCGCGGCGGCCTATGGACTTCGCGCCCTGCAGCGCATCCTGTTCGAACGGATCGATACCGCCAAGAACGGATTGCTCACCGATTTCACCAAACGCGAGCGTGTCGTGATGGGTGCGTTCGCCGTCGCGATCATCTACCTCGGTGTTTCTCCGCAGCCGATGCTCCAGCGTATCGAGCGCGCCTCGCAGGACATTATCGAGTCGGTGCGCTTCGGTCCGAACGCCGCCACCTCGCTCCCCAACGTCTCCGTGGTCCGCTGATGGGCGCTACACTTTCGGTCGGCGCTCTGTTCCGCGCCTTGGCTCCTGAACTTCTGCTGTCCGCCGGCGCGATGGTCCTGCTCTTGGCGACGGTGTGGAATCCACAGAGCAACAACGCCGCGGTGGCGGAAGGTGCCGAGAAGACGAGCGCGCTGACCCGCTTCAGCATCGTGCTCTGTCTCCTCGTCGGTCTGGTCGTCATGATCGCGTGGGGCGACGGCGTGAACGGGACGCCCGATCAGCGCATTGCCGGCGACGGGTTCCGGTGGGGCATCGATCTCGTCATTCTGCTCGGCACGGTGCTCTCGCTCATTTTGCTCGACGCCGAGCATCACCGCAGCGCCGCCTTCAGTCCGGAAGTGCCGGTGTTGATGCTGCTCGCGGCGACTGGCATGATGGTGCTGTCGGCGGCGCGGGATCTCATGTTCGTGTTCCTCGGCATCGAACTGATGTCGCTCGCGATCTATGTGCTGGCCGGCGTGAATCGCCGAAGTGCGCGCGGAGCGGAAGCCGCCGTGAAGTACTTCCTCCTCGGCTCGGTGTCCACGGGCTTCCTGCTGTACGGCATGGCCCTCATCTACGGTGCGACGGGCAGTACGCGATTGGTCGATATCGCGCAGTGGGTGTCGACGCAGCAGAACCTGGGACCGATGTTCATGGTCGGCACGGGTCTCCTGCTCGTCGGCTTCGGCTTCAAAGTCGCCGCGGCACCGTTCCATCTGTGGACGCCCGACGTGTACGACGGCGCGCCGTTGCCGATCACGGCATTCATGTCCGCCTGCGTGAAAACGGCGGCCTTCGCCGTGTTCGCGCGCGTCATGATCGAAGCCATGCCGGGGGCTGCCGGGCGCTGGCACTCGGCGATGTGGTGGTTGGCCGTGGTCACGATGGTCGCCGGCAACGTGCTGGCGCTCTCGCAGAAGAATCTGGTGCGCCTCCTAGCCTACTCCAGCATCGCACATGCCGGCTATCTGCTCGTCTCCATTGTCGTGGCTTCGACGGCGGGCACGACGGCGCTGGTGTTCTATGCGGTGTCCTACACGCTGGCCACGATGGGCGCTTTCGGCGTGTTGATCACGATCAATGGTGGACGCGACCGTTCGCCCACGCTCGACGATATTGCGGGGCTGTGGCTGGTCCGACCGTGGCTTGCGGTCGCGATGTCGGTGTTCCTGCTTGCTTTCATGGGCATGCCCGTCGTCGGGGGCATGGGCTTCTTCGCCAAATGGTATCTGTTGCAAGCGGCACTCCAGGCCACCACGCCGCAGACGATCCTCGCCGTTATCGTGGTGCTCAGTAGCGCGGTCTCGGCGGCGTATTATCTCTCCGTGATCTCGGCGATGTTCATGCGCCCGCGCCCGGAAGGCCATCCGGTGCCGTCCACGATTCCGATGGCGCAGTCGCTCATCACGGTCACCTGTGTGGTGCTACTGGTGCTGGGCGTCTATCCGACGCCGGTGATCGAACTCGCCCGTCGCGCACTTCCCGGCAGCGCCGCGTCCGCGGGGGCGCCGTCGTCGAATGGCGCGCCGCGGCTGCAGGCCGCGAGCGTCATCCGTTGAGCGTGCACGCCGTGCGCGGCGCGACATCAATTCCGACTTTCGTCCCTCTTCGATAATGTCCATCAGTCAGACGATCTTCCGGCAGTACGACGTCCGCGGCATCGTGGGCACCGACCTCACCGAGGAAGTGGCCTACGGCCTCGGACGCGGCTACGCGGCGTATCTCGACGCGAACGGCATCACGGGCGCCGTCGCCGTCGGTCGCGACAACCGCCCAAGTGGTGACGCGCTGCGTGATGCGCTCGTACGTGGGCTCACCGAGTGCGGCGTCGATGTCGTCGACGTGGGCGTCGTCCCCACGCCGTTGTTGTACTGGACGCTGCATCACGAGCCGGTCGTCGGCGGCATCCAGATTACGGGATCGCACAATCCGCCCGAGTACAACGGATTCAAGATGTGCGTCGGCACGGGATCGCTGCATGGTGAAGAGATCCAGGTGCTCTACCGCCTTATCGTGGGTGGTGTGTTTCCGTCCGGCAACGGCGCCGTGCGCCATGTGCCGGTCATCGATCGCTACGTCAGCGACATCGCGGCGCGCGTGGGGCGAATCACCCGTCCGGACGGCGCTTCGCTCAAGGTCGTGTACGACTGCGGAAATGGTGCGGCGGCCTTGGTCGCCCCGCAGTTGATGGCGGCGCTCGGGATCGACGGCATCGGTCTTTTCACCGAGAGCGACGGCACGTTCCCCAATCACCACCCCGATCCCACGGTCCCCGAGAATCTCGAAGATTGCATCTCGGCCGTGAAGGCAAGTGGTGCGGAAATCGGTGTTGCGTTCGACGGGGATGCCGATCGTATCGGCGTGGTGGATCGCGACGGCCGTATCATCTGGGGCGATCACATTCTCATCCTGTATGCGCGCGACGTGCTCGCCCGCACGGGAGCCGGTCAACCGATCATCTTCGATGTGAAGTGTTCGCAGGCGCTGATGGACGGCATTGAAAAGGCGGGCGGTGTCCCGGTGATGTGGAAGACAGGGCATTCCCTCATCAAGGACAAGATGAAGGAGATGCACGCGCCGATCGCCGGTGAGATGTCGGGGCACATGTTCTTCACGGAAAGCTTCTACGGGCACGACGACGCCTTGTATGCGGCGGCGCGACTGCTGCGCATCATTGCCGATTCCGGGAAGCGCATCGACGAGTTGCTCGCCGACGTGCCCCCCTTCGTGTCTACGCCCGAGTTGCGCATCGATACCGACGAGGCGTCGAAGTTCGCGATCGTCGCCCGCGCTGCGGAGCACTTCAAGGCCACGTACGATGTCATCGATGTGGATGGCGTGCGTGTCCTGTTTGGAGACGGATGGGGATTGCTACGCGCCTCGAACACCCAGCCGGTGATCGTCGCCCGCTTCGAGGCCAGCTCGGCCGAGCGCCTGGCGGAAATTCGCGGGGTGATGGAAGGCTGGCTGCATACTCAGGGCGTTTCGCTCTGATCGCGCGAACGGGTCGCTGAGATGGGCGCGCGCGGCGGGCTGTTTCTCGGTCTGGCGGTCGCTGCCGCGGTGCTCCTGCTGGGGCGCGCGGTGACGGCGCTGCTGGTCGATCACGCGTGGTTCACGGCGATGGGCCAGCCGGCGCTCTTCTGGGAGCAGGTCATCGACACGGCGATCCTCCAAGGTGGCGCCTGGGGACTCGGCGCGCTCTTCGCCTTCGCCAATCTGCATGCCGTGCGCCGCACGATCGTTGCGGTGGCGGTGCCATCGCGCGTGGCCAATCTCGAACTGGTCGCGATGATTTCGGGGCAACGGTTGCTGGCCGTCACGGTGGTCCTCGCGCTCGCGGTTGGCGGTGTGTTGGCGATGCCGCTCACCAACTGGGTGGATCTCGCGCTACTGCGGCATGGCTTGCCGTTCGGAGAGATCGAAGGCGTACTCGGGCGTGATCTCGGCTTCTACTTCTATTGGTTGCCTGTCGAGGAGACGCTGTATCTCTGGTCGCTGGTGAGCGTCGTCTCGATGGCGGCACTGGTCGTCGTACTGTACGCGCTCACGCGCAGTTTGCGCATGGAGGGTCGCCGCGTTGCCGCGTCCACGCACGTGCGCCGACACCTCAGTGCCCTCGGCGCCATCGTCCTGTTGCTGTTGGCCTGGAGCTATCGCCTCGACGCGTTCGATCTGTTGCGTCAGGGCAGCGGGCCGGATGGCCTGTTCCTCAAGGTCGATCATCGCGTCACCCTGCGCATGGATAGCGTGCTGTCGTTCGGCAGTGCGCTCGCCGCACTAGTCGTGTTTCGAACCGGCTGGGTCGGCCAGTTGCGCGCGTCCTTTCTCACGCTCACGGTGATCCTCGTCGCGGCTCTGGGCCTGCGGCATGCAGCTCCTGCGGTGCTCGCCCGCACGAGCCTCTTTGGCGAACCCGCGACACGCGATCTCGATTACATCGCGTCTCGTGCGCTGTACAGCCGTCGCGCCTTCGATGTGGAAGGGATACGAGTCGTGCATGGTGACAGCGGCGCCACCTCGCTTGCCCGCCTTGAGCGCGCCGCGCTGCCGTCGCGCCTCAGCCTCTGGGACCGCAGCACGCTGGCGGCCGCCATGCCCGCGACGCGCACCACCGAGATCGAGCCTCGCGACGAGACGCCATCCGGCCAGCCTCTGATCGACGTGGCGCCTATCGGCTGGACGGTGGTCGGCGACCGACCCACCGCGCTGGTCATCCGACGGCCAGTCGGAAGCGCAGAGGGTTGGCGAATGTCGACGGTGGACGCCACACGGCCGACGCTGCGTGACAGCCAAATCGAGTTTGCGCCGACCTCGGACGACTATGCCGGCAACGAGCCGCTGGTAGGTCCAGGGCTGCGCGGCGTACGCCTGCTCGCTGCTGATCAGGCGCGCGGTGTTCCTGGCGTCTCGCTGACGTCGCTACGTGCGCGTGTCGCGCATGCCTGGGCACTCCGCGACCTCTCGCTGCTCGATGCGGACACCGCGGCCGTCGAACCGCTGCTGGTAACGCACCGCGATGTGCGCGAACGCGTGGAACGACTGGCACCGATCTTCGTGCAGGGCAACAGCGTGCTGCCGCTGGTGCATGACGGTCGATTGTATTGGACGTTGCAGCTCTACAGCGCTTCCGATCGCTATCCGCTCAGTCAGCAATGGCAGCTGGCGACGGGGGTATACAGCTACTTCCGGCTGGCCGCCACCGCCGTCGTCGAAGCGTCGAGTGGTCGCGTGCGTCTCGTCGCCGCGCTGCGGCCCGACGCCCCGACGCGCACGTGGATGACCCGACTACCGACGTTGTTCGCGGCGCCGGGCGAATTGCCGCCGCAACTCGTGGCGCAGCTGCCGCCGGCGAACGAAAGCGCCGTGGCGCAGATCAAAACATTCGCGCGATATGGGTCGCGTCTCGAGGGATCGGTCGTCCGTCAATTGCCGGACAGCGCCCTGGTCGGCGGGGCACCGCCGCCGCACTGGATCGGGAATGAGGGCGAGCGTCTGGTGGCCTGGAGCGTGCCGCTGCTCGACGGCGGTGATGAGATCGGTGGTGTCGTGACGGTGAGCGGTGGCATGGCGCGACAAACGTGGTGGGACTCCACCACCGTCCCGCGTCAACGTTGGAGTACGGTGACAGAGCGGCTGCAGGCAGCGCTCGATAGCGCACGGGGCACGATGCCCGACGGCGCTCGGCGTGAACCGCGCATCCGCGCCGGACGGGTTACGACGCTGATGACTGCGACCGGACCGCTGCTGGTGCAGCCGCTGCTCTGGAATCGCAGCGACGGCAGCACCATCATCGCGCGTGTCGTGGCCTCGGACGGCGTCCGGTTGGGGGTCGGGACCACGTTGGTCGAAACATTGGGACGGATGGGAGATATCCCCATGCCATCGGTGCCCGCGGTTGGCTCAGTCGATGAGGGCCCGTCGTCGGATGAAGCCCGACGCTGGTACGCCGCGATGCGAGAGGCACTGCGGCGTGGCGATTGGTCGAGGTTCGGTGCAGCGTTTGATAGTCTGGGCCGCGTATTGGAACGACCGCCGCAATGAACGCGGCCGTGTTTGGCATCGCCGGTTCACGGTGCCGGGCACGTATGGGCGCGCGATGCACGACAGGCGGGTTGCTGTCGTCTCGCACGACCACCTGGCATTGAACCGATGACATTCCTCGATTCGGAGAACGCGTGAACCTACACGAGTATCAAGCGAAAGAACTGTTGCGGGCGGCGGGTGTGCCGATCCCGCCCGGCGAGATCGCTACGACGCCGGAACAGGCGGAAGCCATTGCCCAGCGCTACGGCGCTGCGGTGATGGTGAAGGCGCAGGTGCATGCCGGTGGACGCGGCAAGGCGGGTGGCGTGAAGTTCTGCCCGACGCCGGAAGCGGCCAAGGAGAAGGCGACCGCCATTCTCGGCATGACCATCAAGGATCTCACGGTGGAGAAAGTGCTCGTGACGGTCGCGGCCGACATCGGCTCCGAAGCGTACGTCGGCATCATCGTCGATCGTGCGACCAAGAAGCCGGTGTTCATGGTGAGCGCGGCCGGCGGCATCGACATCGAAGAAGTCGCGGCGAGTACGCCGGAGCTGATCCTGTATCATCCGGTCGACACGCGGTACGGACTGCTCTCGTTCGAAGCGATGCGCATGGGCTTCTTCCTGTTCAAGGACGTCAAGCTCGCGCGTCAAGCCGCGAAGATCATGCAGCAGCTGTACACGGCGTTCATGAACGCCGGCTGTTCGCTTGCCGAAATCAATCCGCTGGTGCTTACCCCGACGGGTGAATTGATTGCGGTCGACGGTAAGATGGTCATCGACGACAACGAACTCGATCGCCGCCCCGACATCGCCGCGCTGCGCGACGAGTCATCAGAAGCGCCGAGCGAAGTCGACGCGCGCAATGCCAACCTCACGTTCATCAAGCTCGACGGCAACGTCGGCTGCGTCGTGAATGGCGCCGGGCTCGCCATGGCCACCATGGACCTCGTGAAGTACTACGGGGGCGATCCGGCCAACTTCCTCGACATTGGCGGTTCGTCGAATCCGGAAAAGGTCGTGAACGCGCTGCGTATCATCACGTCCGATCCGAATGTGAAGTGCATCCTGTTCAACATTTTCGGCGGTATTACGCGCACCGATGACGTGGCCAATGGCATCGTCACGGCGACCAAGGCGAATCCGCTCAAGGTGCCTATCGTGATCCGTCTCACCGGCACCAACGAGGAGATTGCCGTGAAGATCCTGCAAGACAACGGCTTCTCGGCGTCGAACGACATGGACGCGGCCGTGCAGCGCGCCGTCGAACTCGCGACCAAGGGAGGTGCTGCGTGAGCATCTTCATCGACAATGCCACCAAGCTGATCGTGCAGGGCATCACGGGCCGCGACGGCTCGTTCCATGCCAAGCAGATGATGGAGTACGGCACGCAGGTCGTGGCCGGCGTGACGCCCGGGAAGGGCGGCCAGACGTTCGAAGGCACCGTCCCCATTTTCGACACCGTGTACGACGCGGTGCAGGCCACGGGCGCGAACACGTCCGTCATCTACGTGCCACCGATGTTCGCGGCCGATGCGATGATGGAAGCGGCGGCGGCGGGCGTGAAGCTCATCGTGTGCATCACCGAAGGCGTGCCCGTCTTGGACATGACCAAGGTGTATCCGTACGTGAAGGAACATGGTGCGCGTCTGATCGGCCCCAACTGCCCCGGACTCATTACGCCGGGCCAGTCGAAGGTCGGCATCATTCCGGGCCGCATTTGCATGCCCGGGAATGTCGGTGTCGTCAGCCGCTCCGGCACGCTCACCTACGAGATCGTCAACCAGCTCACGAAGGCCGGCATCGGCCAGAGCTCGTGCGTCGGCATCGGCGGTGATCCGATCAACGGTACGAACTTTATCGACTGCCTCGCGGCCTTCGAGGCGGATCCGCAAACGAAGGCCATCGCGATGATGGGCGAAATCGGCGGAACCGACGAGCAGGAAGCGGCGGCGTTCATCAAGGCGCATATGAAAAAGCCGGTGGTCGGCTTCATCGCTGGTCAGACCGCTCCGCCGGGCCGTCGGATGGGCCACGCCGGTGCGATCATCTCCGGCTCGGAAGGCACGGCCGCCGAGAAGATCGAGTCGTTCTTGGCTGCCGGCATGGGCGTCGCTCAGCGTCCGGTGGACTTCGTTGACTTGATCAAGGCGCGATTGTAGAGGCACGGCTAGCTCATCGGCGCCGATGTGTGGCGTCGATGAGCTAACCGATGTACTCTCTTGCGCGTGCGGTGCTCGACAACTGCGCATCGACGCGACTTGTGATGTGACTCGTTCTCTTGCTCAAGGAGCTAGGGATGCACCGAGTTTGGCGATTTTTGTCTCCCCTGTTGGTGATGTTTGCCGGAATTGCGCTTGGCGCGTGTGCGGATGTAAATGCACCCAGTGCTCCCGACGTTGGTCGGCCGAGGCTAGCGATGGGAATCTGCGGCGGACTCGAGCGCCGCGGTACGCAGACGAGGGCAACTCCCAGTGGTGGTGGAGCAACCAACATGGAGGTTGGTGACTGCTGCTTCTTCTACAATTACGAGGCCACCGGATGTAACGGAGAAGAGTGCCGGGACGGCGGTTGGATCGGCAATGACCGTTGCGATCCCTTCGATTGTCAGAACTGGAGCGTCGGCTGCTCAGATCCCGGGGGAGGTGGTGGCGGAGGACCTCTCCCGCAGTGGCACGAGGACACCATGACGGTAGATGTCGGTACTGAATCCGGTGAAGAGTTGGGTGCAGCCTACGAGCCCGTGAATGACCAAGGCTTCTATTTAGGGCAACGCACATCCATTCGCCGGAGGTAAAAATTGACTTCACATGTCAGCGCGGCGATCGGCACTACTTCTACATTTCCGATGCCCTCTGGACGCGAAACGGAAATCGTGGCACAAATCAAGGCGCCTACGGCTGGCGGGGAAGTTACGCGTTAAATTTCGCACCGTTCGCCACCCATATTCGGGCTGGCACACCTGGAGAGCAGCTACTCTGGATCAATCGGCTCACAGCCAACATTGCGGTCAAGCCGCTTCCGGGCCTTCCGAGCAACTTCGCAGGTACCTTTACGCAAGCAGATAGGCTGTATGCAAAATTCGTCGGATTGCACTATTACTGACGATCGCTTTTACTTCCGCGTGGACGATGTGCGGCGTGCGTTCGGCCTGGTCGTACCGGACGCAGAGCTAGTCGATGCGCTCACGGCAGCGTGGGCCGAATATCACGCGGAGTACATGGTCGAGGATCGGGTTGTGGCGATGCCGAAAGGGTTCAAGTATCCACGGCTGGAGAAGCGGCGATCCAAGCTGAGTGACGTATCGCCCGATTGGGAGCTGCTGTCGTCGCAATACGGTCGCCGACTCATCCCTTTCACTGATGGACTGCTGCTACTTGTCGCCGCTGCTTCGCCTGCTGCACGGGAGAGGTTCGACTCTCTCGGAGTGCCGTACGGGCAAAGCACGATCGACGACCCAGCGAAACTCGACCAGATCATCAGATTCCTGCGTGATCCCTGATCGGTGCGCCATTGGCCGGGCCGGCGACTGGCGTATAGTCATGCCGACCTGGTCTCGTTAACTTGCGCGCGGCGGGGGCCTCTGGCTCGCGCCGCGCCTTCATTCCGGCGCAGCTGGATAACCCTTTGCCCAAATTCTGACCATGGCCGGTCGTCGCACGCTTACCATCATCAAGCCTGACGCCTTTGGCGCGGGCAACGCTGGCAACATCATCGCCCTCCTCGAAAAGAAGGGCTTTTCGGTGAAGGCCGCGCGCGTCATGCACATGACGACGGCCCAGGCCGGCGCGTTCTACGAAGTGCACTCGGCGCGCCCGTTCTACGGCGAATTGGTCGGGTTCATGACCAGCGGCCCGTGCATGCCCATGATCCTCGAGAAGGATGATGCGGTGGCGTCGCTCCGTACCGCCATCGGCGCGACGGACCCGGTCGAAGCCGCCGAGGGCACGGTGCGGAAGCTGTACGCCGAGTCGAAGGGCAAGAACGCGATTCACGCGTCCGATTCGGATGAAAACGCGGCCATCGAAGCCGCAATCTTCTTCGCCGGCACCGACGTCCTCGCAAGCTGAGCCGTCTGCATGGCTAACTTGCGGTCGTGGCGCTACTTGGGCGCATCGACCGCGAGAGAAAAAGGCAGCGGGAGCCCTTGTGTCCAAGGGGCTCCCGCTCTACGTTACACGGCTATGCTGTGCTTTGACATCCGGAGTCTGGAAGCCCGTGCGGAGAGCGTGGACGGAGTGCTCGACACATCGGATCCGGTGTGGGAGGCGGACGACACGCGCCCGGCTGGTGCCGGTGTGCACGTTACTGGCCGACTCTCTGCTGCAGGTCACGGTCGCTTTTATCTGAGCGGCCGGCTGGAAGGGGCGGCGGTCACGGAGTGCAGGCGTTGCCTGTGCGCGGTGACGGTCGCTGTATCGGAAGACGTGCATATGCTGTTCGCGGAGTCAGGTCTCGACGACGCCGACGAACAGGACGTGTTTCCGATTCCCGCTGGGGCGCGAGAGCTTGATATTCGTCCGGCGGTGCGTGAGGAATGGCTGCTGGCCGTTCCGGCCTTCGCGCTCTGCCGAGATGATTGCCAAGGCTTCTGCACAACCTGTGGTGCCGATCGTAACACGGGAGCATGCAGCTGTGCTCCCTCAACTGATCCCCGTTGGGCCGGACTACGCGATCTGCGTGGTTCCGACGCCTAAACGGTTCTTCTCGTCTCGAACGTTCAGGTCAGAGTCCCATGGCCGTACCGAAGCGCCGCACATCTAAGCGGCGGAAGCGCGCTCGCAACACCCATAAGGTCGCGCCCGCCATCGTCATTCAGTCGTGCCCGCAGTGCGGTACGATGAAGCGCCCGCACCGCGTGTGCAACGAGTGTGGGTTCTATGCGGGTGAGCAGCGGGTAACTGCGCAGGAAGCGTAAGTTTGGCGTGCATCGCCGTGGATGCCATGGGGGGTGACTTTGCCCCTCGGGCCCCCATCGCCGGCGCACTCCAAGCGCTTGGAGCGCTGCCCCCGCAGCATCACATTGAACTCGTAGGACAGACCTCGGTCATCGAGGCCGAACTCGGCGCGCTGCTGCGCGGCGATTTCGCCTCCTTGGCGCACGTCCGTGATCGACTGTCGATCGTCGACGCGCCGGACGTCATCGCCATGACCGACAAGCCGACCGTTGCCCTCAGGGGCAAGACCAACAGCTCCATGGTCGTCGGCATCAAGCGCGTGGCCGATGGACACGCGCACGGCTTCGTCTCCGCCGGCAACACCGGCGCACAGATGGCCGCGTCGCTCGTGCATCTCAAACTGCACGCCGGCCTTACCCGTCCTGCCATCGGCACCATCTTCCCGACCGCAAAAGACTCCATCCTGGTGCTCGATTCGGGCGCCAACATGGACTGTTCGCCGGAGGAGCTGGTGCAGTTCGCGCGCATCGGCACCGTCTACGCCCGAGCCCTGCTTGGGCGCGACAATCCGGCCGTCGGCCTCCTCTCCGTGGGTGAAGAGGCCGAGAAGGGCAACGCCGCCGTGAAAGACGCGCATCAGCGGCTGCTCGCCTCGGGGCTCAATTTCCTCGGCAATGTCGAGGGACGCGATATTCCCAACGGGATGTGCGATCGCGGCGTGATCGACGTCGTGGTCTGTGATGGCTTCACCGGCAACGTGCTGCTCAAGTTCTACGAGAGCATCGGACCCATGCTGATCGGGATGGTCGCGAAGGTCGCCGGGCTCGATGCCCGCGCCATCGCCCGCTCGCTCACGCAACTCGATGTCGACGAACAGGGTGGCGCGCCGCTACTCGGCGTCCGGGGCGTCAGCATCATTTCGCACGGCAAGAGTTCGCCGCGCGCCATGGAGAACGCCATCTTGGTGGCGCTGCGCGCATACGAGTCCGGTATGACCGACGAGATCGGTCGTCGGCTGTCGGAATCTATGCCCACCACGTCCGGAAACGCCGCATGAAGCGTCCGATCGCCTACATCGCCGGCACGGGTCACGCCGTGCCGAAGAACATCATGACCAACGCTGACATCGCAGCGATGGGGCTCGCAACCAATGATGAGTGGATCGTCGATCGGACCGGCATCAAGCAGCGTCATATCGCGAAAGACGGCGAGACGCTGACGTCACTCTCGGCCGATGCGTCGCGCATGGCTATGGCGCGCGCCGGTGTGCAGCCGGGCGAGATCGATGTCATCATTCTCGGTACCGCGTCACCCGACCACCTGCTCCCGGCCACGGCGGTGGAAATTCAGACGGCCCTGGGGTGCACGCGTGCCGCGGCCTTCGATATCTCGGCGGCCTGCTCGGGTTGGCTCTACGGCGCGATCATGGGCGAATCGCTCATCGCCAGTGGTTCGGCCGATACGGTGCTCGTGATCGGTGCCGAGAAACTCAGCACCATCGTGGATTGGACCGATCGGAATACCTGCATCCTGTTTGCGGACGGCGCCGGGGCGACCGTGCTGCGCCGCAACAAGGAGCGGGGCAGCACCAAGGGTGTGCTCTCGTCGTTCATGCGCTCGGATGGCGCGCTCGCTGAACTACTCTGGCGTCCGGCTGGTGGCGGCGTGGAACCGTTCTCGCCCGAGGTGTTCGAGGCGAAGCGCCACTATGTGCGCATGGCCGGTCGCGAAGTATTCAAGCACGCGGTGCGCTCGATGGCGGAAGCCACCGACCGTGCGCTCGATAGCGCGCGTCTCACCGCCGCGGATGTCGATCTGCTCATTCCGCATCAAGCCAACGTGCGGATCATCGAGGCCACGGCGAAGCATGCCGGTATCTCGATGGAGAAAGTGTTCGTCAACGTCGATCGCTTCGGTAACACCTCGGCGGCCTCGATCCCGATCGCCCTCAGCGACGCGGTTGAGCAAGGCCGTGTGAAGGACGGTTCGACCGTGCTGTTTGCCGCCTTCGGCGCCGGCTTTACATGGGGATCGCTGGTCGCTCGATTCTGATCGCCAGCCACTCCGAACCAGACATCCGGAACGATATGGAATACGTGCTGCTGCTGCCTGGGCAGGGGTCGCAGAAGGTGGGGATGGGCAAGGATCTCTCCGAGGCCTTTCCTGCCGCTCGCGAGGTGTTCCAAGAGGTCGACGAGGCCGTCGGTGCGTCGATCTCGACGCTCGCCTTCGAAGGGCCATCCGATGCGCTCACGCGCACGCTGAACGCGCAGCCAGCGTTGCTGGCGCACAGCGCTGCGGTCTGGGCTCTCGTGCAGAGCGTGATCGGTCCGCAGGTGCGCGCCGCCGCCGGCCACTCGCTCGGTGAGTTCTCGGCCTATCACGTGGCCGGCGCGATCGATGTCGCAGCGGCCGCCCGAATCGTGCGTCGTCGTGGCACGTTGATGTACGAGCAGGGTGAGGCCCGGCCGGGCGCGATGGCCGCGGTCCTTGGTGTGCTCACGTCGTCCATCGACGACATTTGCACGCAAGCCACGGCCGAGCGAGGGCTCGTGGTGCCGGCGAACTACAATAGCGACCAACAGGTCGTGATCTCCGGAGAAGTGGCCGGTGTCGAGCGTGCCATGGAGCTGGCCAAGGAAGCGGGCGCCAAGCGCTGCCTCCCGCTGCCGGTGAGTGGCGCATTTCACTCGCCGCTCATGGAACCCGCGGTGGCAGGCCTCCGCGACGCCCTTCGCGCGGAAGCGTGGAGTGATCCGCGCGTGCCCGTGGTGGCCAACGTGAACGCGTCGTCGGTCACGTCGGCCAGTGTCGCCTGCGATCTGCTCGTGCAGCAGCTCACGGCGCCGGTGCAGTGGACGCGCGTCAGCCGCCTGCTCGCCGAGCAGTACCCCGATGCGACCTTCGTCGAAATCGGCAGCGGCGCCGTGTTGACCGGCCTGTTGCGACGCGTCGCTCCGTCGGTAAAGACTCTTTCGTGCGGGACCGTTGCTGAGGTCGAGCAGTTGCTCGATCTCGCTGGCGTCCTCGCCTGACCTTGACGATCTCGAATCCTACGACTGCCTCATGAGCGGACTTCGCATCGACCTGACGGGTCGCGTGGCGCTGGTGACCGGATCGACCCGCGGTATCGGACGCGCCATTGCCGGTACCTTGGCGACGGCCGGTGCGCGCGTGGCCGTGACCGGGCGCGACCAAGCGCGCGCTGATGCCGCGGCGCGAGAGATCGCGGCGCAGACGGGGGTCGAGACGCGGGGGTACGCCGCCGACGTCTCCGAGACGGCGCAGGCCGTCGCGCTGGTCGAGGCCGTCGAACAGGATTTCGGCCGGCTCGATATTCTGGTCAACAACGCCGGCCTGACCCGCGACAACCTGCTGATCCGCCTCAAGGACGACGACTGGGACGCGGTGATCAATGCGAACCTCCGAGGAGCGTTCGCGACCTGTCGTGCCGCCTCGCGGGGCATGATGAAGCGCCGCTATGGCCGTATCATCAACGTGGCCAGTGTGGTCGGGCTGATCGGCAATAAGGGGCAGGCGAACTACGCGGCGAGCAAGGCGGGGTTGATCGGCATGACCAAGTCGATCGCCAAGGAGCTCGCGTCGCGGAACATTCTGGCCAACGTCGTGGCTCCCGGCTTCATCGACACCGACATGACGGCGGCGATGACACCGGAGGCCCGCCGTGCGCTCAGTGCGGGGATTCCGCTCGAGCGCCTCGGCAGCGCCGAGGATATCGCGAGCATGGTAGCCGTGCTCGCTTCAGACTTGACCAGTTATGTGACCGGTCAGGTGTTCGTGGTGGACGGCGGTATGGTCATGTAATTCGCCGGCGGCCCGGGACAGACTTTGCGGTTCTTGCCGTCAAGCCCTCCCAGCGACGCCCTTGCATGGCTAAGTTCCCCACTCTCAACTTTTCCAACATCCCAGAGGATCGTTCCTATGTCGGATCACGCGTCGAAGATCAAGGATATCATCGAAAAGGAGCTCGGTGTGGAGCGCGAGAAGCTCACGCCCGAGGCGAGCTTCATCGAGGACCTCGGCGCTGACTCGCTCGACATCGTCGAACTGGTCATGGAGTTCGAGAAGGAATTCAACATCGACATCCCCGACGAGGATGCCGAGAAGCTCCGCACGGTCGGCGACGCGGTGGCCTACCTCGAGGCCAAGGTCGCGGGCTAATGCGACGGCGGGTCGTCGTCACGGGGCTTGGTGCCGTTACACCGGTCGGCAACGACGTGGCGACGACTTGGCAGTCTTTGCTCTCGGGTGTGTCCGGGGGCGCTGACATCACGAAGTTCGATGCGTCGAAGTATTCCGTGCGGTTCGCCTGCGAAGTCAAGCAGTTCGACCCGCTCGCGTACATGGAGCGCAAGGAAGCGAAGCGCGCCGACGTGTATGCGCAGTATGCCGTCGCGGCGTCAGTGCAGGCGGCGGCCGATGCTGGTATCGTTCCGGGGGCAATCGACCCGGAAACGATGGGCGTCATCATCGGCAGTGGCATCGGCGGTATTCGCAGCTTCGAAGACCAGCACGATGTCTATCGCACGCTCGGACCGAGCAAGATTTCGCCGTTCTTCATCCCGATGTTTATCGGCGACATCGCCGCAGGCATCGTTTCCATGCGACTTCAGGCGAAGGGGCCGAACTACGCCACCGTCTCCGCCTGTGCGTCCAGCGCGCATGCGATCGGCGACGCGTTCCGAATCATCCAGTACGGCGATGCCGAGGTGATGTTCGCCGGCGGCTCCGAGGCAGCAGTCACGCCGATGTCGATCGGCGGCTTTGCGAACATGGGCGCCCTCTCGATGCGCAATGACTCGCCGGCCACCGCCTCGCGTCCGTTCGACAAGGACCGCGACGGGTTCGTCATGGGCGAGGGATCGGGTGTCGTCGTGCTCGAGGAACTCGAGCATGCGCGCCGCCGCGGCGCGCGTATTTACGGCGAGATCGTCGGCTACCGCGCCACGGGTGATGCCTATCACCTCACGGGGCAGCCGGAAGCGCACGAAGGGCTGCAGCGGGCCATGCGCGGCGCACTCAACGACGCCGGCCTCGCTCCCACCGACGTCGATTACATCAACGCGCACGGGACGTCCACGCCACTCAACGATCCCAACGAGTCGAAGGGCATCGAGGCGGTGTTCGGCGACCACGCGCGCGTGTTGTCGATCAGCTCGACCAAGTCGGCCACCGGCCATATGCTCGGCGCGGCGGGTTCGGTGGAGTTTATCGCCTGTGCGTTGGCGATGCGCGACAGCATGATTCCGCCCACGATCAACTACACGACTCCCGATCCCGAATGCGTGCTCGACTACACGCCGAACACCCCGCGGGCCCGGGCGGTGAACGTCGCGATGTCGAACAGTTCAGGGTTCGGTGGTCATAACGTCTCGATCGCACTCCGACGGTGGCACGACTAGGCCCGTCGGGGCGTTCATCGAGGTGAAGATCTGCGCGAATGGGTCGCGCACTTGCCCGAGTACGCCCTGATGCCTGTGTCTATTCCGTTTGATCTCGATCGACTCCGTGATCCCGCGCTGCGCCCCATCGGGGAAAAGCTGCGCGCTGGTGAGCGTCTGTCCATCGCCGATGGCGTAACCCTCTTCCGTTCGCCGGATCTACTCGGCCTCGGCGCCATGGCCGATGCGGCCAACCGTGCCCGTCACGGTGACCGCGTGACCTTCGCGTCCAATCAGCACATCAACCCCACGAACGTCTGCGTGCTGCGCACGACGTGCGTGTTCTGCGGCTATGCGCGATTGCCCAAGGAAGAAGGGGCGTATCGCTACACGATCGAGCAGGTGCTCGCTGAGTCCGATCGTGCCGACGGCACGATCACCCGGGAGTTCCACATCGTCGGCGGACTCGATATGAAGGCTGGCCTCGAGTACTACCAGACGATGTTCCGCGCGCTCAAGGCGCGGCATCCACAGGTGCACATCAAAGCGCTCACGGCCGTCGAGATCGCGCACATCGCGCGTATCGAGAAGATGAGCCGCGCAGACGTGCTGATCGCCCTGCGCGAAGCCGGTCTCGACACGCTGCCCGGCGGCGGCGCGGAAACATTCAGTGCCGCGGTGCGTGACGTGATCGCCGACAAGAAGCTCGGTGGCGCCGACTACATCGACGTGCATCGCACCGCGCACACGCTCGGCATCCGCTCCAATTGCACGATGCTGTACGGGCACGTCGAGACGATCGATGATCGCATGCAGCATCTGCACATGCTGCGCGAATTGCAGGACGAGACCGGTGGCTTCCTTGCCTACATCCCGCTCGCGTATCATCCCGATGACAACGAACTCGGGAGGACCCTCAAGCGCGAGGGCACCGCAACGACCGGCTTCGACGATCTGCGCAACCTTGCCGTCGGCCGCCTGTTTCTCGACAACTTCGAGCACATCAAGTCCCATTGGATCATGGTCTCCACGCCGGTCTCGCAGATCTCGCTGCATTTCGGTGTGAACGACATCGAAGGAACTGTAGTGCGCGAAAAGATCTACCACGCCGTCGGCGCGCACACCCCGCAGGGCATGACGTTGCCGCAGCTGCTCGGACTCATCCGCGGCGCCGGCAAGGTGCCGGCGGAGCGCGATTCGTTCTACCGCGTCCTGCGTGAATTCGAGCCTCACGAGACCGGGGTGCTCGACGAGTCGATCGCGCCGCTCGCTGACGTGGGGGGCTGAACGACATGCTTCGCATCGGGCGCATCCCGTATATCAACTGCTTTCCCGTGTACGGCGCGATCGATCGTGGGATCGTGCCGCTCAACGGGAGTTTGATCACGGGGATCCCCACCGTGCTCAACCGGTTGATGGCCAAAGGTGAGCTCGATGTCAGCGTCGTGTCGGCGGTCGAGTATGCACGAGACGCCAAGCGCTACCTGTTGTTGCCGGAGCTCGGGATCACCAGCGACGGCCCCGTGCGCAGCGTCATGCTGTTCAGCAAGCGTCCGCCCTCGGAACTCGGTGGACGCAAGGTGATCGTCAGTCGCAGCTCCATGACCTCGGTCGCGTTGCTCGAACTGTTGTTCGAGAACGTGTGGCGCTGTCGTCCCGAGTTTGTGCTGGGCGATGCCGAGCTCGCGGATGTCGATCGCTTCGAGGATGAACCGCATGAGGCGCGCCTGGTGATTGGGGATGCCGCGCTCAAACTCTTCGATCAGGCCAATCGCGGTGGAGCATGGGCCGATCGCTATCCTTATCGCGAGGACTTGGGGCACGCCTGGAAATCGTGGACGGGATTGCCGTTCGTGTTCGCGGTCTGGGTCGCGCAGCGTCAGGCGCCGGTTCACGACGCCTTGTCGGCTCACGCCTCGCTGATCGCGTCCCGCGACTGGGGGCTGGCCCACATCGATCAGCTGTCGGCTCAGGCGGCGCTGGCCACCGGCGTGTCGCGCGACGTGTGCGCCGTGTACTTCTCAGGATTGGATTACCGTCTGTCGTACCCGCATCTCGCGGGGCTCACCGAATTCTTTCGTCGACTCGTTCTGGCAGGGCGCGTGCCTGATGGCACCCTCGCGTTCCTGCCGGCTGCGTGATCGGCTTCCCGTGTGCTGCCGCTGGCAAGAGAATCATCCATGCGTGACTTCCTCGATTTTTACACCAACGCACCGCTGCTCGAACTCGGCATGGAAGCCGATCGCGTGCGGCAGGCGAAGCATCCCCACGGCGTCGTCACGTACATCGTCGACCGCAACATCAACTACACGAACGTCTGTGTCGCGGATTGTGGATTCTGCGCCTTCTATCGCCGCCCGAAACACGGGGAAGGGTACACCCTGTCCTTCGAGCAGATCGGCGAGAAGATCGAGGAGACGAAGGCGTTGGGCGGCGTGCAGATCCTGATTCAGGGTGGGCACAATCCCTACATCCCGTTCGAGTGGTATCTGGACCTGATGCGCTATATCAAGCAGCATCATCCGATTCACATCCACGGGTTCTCGCCAAGCGAAGTCGACTTCTTCGCCACGCGCTTCCGCATGGAGGCGCGCGACGTGATCCGCGAGCTCAAGGCCGCCGGCCTCGATTCGATCCCGGGCGGCGGCGGCGAAATCCTGGTGCAGCGCGTGCGCGACATCGTGGCGCCCAAGAAGGCCGGCGCCGATCGCTGGCTCGAGATCATGGAACTCGCGCACAACGAGGGGATGAAGACGTCGGTCACGATGATGTACGGCATCGGTGAGACGCTGGCCGAACGAATCGAGCATCTCCAGCGCGTACGCGATCTGCAGGCGCGAACCGGCGGATTCACGGCGTTCATCACGTGGCCGCTCCAGCCGGAGAACACGCCGTCGATGTCGCACATGCCGAAAACCGATGCGGTCACGTACCTGCGAACGGTCGCGATCTCGCGCATCGTGCTCGACAACGTCCCGAATCTGCAGTCGAGCTGGGTGACGATGGGCATGAAGGTCGGGCAGATGGCGCTCAACTACGGTTGCAACGATTTCGGATCGCTGATGATCGAAGAAAACGTCGTGTCGGCCGCCAACACCACGCATCGCACGACCGTCGGTGAGCTCGAGCGACTGATTCGCGACGCCGGATTCACGTCGGCGCGGCGCCGACAGGACTACTCGCTCGTTGCGAGTGGCGCGGTAACGCACGAGGCGCAGGCGACGGTGGCGGCGTGAGCGCGCCGCTTCCGCTGCGCGTCGGCATCGGTTACGACTCGCATCGCTTCGGCGAGGGCGGGCCCATGCGACTGGGCGGCATCGACATCCCGGCTGATATGCACTGCGCCGGTCACTCGGATGGTGATGCGATCTGCCATGCAGTGACGGACGCATTGCTGGGGGCGGCGGCCCTCGGCGATATCGGCGAGATGTTTCCCGACACCGATGCGGCGAACCAAGGCAAGGATTCCACGGTCATGTTGTCTGCCGCGGTGGCACGACTGCACCACGCCGGCTGGCGCGTGGGCAACGTCGATATCACGGTCATTACCCAACGTCCGAAGATCGGTCCGCACCGCGCGGCGATTCGAGCGCGGCTCGCGGGGCTCCTCGATGTCACGGACATCGACGTCTTTGTGAAGGGCA